>JAIRPF010000057.1 GCA_031257115.1 Accumulibacter sp.
AATCCGTGCTCGCCCGGCATGGCGTGACGATCGACGGGTTCTTCGATAACGACGAGATGAAAAACGGCGTCACGCTGGGCGGCGTTCCCGTCCGGCTTCCCGCCGCCGTGACGGAGGCCGGCGGCGGACCATCGACCATCCTGATCGCATCCATGTATGAAAACGTGCGGAAAGAACTCAGGAAACAGTTCATTTCACTGGGCGTGCCCGAAAGTGATTTGATTACCGTCGAATTTGAATGATTCACGCATCCTTGTCCCGTTCCCCGATAAAATGCCCATCGATTCCGCAATGAAATTTCAGGCTCCCACGGCGTCATTCATAAAATGTCCATTACTCCCGCAACGAGATTTCAAGCTCCTATGGCGTCATTCCCGCGAACGCGGGAATCCGGAAATGCACACTCCGGCGCGGAACGCGCCGCCGATCAGAACCTCCCTCAAGAGGGAGGCTTGGCTTGCGGCGCTTTGCGCCGGAAAGTACGCGCTGGATTCCCGCTTTCGCGGGAATGACGGAGGGGTTGATTTTTGTTGTCGGTTCGCGGGAATGACGGGGACTTTGGTTTTCATGGCCGAATCAGCAACTAATCATTCCTGAACGACGCGCTCATTCAAACACCATGCTCTTCAAACCAACTCACGAAATTTCCATCTTCACTTCGTCATTCCCGCGAAAGCGGGAATCCAGAAATGTACACTCCGGCGCGGAACGCGCCGCCGATCAGAACCTCCCTCTTGAGGGAGGCTTGCCTTGCGGCGCTTCGCGCCGGAAAGTACGCTTCTGGATTCCCGCTTTCGCGGGAATGACGGGTGTGCCGAAAGGTGCGTTTCTGGATTTCCGCTTGTCAAGGGGGATGACGGGTGTGCCGAAGGGTTTGTCCCTGGATTCCCGTTTATCAAGTGGATGGTGGTTGTTTCTGGATGCGCCGTTGAAATGATGTCGTCACTATTGCGGATTTGAATCATGCCTTTCATCAGCGTCATTCTGACGACCTATAACCGGGAGCGGTATTTGCCGGTCATGCTGGATTGCCTGCGGAAGCAGACGTTCGGCGATCATGAGCTGATCCTGGTGGACAACGGTTCGACGGACGATACGCCGGCCATTTGCGCGGCTTACGCCGGGGCGGACGCCAGGGTGAAATTGCTGACGATCCGAAAGAACGCCGGCGCTTCGCCCGGACGCAACGCCGGGCTGGCCGCCGCCACGGGGGAATATGTCGCGTTCGTGGATGACGACGACCATTGCGCGCCTTCGATGCTGGAGTTTCTCGCCAGGCTCGCGCGGGAAGAGAACGCCGATATTGCCATGTGCGGCAGTTGCAACGATTTCGACGGCCGTCTGGAACCGTATTTCGCCGGCGGCGAGCGTTTCTCGTTCGACCGGCCGCGGGGGCTGCGGGAACTCCTGGCGCGCCGGCTCTACAACGTCGCGCCGCCGACCAAGCTCTTCCGCCGCGCCCTGTGGGAGGGGCTGGCGTTTCCCGCCGGCGTGCTGGTCGACGACATTCACGTCGTCTACAAGGCGTTCGAGCGGGCGGGCCGCGTCGCGGGGTGGAACGTGGCGCTGTATTTTTTCCGCAAACATGAATCCAACATGACGGCGTTCATCCACGACAAGCGCATGACGCCGGAACTGCTCGACGAATATCTGGCGATGTACCGGACGCGGGCGGAATATCTCGTCGCCCGCGCGCCGGAAATCGCGGACGACGTGGAGCGGTCGATGGTCGCGTTCATGCGGAGCATGTGCGCGAATATCGCGGCGAACCGCCTGACGGATTGCGGGAAACAGTTGAAGTTCATGACGGATTATCTGGACGGGAAGAGGTGAGATTCGATGCGATCGCCCAAGGACATGCGAATCATCCAGATCGACATCACGAACGCCTGTTCGCTGGGCTGTTCAAATTGCACGCGCTTTTGCGGGAATCATAAAAAGCCGTTTTTCATGGACGAGGGCGCGTTCCGGCGGGCCGTGGATTCGCTGGAAGGATTCGGGCGGACGATCGGCGTCATGGGCGGCGAACCGACGCTCCATCCGAAATTCGAGGCGTTCGTCCGGTATCTCGCGGAAAGGCATCCGCCAAGGTATCGCCTGAAACCCTTGCGCCGCCCGGTACGGGATTTCATCGCCTATCTGCGGGACAAGAATTATTTCTGGGACGAGAGCATAAACCGGCGCGAGGGGCCGGGCTTGTGGACCGCGACCGGAAAAAAATACTATGAGCATTTCGAGCTGATACAGGAGTCGTTTTCGTATCAGCTAATCAACGATCACAGGAACGGCACGCTCCATCAGCCCATGCTGGTCAGCCGGAAAGACCTGGGGATTCCCGACGGCGAGTGGATCGCCCTGCGCGATGCGTGCTGGGTGCAAAATATGTGGAGCGCGACGATCACGCCGAAAGGCGCGTTTTTCTGCGAAGTGGCGGGCGCGCTCGACATGCTGTTCGACGGGCCGGGCGGCTGGTCGGTCGAGCCGGGCTGGTGGCGGCGCGAACCCAGGGATTTCGGCGAGCAGTTGAACTGGTGCGAATTCTGCGGAGCGGCGCTTTCGACACGGGGCCGCCTGTCATCGGACGGGATCGACGACGTTTCTCCGACGCTCCTGGAAATGCTCGAAAAAGCGGGCAGCCCCCGGCTGAAACAGGGGCGGATCGCGCTCCTGGAGGCGGACAGGGTCGGCGCGCCGAACATGCCGGATACGATCAATCGCTACATCGCGTCGTACCGCGAGCGGGTATCCTCGGAAAACCGTTCGCTATTTCCCCGGCATGTCGAAAAATACAGACTGGAAAGCGCCGCGATCGACCTGGCGGCATTGCGCCGGAACGCCGGCGGCGACTGGGTGCTCCTTTATGCCGGGCAGGAGCCGCGAAGCGCGTTTCTGGCCGACATTCACGCCTGGGTGCTGAATCCCGGCGTGCTCTACGCGCTGGGCGACCGCGCGGCGCTGTTCAACGTCCGCGCGTCCGCGCTGCGCGGCGCGGCCGGAAGCGTGGACTTCGACGCTTTCCTGAACCTCTGGCCGGAAGACAAGAGAATCGAACTCCCCGGCGAAACGGAAGCGGAACCCGCGAACCCCGATCTGGCCGAATGGGCCGCCTTCGCGGAAGAGCACGGGCTGAACTCGGAACAAGTCCGCAAAACACTCGAAAAAATCGCCTCCGACCACGGCGTGAAATTGCGATAGCCTTGCCCGTATATCGCCCGCCGGGAATCTGGATGGGAAAACCTTGGCCACGGAGAAAAACCAAGGTCCAAACCGGCGCATGGATTGATACGCGGCCCTTCGGGCCGGAGGCAACGAACTGGATTCCCGCTTTCGCGGGAATGACGCCAGTTGTTCCCGTGCATCGCCATTCAATAGACTGGATTCCCGCCTGCGCGAGGATGACGGGGAAAAAGAACGGTCATCGCTTGAATCGAACGCCCACAAATTTCCGTCATTCCCGCGAACGCGGGAATCCAGGGCGTACACCTCGGCGCGAGGCGCCGCAAACCAAGTCTCCCTCATGATCGGGGCGGTGGCGCGCGCGGGAGGGGGACAAAGGGTTAAAATTCCCGTCCATGAATCCGCAGACCCATGATTCTTACCCCGCGAACTCCGAAACGGCGTGTCCATGAAGCTCCAGCCCCAGGTTTTCACCTTTCCCGTCCGCGTCTATTACGAGGATACCGACGCGGGCGGCGTGGTGTATTACGCCAATTATCTGAAATTCCTTGAACGCTGCCGGAGCGAATGGTTGCGTTCGACCGGGTTCGAGCAGTCCGATCTGCTGCGCGACGCGGGCATCGCTTTCGTCGTGCGCAGCGTCAGCCTCGAATATCTGAAGCCCGCCCGGCTCGACGAGCTGCTCACGGTCGGCCTCGAAGTCGAGAAAATCACGCGCTCGCAGATATTCTTCCGCCAGCGCGTCTGGCGCGGCGGCGATGACGGGGAAACGCTGGCGCGCGGCGCGGTGCAGGTCGTCTGCGTCAAGATCGGGGCGGACGCCGAACCGGCAAGAATCGTCTCCATTCCCGCCGCCATGCGGTCCCAACTGGAAGCACTCCAATGAACGTCTCGCAAGATCTTTCCATCCTGCACCTGATCGTAAACGCCAGCGCGGTCGTCCAGTTCGTCATGGCGATCCTGGCCGGCGTCTCTTTCATGTCCTGGTATTACATCTTTCGCAAATGGTTCGCCGTCCACAAGGCGCGGGCGCAGACCGAGCAGTTCGAGCGCGATTTCTGGAGCGGCGGCGATCTCAACAGCCTGTACCAGAGCGCGGTCAACGACCGGCACGGCGCCGGCAGCATGGAACGCATCTTCGAGTCCGGCTTCCGCGAGTTCGCCAAGCTGCGCAGCCAGAAAAACCTCGATCCGAAGGATGTCATCGACGGCGCGCGCCGCGCCATGCGCGCCACCTACCAGCGCGAGATCGACAACATCGACGCGCACCTCGCCTTTCTCGCCTCGGTCGGCTCGGTCAGCCCCTACGTCGGCCTGTTCGGCACGGTGTGGGGAATCATGCACTCGTTCCGCGGCTTGTCCGACGTCGCCCAGGCCACGCTCTCGGCCGTCGCGCCGGGCATCGCCGAGGCGCTCGTGGCCACCGCCATCGGCCTGTTCGCGGCGATTCCAGCGGTCGTCGCCTACAACCGCTTTTCGCACGAAATCGACCGCCTGGCCACGCGCTTCGAATCGTTCATGGAAGAATTCTCCAACATCCTGCAACGCCACATGCGTTGAGGAGGAAGCCTCATGCGCGAACGCCGCCTGAAAAACGAAATCAACGTCGTCCCCTACATCGACGTCATGCTCGTGCTGCTGGTCATCTTCATGGTGACCGCGCCGATGATGACCACCGCCAGCATCGACGTTCCGTCGGTCGGCAAGGCTTCGCAAGCGCCCGCCGAGGCTTTGCAGGTGACGATCCGCCCCGACGAATCGCTCGCGCTGATGGACAGGGGCATGGAAACCCGGCTGGGCGGCGACGAGCTGCCCCAGGCCATCGCCAACGCCCGCAAGAAAGACCCGCAACGCCCGGTGCTGATCGTCGGCGACAGAAATGTCAAATACGCCGTCGTGCTCGGAGTCCTGGACGAGTTGCAACGCCAGGGCGTCGAAAAGATCGGGCTGCTCGTCCAGCCGACCGGCAAGACCGGCAAATAGGGCCTCCAGGAAGCGACAGTGGATACCTCTCCGCGCCCACCCGAAGAGAAAACCAGCGTCGCGTCGCTGATCCTGTCGGTGCTCGTGCACGCGGCGCTCGTCGGCGCGCTGTTTTTCGGCGTGCAATGGAAGAACCAGACGCCGTCGTCGGTCGCCGTCGAAGTCTGGCGGGGCGCGCCACGGGTCGTTACCGCCAAGCCGGAACCCGCTCCCGAACCCAAAATCGAGCCGCCCCCCGAACCCAGGGTCGAACCAGTCCCCGAACCGCCGCCGCCCCCCCCTCCCCCACCGCCGGAACCGAAAATCGAACCCAGGGTCGAACCGCCGCCGCCGGACGATCCGGATATCGTCCTCAAGGAAGAACAGCGCAAGCAGGAAGAATGGC
>JAIRPF010000029.1 GCA_031257115.1 Accumulibacter sp.
TGATTTTTAGCCGCGGGGGGGTGGGGGGATTGTTCCCATGGCCCCCCCCCCCCCCCCCCCCCCCGCAACCGGCCAGCGCCGCGACGAAGGCTCCCACGATCACCGAACGGGCGAAAAACCGCCAGGGCCGCGCCGTTACGTCTTTATCGTTTCGCAACAACGATCTCGTTTCCATGAACTCCCTCCAATTGCCGAATGAACGCGGCTCGAACGAACGGCGTTTGGATGAAGACGGACACCGGGAGCCGCCTGCGATGCCATCCTCCGCCGGAACGGTCACTCTATTACTATTGTCTGACAATATCAACACATTTGTCTTATACTTGGGATAGACTATACGGCGTTGGCCCGCATCGGCGATTCCGCGATCCTTTCCGGCGGGATCGCTCGCGCGGCTGGCGGGGGCAGGATAGGCAGCGATGCGTCAAAGATCATATTATTCAACGACATAATTGACTTTGTCAGGATGTGGTGTCATGCTAGTTTCGTGTATGGAGTCGATACGGCAGGGGTCGCGTGAATCGAGAGACGATGTCCAGACAGTCCGGTGGTAGAAGAAAAGGCGGATCATGTCAAACGTGATTTTGAAAAACGTGGTGAAGCAGTTCGGCGCGGTCAGGGCGGTCGATAATCTTTCCATCGAGATACGGGACAAGGAATTCGCGGTGCTCGTGGGTTCGTCGGGCTGCGGCAAGACCACGGCGCTGCGCATGATCGCCGGTCTGGAAACGGCCACGTCCGGCGACATTCTCATCGACGACCTGCGGGTCAATGATCTGCCGCCCCGCGACCGGGACATCGCCATGGTGTTCCAGAACTACGCGCTCTATCCGCACATGAACGTCCGCGAGAACATGGGGTTCGGCCTGCGCATCCGCGGAATACCGGAGGCCGAAATCGCTTCCCGCGTCCAGGAAGCCGCCGACATCCTCGGCATCGGGGATCTGCTGGAACGCAAGCCCAGGGAGCTTTCCGGCGGCCAGCGCCAGCGCGTCGCCGTCGGCCGCGCCATCGTGCGCAAGCCCAAGGTGTTTCTTTTCGACGAGCCGCTCTCCAACCTCGACGCCAAGCTGCGCGTGGCCATGCGCGCGGAGATCAGCAAGCTGCATCGGCGGCTCGAAGCGACGATCATCTACGTCACGCACGACCAGGTCGAGGCCATGACCATGGCCGACCGGATTTTCATCATGAGCCGCGGCGTCCTGCAACAGCACGGATCGCCGATGGAAGTCTACAGCCAGCCGGCCAACCGTTTCGTCGCCGGATTCATCGGTTCGCCGGCGATGAATTTCGTCGAAGCCTCGCCGGAGGCGGAAGGCGGCGAGCTGTTCATCGCCGGCGGCGGTTTCCGCGTCAAGGCGCCCGCCGTCTTCCGGGCGGCCCTGCAATCCCGCCTGGGCCGCCCGGTCGTTTTCGGCATCCGTCCCGAGGACATCGCGCTGTGCGCCGCCGGCCAGCCCGACGCCGGCAATACGCTGACGGCGCGCGCCGACGTGGTGGAAACGCTCGGATCGGAGATTTTCGTCCATCTCGCCTGCGGCGGCGATACGCTGGTGGCGCGGATGCCCGTGCCCGACAGCCCGGTCGGCGTCGGGCAAACCCTGCGGGTCGGCCTCAATCTGGCCCGCGCCCACGTTTTCGACAAGGACACTTCTGAGACCATCGTTTGATTCGTTGTTCATCGGCAGGCGCGTTCGCGCGGATTTTCAGTCAGTTGATTTTCAGTCGGTTTTTTCCCACGTAGTTGTTTTTCAATCTCCCAAGGAGGCATCATGAAAAAGAAGTTGATCGCCACCGCGCTGGTGGCGCTGTCGTCGCTTTGTTTCTCCACCGGCGGTCTGGCGCAGGGCAAGGAAATCCGCGTCCTGCTGGCCAACCATCCCTACGGCGAACTGCTGAAGGGGGCCATTCCCGAATTTGAAAAATCCACCGGCATCAAGGTCAATTTCGAAAGTCTTCAGGAAAGCCAGTTGACCCAGAAATTGACGACGGAATTCGCCACCAAGTCTTCGAGCGTGGACGTGTTCATGACGCGGCCATTGCAGGAAGGCATCATGTTCTCCAAGAACGGCTGGTACGACACGCTCGCCAGTTACGATTTTTCCGATTATCCCAAGGCAATCATGGGCGTCGCGTCGGGCGCCGACGGCAAGCCGTATCTCGTGCCGCTGGTGACCGAATGGCAGGTGCTCTACTACCGCAAGGATCTGTTCCAGAAGGCCGGCGTCAAGGTGCCGACCACCTTCGCCGAACTGGAAGAAGCGGCCAAGAAGCTCAACTCCGACGACGTGGCCGGCCTCGCCTCGCGCGGCAAGGGCGCGGCGGCGGTGACGCAACTCTCCAGCTACATCTATAACTACGGCGGGCGCTATCTCGACCAGGGCAAGGCGGTCTTCGACACGCCGCAGGCCGTCGACGCCATCCGCTACTACGGCAAGCTCCTCGGCAACTACGGCCCCAAGGGCGTGACCTCGATGTCGTGGGAAAACATCATGCCGGTCTTCCAGGCGGGCAAGATCGCCATGTGGACCGACGCCTCGGTGTTCTACGGCCAGATCGTCGACCCGGCCAAGACGCAGATTCCGGCGGAAAACTTCGGCATCGCCAATCTCCCGGCGGGGCCGAAAACCAACTCGCCGTTCATCGTCGTCTCGTGGGGCATGGCCGTTTCCGGTCAATCGAAGAACAAGGAGCTGGCGAACCAGTTCCTGAACTGGGCGACCAGCAAGGAACTCGCCAAGCGCGGCATGTTGACCAACATCACCATGGCCCGCGTTTCGGCGTGGCAGGACAAGGAAGTGCTCGCCAAGGTCAATCCCGGCCTGGTTGAAACGCAAGTCTTCGCCGCCCAGAACGGCTACCCCTTCGACCGTCCGTACATGAGCGCCGTCGGCCAGGCGCGCGACCTGATCGGCGAAGTGGTCATCGAAGCGATCAACACCAAGGGCGAATCGCCGAAACTCGCCGAAATGGCCAAGGAACGCGCCGCCAAGGTCGATGAATTGCTGAAGGAAGCCGGAGAATACGGGAAGTAATTGGCTGGCTTGCGCGAACCCACTCCCCTGTTGGGGAGTGGGTTTCTTTTCCACGCGGGCATAATTTCACGCCAGACTAACAAACCATTTAAGCCGACGCCGCTTCGTGGCGCAGCTTGACTTGAGCGTTAGGCTCCTACAAACCATTTTGACGAAGGAGCAGAAAATGAATACAAACAAGAAAACGAGAGTCGCAATCGTAGCAAGTATTTGTTTGATGATATTCCTTGCCTGCCTGCAAGATACAATCCATGCCGCAGAAAGTATTTCTAGCGGACAAGAAAATATACAAAACGCATTGTATATTGAGTTCACCTATCAAAACACGGGTAAAACCGTAAATGTCAACGGCGTTAATGTGCAATCCGTGAAATTAAGTGGTTTCATCCTTAAAAATACCGAAACAAACCAAGAGATAAAATATAAAAAACTTATTATTGATGGCCGCGCGGTCATTGGTTCTCGTGTTTATGCCGAACCGGGGATAAGTGGAATGAACGTAGTTGAGTTTTCATTTAACAATGGAAAATATATAAAATTTTCTGCCCCCATGAAGGGCGCGATATCAAAAAAATATGCACTCAAAAATGGGACGTTAACTTTATGGTAATCTCTCCGCAAAATAGCCCGCACAGGTTGGGGTGAGCGAAGCGAACCCAACACATTGCCCTTGGCGATATACTACCCTGTATCGATCGCATGAACGTTTGAAGGCAACACACCATGAGCGAAACGATTTGCGCGCGGCGAGACAATGGCCGCTACGGAAGTAAGGATGAAGCCGTCTTTGTTTGTTTTCTTATCGAAAGCCAGCGACGGGCACGTGCCCCCCGAAAGCCAGACCGGCTTTCATCGTGACGGAAAGGCCGCGCCGGATGCCAACCATCAGTACGTTTTACGGAATTCTGATCCAGATGTTCTGGAACGATCACGCTCCACCTCATTTCCATGCGCTGTATGCGGAGCATGAAGCGCTGATCGACATCCGGACTCTGGACATCCTGGAGGGCGAGATGCCCCGGCGGGCGCTCGCCTTGATTCTCGAATGGACGCAGGAACATCGCGCCGAACTCATGGAAGATTGGAAACTATGCGCACAGAATCGGCAGCCCAACAAGATTCGCCCTTTGCCTTGACGCCTTCCATCCAGCCGCGTATGCCGTGGCGCGTGGCGGCGGTGGAAGCCCGGCCTGGGTTTCGGCTGTACGTCCGGTTCGTAGACGGCGCCGAGGGAACGGTGGACTTGGCGGCTCTCGTTCAGTCATCACGCGCCGGGGTTTTCGCTTCCCTTGCCGATCCTGCGCTTTTCGCCCAGGCGCGCGTCGAGTATGGCGCGGTAACGTGGCCTGGCGAAATCGACCTGGCCCCAGACGCGATGTATGCCGGGATCAAGAAAGCTGGAACGTGGGTATTGCAACCCGCATAAGTTGGGATAAGCGAAGCGCTCCACAACACATTGCCCATATATTTCGGGATTTTTTTGACGCAGACAGCTTGCGAGTCAACGAAATGAATCCAAACGCAAGCGGATATGAATTGACGCCCAAATGTTGGGGTTCGCTACGCCCACCCCAACCCATGCGACTATGCGACAGTCTTCCGCCCGTCATTCCAGCGAAAGCGGGAATCCAGCAGCGTACCTCCGGCGCGAAGCGTCGCATTATTGATTTGCCGCCCTTCGGCAGGAAAGAACGAACTGGATTCCCGCTTTCGCGGGAATGACGCATGGCACCGTAGTCGGGGTTGGAGCAAAATGGAAACCAGGCAAAACGCGAAGCCTCCATCGTTACGAGGAAAGCCTCATGACACTTCACATCTCACGTCTCGCAGGCTGTCGCCCGTCATTCCCGCGAAAGCGGGAATCCAGGAGCGTGCCTCCGGCGCGAAGCGTCGCATTATTGATTTGGCGCCCTTCGGGCAGGAAAGAACAAACTGGATTCCCGCTTTCGCGGGAATGACACATGGCACCGTAGTCGAGGTTGGGGCAAAGTGGAAACCCGGCTTATGGACTTGGTGATGTGCTACCCTGTATCAATCGCATAAATGGCTTGAGGGCGACACCATGAGCGAAGCAATTTTTACCGCAAAGGCCGGCAACCCCGCCGCCGCGCGGGCGGAAGCGGCTCAATATGATGCTTGGTTCCGTCATCAAGCGCAAACCGGCCCGAACGCGACCCGCGCCGGCGAATGGATGACGTCCGGGAAAGTGAAGACCGATGCCGAAACCTGACGCACTGAAACTCAAACCACTGGCCTTTTCACCCTTCCCCATTCCCCCTTCTCCCTTCCCTAAAAAACCATGTTCCACTCCAACTTCCTCGAACGCCATCTGCGCATCCTGTTCCCCCTCCCGGCGCTGATTTTCATCGCCCTGCTGATGATTTTCCCCGTGCTTTACACGTTGGGACTGAGTTTCACCAACTGGAACCTGACTTCGGGGATGCCGCTGAGCTTTGCCGGCCTGCGCGGCTATGCGCGGGTGTTGACCGAGCCGCGTTTTCTCGACGCGGTGTGGCGGACTTTCTATTTCACCGTTTTCGCGGTCGCAGCCGAAACCTTCCTCGGCGTCGCCGCCGCCCTCGTCCTGAACCGGGCCTTCGTGGGGAAAAGCCTGGCCAAGCTCCTGCTGCTGCTGCCGCTCGTGGCCACGCCGGTGGCCGTGGGCATCGTGTTCAATCTGTTTTACGATCCGACGATCGGGCTGGCCAATTTCGTCCTGAAATCGCTGGGGCTTCCCCAGGGGCATTGGGTTTCGCACGCCGATTCCGTGTTGCCTTCGCTGATCATCGTCGACGTCTGGCAATGGACGCCGATGATTACCCTGATCGTCCTCGCCGGACTGGCGGGGCTGTCGGACGAGCCGGTGGAAGCGGCGCGGGTCGACGGCGCGAGCGAGTGGCAGATTCTGCGCCACGTGACGATTCCCATGGTGATGCCGGTGATCCTCACGGCGATGATCCTGCGCCTGATCGACGCCCTGAAAACCTTCGACATCATTTTTGCGATGACCGGCGGCGGTCCGGGATACGCCTCGGAGACCCTGAACATTCTCGGATTCAAATACAGTTTCGAATACTTCCGCATGGGGCAGGCCTCGGTCATCCTGGTGGCGCTGTTCCTGATCGTTTTCCTGTGCAGCCTGGGAATCATGAAGCTGCGCGCGTCATCCGAAATCTGAAACGGGGCCTGGGATGAAAAACCGATTGCTCTCCAACATCCTGTTCTACCTGCTGGTGATCGTCATGGCGCTGGTGGTGCTGTTCCCTTTCCTGTGGATGCTCTCCTCGTCCTTCAAGACGCAGGTCGACATCATTTCGTGGCCGCCGAAAATCCTGTTCGAGCCGACGCTGCGAAATTACGCGCGGGTATTCGAGGAACAGGATTTCCTGAAATATTTCATCAACTCGACGATCGTCGGCGGCCTGGCGGTGGTCTTCTCCCTGCTGCTGGGGCTGCCGGCGGCCTACACGATTTCGCGCTACGCGCAGAAGAAACTGGCGGTGTTCATCCTGCTGGCGCGCCTGATGCCGGGCATTTCCTTCCTGATGCCGTGGTACGTCATTTTCTCCCGCCTCAATCTGATGGACAGCTACGTCGCCCTGGTCCTTTCGCACATGCTGATCGCGCTGCCGATCGTGGTCTGGATCATGGCCTCGTATTTCAACTCGATCCCGACCGAGATGGAGGAATCGGCCATGGTCGACGGAGCGACGCGCCAGTACGCCTTCCTCAAGATCATCCTGCCGCTTTCCGGCCCCGGCATCATCACCGCGACGACGCTGTCGTTCATCTTTTCCTGGAACAATTTCATGTTCTCGCAAGTATTGAGCATGGAGAAAACCAAGACGCTGCCGATCGCCGTCTATAACTTCGTCTCCTACGCCGAGGTCGACTGGGGCGGCGTGATGGCCGCCGCCGTCGCCATCATGGCGCCCGCCATCATCCTGACGATGATCTTCCAGAAATACGTTGTGAAGGGCCTGACGATGGGAGCCATCAAGGGCTGAAACCGGCGGCGCGCCCCGCCGGGTTTGTCGATCCCGGCCGCTTCTGCTAGAATCTGCCCTCCCGGAGAGATGGATGAGTGGTTTAAGTCGCACGCCTGGAAAGCGTGTTTAGGGTAAATCCCTAACGGGGGTTCGAATCCCCCTCTCTCCGCCAAGTAACAATCCGGGAAATTCCGAAGAAGGCCGGAAATCCAAGTAAAATCATGGTTTCCGGTCTTTTTCTTGTCCGAAGCATTCCGAGATATTCCTTGAAAGTCAGGCGTTTTTGGGTGTCATGGCGGGTATCGTTGGCGAATGAAATACCGCTACGACGGCAAGGCGTACTTGAGGACCTTCGGCGCTTATTCAAAGATCAGCCTGGAAGAAGCCCGCGATCGACGTGAAGAAACCCGAAAACGGTTGGCCGGCGGGATTGATCCGGCGCTAGAGAAGCGGGCGGCCAGGACGGCACGGGTGGCGCAAAAAGGAGCCAGGCACGCGAAAGAAGCCAACACTTTCCTGGAAGATAGCCGAAAACTGGCGGGGAGTGTGGAAAATCCATGTTGCTCCGCAAGCGGGAAAGGAAATCCGGGTGAACCTGGAGCGCGGCCTTGCGCAAGGCCAAGGCGGCGATCTCTCTGATTTCCAAATATACCAAACAGAACGATCGCGGCGCTACGCAAAACCCCGTGATGGGCTTCGACCGCGCACCTTCCGGAAATTCGGCGTAAAAGCGATGGGCTACGACACACGGATCGAAATGACCGGACATGGTTTCCGGGCGATGGTCTATACCCCGCCGCGGGAAAAACTCAAATATCCGAAAGGGGTTGTCGATTTCCAGTTGGCACACGGGCATGGCGAAGATTGCTACAAAGGCGCACATGCCTGAATGACCTCCCGTGATCAGCGTGTGGAAATGATGCGGCTTGGATGGACTATCTGGACAAGCTCAAGGCTAGCGCGGACGTGATTCCGTTGCGCACGGTGGCGCAGGGTATGTCCGCATGGCGTTTTCAGCGATGGGAGGAAACTATAATGCCCACCAGAAAAATCGAACTCCCACAGGGCAATCCCATCTTTTACCTTGGCCGTCGCCCAAGCCCTATATCCAACGGAGAATCTGAAAGGCATCGAATGTATTACCGGATTGCGTGGTACAACAAAAATGGTTGTTCAAGCTTGAGGGAGGTAATCGAGCAAAAATGGGAGAGCTTAGAACCTACCTCAGAATCGATTCAATAGAATTTTGATCGAAGCGCGTTGTACGAAGCCGAGAAAATTCTCGGCGCAATATTCCCATCGGGCCAAGAAACGGCGTGCCACGGCAACCATGCAAGGAGGCGTTCAGTGAGCCATCGACGTGTGTAATGACGAAGGCGGCGGCCGTCTTGCGTTTTCTTGTCCTTCCGGTTCGATCTGTGTGGAGAAATCATTTCGATGCCCTCTTCACGCAACTCCGCATCCAGTTTGCCACTGCCGTAAGCTTTGTCACCAATCGAATCATCGAGCTTCGTCTCGATCATGTAAAAGTCGGAATTTGGTTGCACACACGTGACTTCGTGGGACTTCGCCGTGTGCGTGCCCACCGCCGGCGGCAAGCCCTGACGATCCACCATCGCCATGATTTTTACGCCTTCCCCGCGCGGACCGTTGCCAAATCGCAACGGCGATTTTCCTGATAAATCACTTTCACTTCAATTTTTAATATATTGATTATAAACAATAAATTTTTTTCGGCAATCGGGGGAAAAGTAGAAAAAACGCCGCTAAGTCATTGTTGCGATTAAAAGATTCGTATTTTCCCTTGACGATTCTTGTTGTAGTGCTATACAGTGCGAATATAGCCCAGATAGTGCCAAATTGTCCCGTGACCCACTTCATTCCGCAAACGATAGACGCCAAAGGACGCTGCTCGATTCCGGCCGCTTTCCGGGATGATCTGACGGCCATCGCCGGCGGTGAGCCGATGGTGCTGGTGTGGACTCCGATCCAGGACTGTCTGGCGCTCTATTCGCGGAAGGACTGGCAACCGTACCAGGAAAAGCTCGACCGGATCGACGATTTCGACGTCGACCGCGCGGCGGTGAAGGACACCATGCTGGCCTGCCAGATGGAAATCGATCCGGAGACCCTGGGCGAGCGTCTGCTGATTCCGGAAGGGCTGCGGGACATGGCCGGACTGGAAAAGGACATCGTTTTCACGTTGCGCGCGCGTGTGCTGCAAATCTGGGACAAGACGCGCTGGCAGGGCAACGTCGAGCGGGCGCGGCGGGCTTTCCGCATGAAACCCGAAGAAAAGGCCGTCAACTTCTGGGAGGGCCTGTGATACCGGCCTCCGTCCGGACGCACGCGAGCGTGTTGCTGGCCGAGGCCGTTACCGCCCTGGCGGTGAAGGCGGACGGCGTTTATGTCGATGCCACTTTCGGTCGTGGCGGACATTCGCGGGCGATTCTCGAACGCCTTGGCCCGGAGGGGCGTTTGCTGGCGATCGACCGCGATCCGCTGGCCATCGCCGCGGCGCGCCAGATCGCGGATCGGCGGTTCGCGGCGATGCACCGCCCCTTCGCCGAACTGACCCAGGCGTTGCGGGAATCCGGCTGGGTGGCCGTCGACGGTGTGCTGCTGGATGTCGGCGTCTCGTCGCCGCAGATCGACGAAGGGACGCGGGGGTTCAGTTTTCGTTTCGAAGCGCCGCTGGACATGCGCATGGATCCCACGCGGGGAGAGACCGCCGCCTCGTTTCTGGCGACCGCGGACGTGCGCGAAATTACGGAGGTAATCAGAAATTATGGCGAAGAACGGTTTGCTTTCCAGATTGCAAAGAAGGTTGTGGCTGCTCGGAGCGAACGGCCTGTTGCAACCACCGGCCAGCTCGCCGCGCTCGTACGCGAGGCCGTGCGGACCCGTGAGCCCGGCCAGGATCCGGCGACGCGTACCTTTCAGGCTCTACGGATTCACGTCAATCAAGAACTCGATCAGCTCGCGCTGACGCTGCCGCAGGCCCTGGACGCGCTGAAAACGGGCGGGCGGCTGGTCGTCATCAGCTTTCATTCGCTCGAAGACCGCATCGTCAAGCGCTTCATGCGCGACCAGGCGAGCAACGACAGTCTGCCGAAACGCCTGCCCCTGCGTTCCGCCGAACTGCCGCCGCCGCGCCTGCGCCTGGTCGGCAAGCCGGTCAGGGCCGGCGCGGAGGAGGTGGCGGCCAATCCGCGCGCGCGCAGCGCCGTGATGCGGGTCGCCGAAAAACTCCCGGATCCGCCCGTCCGGAAGGCGGCCTGAGATGGCGCGCCTCAATGTCTTGCTGCTGCTCGCCATCCTCGTCTGCGCGCTGTGCCTGGTGGCTTCCCGGCACGAGGCGCGCAAGCTGTTCCAGGCGATGGAGGCCGAGCAGGAACGCGCCCGCCAGCTCGAAATCGAATTCGGCCAATTGCAGCTGGAACTGTCGACCTGGGCGACCTCGCCGCGAATCGAAAAGATCGCGCGCGAGAGGCTGAAAATGCGCGCGCCGGAAACGGCCGGCGTCGCCGCCGCTCCGCTCGGAGGCGGGCGATGATCAATTTCAGCGGCGCGCGCGCGCATAAATTCGCCGAAAGCCCGGTGCTCAAGCTGTGCCTGCCGGCAGGGCGTTCCCGCCTGATAGCCCTGTCGATCCTGGCGTGTTTCGGAATGCTGATCGGGCGCTCGTTTTACCTGCAAGTGCTGAACAACGACTTTTTGCAGGAAAAAGGGGAATCGCGCTATCGCCGCGATCTCGAAATTTCCGCCTCGCGCGGACGGATTTCGGACCGCAACGGCGACGTGCTGGCCGTGTCCACACCGATGAAGTCGATCTGGGCCATTCCAGCCGATGCCAGGCTGTCGCCCGAACAGACGCGCCGCCTGGCCGGCCTGCTCGAAATGGACGTCAAGGAATTGACGCGCCGGCTGGCCAGCGACAAACCCTTCGTTTTCCTGAAGCGCCAGCTGCCGCCGGAAACCGGCGACAAGGTGGCGGCGCTGAAACTTCCGGGCATCGGGCAGGACCGCGAATATCGCCGCTACTACCCGACCGGCGAAATGACGGCGCACATCGTCGGCTTCACCGACGTCGACGACAAGGGGCTGGAAGGCGTCGAGCTGGCGTTCCAGAGCCAGCTCCTCGGCCATCCGGGCAGCCGCTCGGTCATCAAGGACCGGCTCGGCCAGATCGTCGAGGACGTGGGTTCGATCCGCCCGCCGCGGGACGGCAGGGATATCCGCCTGGCGCTCGACTCGAAAATCCAGTACGTCGTCTACAGCCAGCTCAAACAGGCGGTCGAGGATTTCAAGGCCACGGCCGCCGGCGCGGTCGTCGTGGACGCGCGCACCGGCGAAATCCTGGCGCTCGCCAACTGGCCGACCTACAACCCGAACAACCGCGAACGCCTGACCGGCGCGCAGTTGCGCAACCGGACATTGACCGACACCTACGAACCCGGCTCGGTGATGAAGCCCTTCACGGCGGCGCTGGCGCTGGAAGCCGACAAGGTGCGTTTCGACACCGTGATCAATTGCGCTCCCGGCCGCATGGCCATCGGCGCGGCGACGATCTCCGACGCGCATCCGCACGGCCCCCTGACCGTCGCCCAGATCATTCAGAAATCCTCCAACATCGGCATGGCGAAGATCGCCGCGATGCTCTCGCCGGAACAGATGTGGCGCATGTACGAAGCCATCGGGCTGGGGCAGCCGCCGGGTCTCGGATTTCCCGGCGAGGTCGCGGGGCGTCTGCGGCCGTGGAAAACCTGGCGGCCGATCGAGCAGGCCACCATGTCGTATGGCCACGGCCTGTCGGTCTCGCTGATGCAGCTCGCGCGCGCCTACACGGTTTTCGCGCGCGAGGGCGACATCATTCCGCTGACGCTGACCCGGTCCGACGGAACGCCGGCGCGTTCGGCGCAGGTTTTCAGCCAGCAGACCGCGCGCGAAATGCGGGCCATGCTGGAAATGGCGGCGCAGCCGGGCGGCACGGCGCCCAAGGCGCAGGTTCCGGGCTATCGCGTCGCCGGCAAGACCGGCACGGCCTACAAGGTCGAGGGCGGTCAGTACGTCAGGAAATACGTGGCGTCGTTCGTCGGCTTCGCGCCGGTGTCCGACCCGCGCCTCGTCGTCGCCGTGATGATCGACGAACCGAAGTCCGGCGCGCATTACGGCGGCGACGTTGCCGGCCCGGTGTTTTCCAGGGTGATGGGCGGCGCGCTGCGCGTGCTCGGCGTCGTCCCGGACGCCCCGGCGATGCAAACCGCCGCCGCCCAGAACGGCCGGACGGAGAAGGCGCTGTGAGCGCGGCGAATTCCCCCGATGTTTCGACGGCGCTCCGCGATCTGGCGGCGCAGGGCGCGCGGCTTCGCGGCGCGGCCGACGACAGCCGCCGTGTGCGACCCGGCGACGTGTTCCTGGCTTTTCCCGGCGCTCGCGCCGACGGACGCGACTACATCCCGGACGCCATCGGTCGGGGAGCCGCCGCCGTCCTCTGGCAGACCGGCGACGGATTCGCCTGGCGGGACGAATGGCGTCTGCCGAATCTCGGCGCGCCGGATCCGCGCGCGCTCAGCGGGCCGCTGGCGCACGCCGTTTTCGGCCATCCGGGCGAGCGCCTGTCCCTGATCGCGGTCACCGGCACCAACGGCAAGACGAGCGTCGGCCAATGGCTGGCGCGCCTTCATCCGCGCCGCTGCGCGGCGATCGGAACGCTCGGCGCGGGATTCCCCGGCCAGCCGGCGGAACCCGGATTGACCACGCCGGAGGCCGCGCCGCTGGCCCGCCTGCTCGCGGAATTCGCCGAGGCGGGCGCGCAGGCGTGCGCGCTGGAAGCGTCCTCGATCGGCATCGAGGAGCGGCGTCTCGACGGCGCGCGGATCGACGCGGCGGTGTTCACCAATCTGACGCGCGACCATCTCGATTACCACGGGACGATGGAAAACTACGCGGCCGCCAAGGAAAAATTGTTCCATTGGCCGCGCCTGCGCCTGGCGGTCATCAACCTCGACGACGCCTTCGGGCGGGAACTGGCGCGACGGACGACGGCGAGCCGCGTGATCGGCTACACGCAGACGGACGGCCAGTTCGCCGACCGTCAGGGCGTCGTGCGCGCCGAGGCCGTCGAGGACACGCCCGGCGGCCTGCGTTTCATCCTGGCCGCGCCGACCGGCCGCGCGCGCGTGGAAACGCGGCTCATCGGCCGTTTCAACGTCGCCAACCTGCTGGCCGTGGCCGCCGTGCTGATCGACGCGGGCCTCGCGCCGCGTGAAGTCGCCGCGCGTTTCGCCGATCTGCCGCCGCCGCCGGGACGCCTGGAGACGGTCGGCGGGCAGGGCGAGCCGCTCGTCGTCGTCGATTACGCGCATACGCCGGACGCCCTGATCAACGCGCTGACCACGCTGCGCGGCGCGGCGGCGGCGCGCGGCGGGCGATTGATCGCCGTGTTCGGCTGCGGCGGCGGCCGCGATCGCGGCAAGCGTCCCCTGATGGGCGAGGCGGCGGCGCGGCTGGCCGATCGCGTCGTGCTGACCAGCGACAACCCACGCGACGAAAATCCGGCCGCGATTCTCGCCGAAATCGCCGCCGCCGCGCCCGGAGCCGAAATCGTCGAGGACCGCGCCGAGGCGATCCGCCGGACGATCGCCTCGGCGGACGCGGCCGACGTGGCGCTGCTGGCCGGAAAAGGGCACGAAACGTATCAGGAAATCGCCGGCGCGCGGCGTCCGTTTTCGGATATCGACGAAGCCAGGGCCGCGTTGGCCGCGTGGCGGGAAGGGCGGCGATGAGCGCGCGCATGGATTTGCGGGCCGCCGCCCAGGCGATGGGGGGAACCGTCGCGGGCGGCGACGCGGTTTTTCTCGGCGTATCGACCGACAGCCGGACGGTGGCCGCCGGGGAATTGTTCATCGCCTTGCGCGGCGAGCGTTTCGACGGACACGACTTCGTCGCCGCCGCGCGCGCGCGCGGCGCGGCGGCGGCCGTGGTCGACCTCGCCGGGGCCGAGGCGCTGCGCGGCGATGCCGCCGTCGGCGACCTGCCGCTCGTCGTGGTCGCCGACACGCGCGCCGCGCTGGGCGATCTCGCGGCCCACTGGCGGGCGCGCTTCGACCTGCCGGTGATCGGCGTGACCGGCAGCAACGGCAAGACGACGAGCAAGGAAATGATTACCGCCATCCTGGGCGCGGCGCTCGGCGTCGACGCGGTGCTGGCGACTTCCGGCAACCTGAACAACGACATCGGCCTGCCGCTCACCCTGCTCGGATTGGGCGACGCCCACCGGGCGGCGGTGATCGAGATGGGCATGAGTCATCCCGGCGAGATCGCCCGCCTTGCCCGCATCGCCCGCCCCACGGTGGCGCTGGTGACCAACGCGCAGCGCGCCCACCTGGAAGGCATGGGCACGCTCGACCGGATCGCCGCCGAAAAAGGCGGCATTTTCACGGGCCTCGACGCGGAAGGCGTCGCCGTTTTCGACGCCGGTTCCGTCTGGGCCGAACCGTGGCGCGCGCAAAGCGGCCATTGCCGGCGGCTGTGCTTCTCGCTGGACGGCGCCGCCGACGTGACCGGCCAGTGCCGGACGCGCGGACTGGAGAACCACGTCGCCATCGAGTTCGGCGGCGAGCGGATCGAGGTGGAACTGGCGCTGCCCGGCGCGCACAACGCGCGCAACGCGCTGGGCGCGGCGGCGGCGGCGCTGGCGGCCGGAGTGCCCTTGGCGGCGGCGCGGCAGGGCCTCGCCGCGTTCCGCGGCATCGCGGGACGCCTGCAACGCCGCGCCGGACTGCGCGGCGCGCTGGTGCTCGACGACACTTACAACGCCAATCTGGATTCCGTGCGCGCGGGCATCGACGTCCTGGCGGCCACCCTCGGCCGCAAGATTCTGGTGCTCGGCGACATGGGCGAGATCGGCGAGATGACCGCCCAGTTCCACGACGAGATCGGCGGCTACGCCAAGAGCCAGGGGATCGACCGCCTGCTGGCCGTCGGCGAGTCGAGCGTCCTGGCGGCGCGGAATTTCGGCGCGGGCGGCGAGCATTTCAGGAAATTCGAGGACCTCGCCGCCGCCCTGATTTCCGAATTGACGCCCGAAACGATCGTGCTGGTCAAGGGATCGCGCTTCATGCGCATGGAGCGCGTGGTCGACGCCATCGCCGCGCGGGAACGGGAGACGCCGGCATGTTGCTGACGCTCTCGCAATGGCTCGCGCAGGACGTGCGCGGCATCGGCGTGATCAACTACATCACGCTGCGCACCGTGCTGGCCGCGCTGACCGCGCTCATCATTTCGTTCATCGCCGGCCCGCGCGTGATCCGCTGGCTGGCGGCCAAGAAGATCGGGCAGGCGGTGCGCCAGCACGGGCCGCAGACGCACCTCGCCAAGTCGGGCACGCCGACCATGGGCGGCGTGCTGATCCTGATTTCGATCGGCGTCACCACGCTGCTCTGGGGCGACCTCGGCAACCGTTACGTCTGGGTGGTGCTGCTCGTCACGCTCGGCTACGGCGCGATCGGCTGGTACGACGACTGGAAAAAGGTCGTCTACCGCGATCCGAAGGGCCTTTCCGGGCGCTGGAAGTATTTCTGGCAATCGGTGCTCGGTCTCGCGGTGGCGGTGTATCTCGCCCTCTCGTCGACCGTTCCGGCGCAAATGCAGCTGATCGTCCCCTTCTTCAAGACGATCTCCTATCCCCTGGGCGCCGTCGGCTTCATCGTCCTGACCTACCTGGTGATCGTGGGCACCAGCAACGCGGTGAACCTGACCGACGGCCTCGACGGGCTGGCCATCATGCCGACCGTGATGATCGCCGCGGCGCTGGCCATCTTCGCCTACGTCGCCGGCAGTTCGGTTTTCTCCCGCTACCTGCTGCTGCCCTACATTCCGGGCGCCGGCGAACTGGCGGTGTTCCTCGGCGCGATGGCCGGCGCGGGGCTGGGTTTCCTGTGGTTCAACGTCTATCCGGCCGAAGTGTTCATGGGCGACGTCGGCGCGCTGGCGCTGGGCGCGGCGCTCGGCACCGTGGCGGTGATCGTGCGGCAGGAAATCGTTTTGGCGATCATGGGCGGCGTGTTCGTCGCCGAAACGCTGTCGGTCGCGGCGCAGGTGCTCTACTTCAGGCACAGCGGGGGAAAACGCATTTTCCGCATGGCCCCGCTGCACCACCACTACGAACTCGGCGGCTGGAAGGAAACGCAGGTCGTCGTCCGCTTCTGGATCATCACCATCATGCTGGTGCTGGCCGGACTTTCCACGCTTAAGATCCGCTGACCGCCATGAACCTGTCCGGAAAACGCGCGCTGGTGCTGGGGCTTGGCGAGAGCGGCCTGGCGATGGCCAGGTGGCTCGCGCGCGAGGGCGCCGTCCCGCGCGTCGCCGACAGCCGGCGGGAACCGCCCAACGCCGGGGCGCTCGCCGCCGCCCTGCCCGGCGTGGAACTCATCGCCGGTGCGTTTACCGACGCGCCGTTCGCCGGAGTCGACCTGATCGCCATTTCGCCCGGCGTTCCGGCGCAAACGCCGCGGGCGCGGGCGGCCGCGTCGCGCGGCGTGCCGGTGGTCTCCGAAATCGAACTCTTCGCCCACGGCGTCCGCCGCCACGCGCCGGGGAGCAAAACGATCGCCATCACCGGCAGCAACGGCAAGACGACGACGACGGCGCTCGCCGCCCATCTGCTCAACGCCACGGGGATTCCCGCCGTGGCCTGCGGCAACATTTCGCCCTCGGCGCTCGACGCGCTGATGGCCGCGCTCGACGCCGCTTCCCTGCCCGAAGCCTGGGTTCTCGAACTCTCCAGTTATCAGCTCGAAACGACTTACACCCTGAACGCCGACGCCGCGACGGTGCTCAACGTCAGCGAGGATCATCTCGACCGCTACGCCGGCATGGACGATTACGCCGCCGCCAAGGAGCGCGTGTTCCAGGGCGATGGCCTGATGCTCATCAACCGCGACGACGCGCGTTGCCGGGCGTGGCGGCGCGAAGGCCGCGGGACGGTCGGTTTCGGGCTGGACCCGGCTCCGGCGGCGGGCGACTACGGCTTTGCCGATGGCTGGATCATGCGCGGCGGCGAGCGCCTCGTCGCGGCGGCCGATCTCAAGCTGGCCGGGCGGCACAACGTGGCCAACGCCCTGGCCGCGCTGGCGCTGTGCGAAGCCGTCGGCGCGCGGCCGGCCGATCTCGCGCCGGCGCTCAGGCGATTCGAGGGACTGCCCCACCGCGTCGAACGCATCGCCGAGATCGGCGGCGTCGCCTACTACGACGATTCCAAGGGCACCAACGTCGGCGCGACGCTGGCGGCGGTGCGCGGGCTTGGCCGCAAGATCGCGCTGATCCTCGGCGGCGACGGCAAGGGGCAGGATTTCTCGCCCCTGAAACCGGCGCTGGCCGAACACGCGCGCGCCGTGGCGTTGATCGGCCGCGACGCGCCGCTGATCGGCCGCGCCATCGACGGCTGCGGCGCGCCCCTGCGCCATTGCCGCGACCTGGAAGAGGCCGTGCGCTGGTGCGCGGCCAGCGCGCGGCCGGGCGACGCCGTGCTGCTGTCGCCGGCCTGCGCCAGTTTCGACATGTTCCGCAACTACGCGCACCGCGCCGAGGTGTTCGGCCTCGCGGTGCGCGCGCTGCAAGAGGGGCCGCGCTGATGCTGCCCGCGCTCGACGCCCGGCGCCGCCCGCCGTCCGAAATCGACCTGACCCTGCTGTGGAGCGGGCTGTTGCTGCTCCTGCTCGGCATGGTGATGGTCTACTCGGCGTCGATCGCCATCGCCGAGGCCGGCAAATTCACCGGCAACCATCCCGCCTATTTCCTGATCCGCCACGCCGTGTTCCTGGCCATCGGCCTGATCGCCGGCGGACTGGCCTTCCAGGCGCCGCTGAAAACCTGGCAGAAAATCGCGCCGTGGCTCTTCGTCGCCGGTTTCATCCTGCTGGCGCTGGCGCTGATCCCCGGCGTCGGGCGCGAGATCAACGGCGCGCGCCGCTGGCTGCCGCTGGGCGTGGTCAACCTGCAACCGTCGGAACTCATGAAGCTCTTCGCCGTGCTCTACGCGGCCGACTACACGGTGCGCAAGATGCCGCACATGCTCGACCTGAAAAAGGCTTTCCTGCCGATGGCCGCCGCGATGGTGGCGGTCGGCGTGCTGCTGCTCAAGGAGCCTGACTTCGGCGCTTTCGTGGTCATCATCTCGATCGCCACCGGCATCCTGTTCCTGGGCGGGATGCGCGCCCGCCTGTTCGCCATCCTGGTCATCGTGCTGGCGATCGCCTTCGCCATCCTGATCGTCGTCTCGCCGTACCGGCGCGACCGCATCTTCGGTTTCATGGACCCGTGGGCGGACGCCTTCGGGCGCGGTTATCAGCTCTCCCACGCGCTGATCGCCTTCGGGCGCGGCGAACTGTTCGGCGTGGGCCTCGGCGCCAGTGTCGAAAAACTGTTCTACCTGCCCGAAGCGCACACCGATTTCCTGCTCGCGGTCGTCGCCGAGGAACTCGGCTTCGCGGGCGTCGTCACGATCATCCTCCTGTTCGGCCTGCTGGTGCAGCGCGCCTTCGCCATCGGCCGCCAGTGCGTCGCGCTCGACCGGGTCTACCCGGCGCTGGTGGCGCAGGGCGTGGGCATCTGGATCGGCGTGCAGGGTTTCATCAACATGGGCGTGAACATGGGGCTGCTGCCGACCAAGGGCCTCACGCTGCCGCTGATGAGCTTCGGCGGCTCCGGCATCCTCGCCAACTGCGTGGCGCTGGCGATCCTGCTGCGGGTCGATTGGGAGAACAGGCAGCTCATGCGCGGAGCGAAGCCATGAGCCGGACGCTCCTCGTCATGGCGGGCGGCACGGGCGGCCACGTCTTTCCGGGCCTGGCCGTCGCCGACCTGCTCAGGGATCGCGGCTGGAGAATCGTCTGGATGGGCAATCCGGACAGTTTCGAGGCGCGCACAGCGCCGGCGCGCGGCTACGAAATGGCGTGGATCCGCTTCGCCGCCCTGCGCGGCAAGGGGCTGTCGCGCAAGCTGCTGCTGCCGTTCAATCTGCTTTCCGGCCTCTGGCAGGCGTTCCGCGAAATCCGCCGCGCGCGGCCCGACGTCGTGCTCGGCATGGGCGGCTACGTCAGTTTTCCGGGCGGCGTGGTGGCCGCGCTGCTGGGCCGCCCGCTGGTGATCCACGAACAGAACTCGATCGCCGGCCTCGCCAACCGCGCGCTCGCCAGGGTCGCCGACCGCATTCTCTGCGGCTTTCCGGACGCCCTGCCGAAGAGCCGCCACGTGGGCAATCCGGTGCGGCCCGAAATCGCCGGGCTGCCCGAACCGTCCGCGCGCTACGGCGCGCGCGGCGCGGAACCGCTGCGCCTGCTGGTGCTCGGAGGCAGCCTCGGCGCGGCGGCGATCAACGACGCCGTGCCCAGGGGACTGGCCCTCATTTCCGAAGCGGAGCGGCCAAGCGTTCGCCATCAGGCCGGAGAAAAACACCTGGCGACGCTCGAAGCCAATTACGCGGCGGCGGGCGTGCGCGCCGACTGCCGGGCGTTCATCCCGGACATGGCCGAGGCTTACGCCTGGGCCGATCTCGCGCTGTGCCGGGCGGGCGCGTCGACCGTGGCCGAACTCGCGGCGGCGGGCGTGGCGAGCGCCCTCGTGCCCTATCCGAGCGCGGTCGACGATCATCAGAGCGGCAACGCGAAATTCCTGGCGCGGGCGGGCGCGGCTTTCCTGCTGCCGCAAAGCGAAATGAGCGCGGAATCGGTCGCCGCCCTGATTCGCGGCTGCGCGCGCGAACGGCTGCTCGGCATGGCCGAGAAAGCGCGCGCGCTGGCCAAACCGGCGGCGGCGGCGGAAGTGGCGCGCGCGTGCGAAGAGGTGTGCGGGCCATGAAGCACAGGGTCAGGAACATCCATTTCATCGGAATCGGCGGTTCCGGCATGAGCGGCATCGCCGAGGTGCTGGCCAACCTGGGTTTTTGCGTCAGCGGCTCGGACATCGCCGACAACGCCGCCACGCGCCGGCTGGCGGGGCTGGGAATCCGCGTTTTCGCGGGGCACGCCGGGGAAAACGTCGGCGCCGCCGACGCGGTCGTGGTATCCACCGCGGTCGGGGACGACAACCCGGAAGTCCGGGCGGCGCGGGAACGCAGGATTCCGCTGGTGCCGCGCGCCCAGATGCTGGCCGAGCTGATGCGCCTGAAGCTCGGCATCGCCGTGGCCGGCACGCACGGCAAGACGACGACGACCAGTCTGGTGGCGTCGATCCTGGCCGAGGGCGGCATGGACCCGACCTTCGTCATCGGCGGCCGGCTCAACGCCGCCGGCGCCAACGCCCGGCTCGGATCGGGCGATTATCTGGTGGCCGAGGCCGACGAGTCGGACGCTTCGTTCCTGTATCTGTCGCCGGTGATTTCCGTCGTCACCAACATCGACGCCGACCACATGGAAACCTATGGGCACGACTTCGGGCGGCTCAAGCAGACCTTCGCCGATTTTCTCCAGCGCCTGCCGTTCTATGGCGTCGCCGTGCTCTGCGCCGACGATCCGAACGTGCGCGAGATCATGCCGCGCGTCTCGAAGCAGATCATCGGCTACGGCCTGGATGAATCGGCCGGCGTGCGCGCCGAAAACGTGGCGGTGGAGAACGGCCGCATGCGTTTCGACTGCGTGCGCGCCGACGGCAACGCGGCGCGCTTTCCGGTGACGCTGAACCTGCCCGGCATGCACAACGTGAGAAACGCGCTGGCGGCCATCGCCGTGGCCACCGAGCTTGGCGTTTCCGACGCGGCCATCGCCAAGGCGCTGGCGGAATTCAAGGGCGTCGGGCGGCGCTTCCAGCGCCACGGAGAAATCGCCCTGCCCACGGGCGGGGCGTTCACGCTGATCGACGACTACGGCCATCACCCGGCGGAAATGCGCGCCACGCTGGACGCGGCGCGCGGGGCCTTCCCCGGCCGGCGGCTGCTGCTCGCCTTCCAGCCGCACCGCTACACCCGGACGCGCGACTGTTTCGAGGATTTCGTCGGCGTGCTCGGTTCGGTCGACGCGCTGATCCTGACGGAAGTCTACGCCGCCGGCGAAGCGCCGATCGTCGCCGCCGATGCCCGCGCCTTGGCGCGCGCGCTGCGCGTCGCCGGCCACGTCGACCCGGTATTCGTCGAAAACGTCGCCGACGTGCCGCGAACGATCATGGACACCGCGCGCGACGGCGACGTGGTGATCACCATGGGGGCGGGGTCGATTGGCGGGACACCTGGGAAGATCGTGAAGGGGGAAAGATGAAAAGCGGTGCGTTTGGCTATTTTTCTTCCGGAAAGGGAAGGGAGAAGGGTGAAGGGAGAAGGGTGAAATTTGACGAACGAAAAACCGTCTCTCCGCTGGGTTCTACCCTTCCCGCTTCCCCCTTCTCCCTTCCCCCGAAAGCCCCCCATGCCTGACTTCGGAAAAGTGGCCGTCCTTCTTGGCGGCGATTCCGCCGAGCGCGAGGTTTCGCTCAAGAGCGGCGCGCGGGTGCTCGACGCCTTGCGGCGGCAAGGCGTCGACGCGCATGCGTTCGACCCCGCGCGGCGCGAACTCGGCGAACTTCGGGGATTCGACCGCGCGTTCATCGCCCTGCACGGCCGGCATGGCGAGGACGGCACGATCCAGGGCGCGCTCGAATTGATGGGCATTCCCTACACCGGCAGCGGCGTGATGGCCTCGGCGGTCGGCATGGACAAATGGCGGACCAAGCTGCTGTGGCGCTGCGCCGGTTTGCCGACGCCGGAATTCGCGCGACTCGACGATCGCGGCGATTTCGCCGCGATCGAGACGCGGCTCGGCCTGCCCCTGTTCGTCAAGCCGGCGCGCGAAGGCTCGTCGATCGGAATAATCAAGGTGGCCGAGGTCGGCCGCCTGCGGGCCGCCTATGAAGAAGCGGCCCGGCACGACGCGCTGGTCATCGCCGAACGCGGCGTCATGGCGGGCGAATATACCGTGGCCATTCTCGGCGACGAGGCGCTGCCGATCATCCGCATCGTGCCGGCCACGGATTTTTACGACTACGAAGCCAAGTACCTGCGCGACGACACCCGCTACCTGTGCCCCTGCGGCTTGTCCGCCGGGCGCGAGGAGGAACTCCGGGCGCGGGCGCTGGAAGCCTTCCGCGCGCTGGGCTGCCGCGGCTGGGGGCGGGTCGATTTTCTGATGGATGAGGAAGGAAACGCTTATTTCCTGGAAGTCAACACTTCGCCGGGGATGACGGATCACTCGCTGGTGCCGATGGCCGCGCGGGCCGTGGGCCTGTCGTATGAGCAATTGACCGCGCGCGTGCTGTCGCTGGCGACTTTGGGATGATCGATGTGGAACCGGCCACAATTGATGAAAGACGTCGCGGACCTGCTGTTCATGGCGGGCACGGCGGCCTTGCTCGCGGCCGCGGCCATCGGCGTGGCGCGCCTGCCGCTCTTTCCGGTCCGCGAAGTGGTGGTGACGAGCGCGCTGCGCGAGGTGCGGCGCGGCGAGATCGAACGGGCGCTGTCCGGAAACCTGCGCGGCAATTTCTTCAGCGTCAATCTGGAAACGGTCAGGCAGGCGCTGGAGCAGTTGCCCTGGGTGCGGCGCGCCGAGGCGCGGCGGCGGTGGCCGGCGAGCATCGAGGTGGGAATCGAGGAGCAGACGCCGGTGGCGTTCTGGGGCCGGAGCGCCGGGCGGCTGGTGAATTCATACGGCGAAATCTTCAACGCCGGAATGAGCGCGCCGCCGCCGGGAACGCTGCCGGTGCTGACCGGGCCGGCCAGTTTCACTCCGGAAATGCTGGCGTATTACCGCCAGGCCGTCGACCTGTTCAGGACGATCGGGCGCGCGCCGCGCGAGCTGAGCGTTTCGCCGCGCCTGGCGCTGCGGATGACGCTGGACGACGGGACGATCGTCGAACTCGGCCGTCAGCAGGCGAAAGCGCCGATACGCGAGCGCCTGGAACGCTTCGCCGAATTCTACCCGGCGATGCGGGCAGCGGCCGGAGGGCGGCCGGAGGCCGTGGACATGCGGTATCCGAACGGATTCGCGCTGCGGGCGGCCGCGGCGCCCGAAAGTGAGGGCAGAAGGAAGCCATGAGCAAGGAAAACAAGGAAATCATCGTCGGTCTGGATGTCGGCACGACCAAGGTCGTGGCCTTGGTGGCGGAAGTCAGCCCCGACGACCGGCTCGACATCATCGGCATGGGGTCGCGGGATTCGCGCGGGCTGAAAAAAGGCGTCGTGGTCAACATCGAGGATACGGTGGCGACGATCTCGCGCGTGATCCAGGAAGTCGAGCTGATGGCCGACTGCCAGGTCAGGACCGTCTACACGGGCATCGCCGGCAGCCACATCCGCAGCTTCAACTCCAACGGCATGGTGGCGATCAAGGACAAGGAAGTCACGCCGATGGACGTCGAGCGCGTCATCGAGACGGCGCGCGCGATGCCGATCCCGGCCGACCAGGAAATCCTGCACATCCTCACGCAGGAATTCATCATCGACGATCAGGACGGCATCCGCGAGCCGATCGGCATGAGCGGCTTCCGCCTTGAAGTGAAGGTGCACATCGTCACCGGCGCGGTGTCGGCGGCGCAGAACATCGTCAAGTGCGTGCGCCGCTGCGGGCTGGAAGTCAACGACCTGGTGCTGCAACCGCTGGCGTCCTCCTACGCCGTGCTCTCCGAGGACGAGAAGGATCTCGGCGTCTGCCTCATCGACATCGGCGGCGGCACCACCGACCTCGCGGTCTGGACGCAGGGCGCGATCCGCCACACCGCGGTGATCCCGATCGCCGGCGACCATGTCACCAACGACATCGCCATGACGCTGCGCACGCCGACGCGCGAGGCCGAGGACATCAAGCGCAAGTTCGGCTGCGCGCTCTCCGACCTGGTTGACCCCGAACAGACGCTCGACGTGGCGGGTGTCGAGGACCGGCCCTCGCGCAAGCTGTCGAGGCGCGCGCTGGCCGACGTCATCCAGCCGCGCGTCGAGGAGCTCTACGAGCTGATCCGCGCCGAGCTGCGCCGTTTCGGTTTCGAGGAAGTGCTCTCGTCGGGCATCGTCCTGACCGGCGGCTCGGCGGTCATGCCCGGCATGATCGAACTCGGCGAGGAAGTGTTCCACATGCCGGCGCGGCTCGGCATTCCCAAGTACGGCGGCGCGCTGGCCAGCGTCATCCAGTCGCCGCGCTTCGCCACGTCCTACGGGCTGCTGCTGGAGGCGCTGGCGCAAAGGAAACGCGGCCTGAAAGTGCGCGAGACGCGCGGCGCGAAACAGTGGCTCGACGGGGTGAAAGCCTGGTTCGGGAAGAATTTTTGATCGATTCGTTTTTTGCAGAGGAGAAAGGCCATGACCATTCCATTTGAAATCATCGACAGGGAAGACGCCGGTATCGAATCCGAAACCGTGATCAAGGTGATCGGCGTCGGCGGCGCGGGCGGCAACGCCGTCGATCACATGATCCGCGAAGGCGTGATGGGCGTCGAATTCATCGCCGCCAATACCGACGCGCAGGCGCTGAAGCGCAGCGTCGCGCACGAGAAGCTGCGCCTGGGCAAGACCGGACTCGGCGCCGGCGCCAAGCCCGAAGTCGGCCGCGACGCCGCGATCGGCGAGCGCGAGAAGATCGCCGAGGCGATCAAAGGCGCGCACATGGTCTTCATCACAGCCGGCATGGGCGGCGGCACGGGCACCGGCGCGGCGCCGGTCGTCGCCGAGATCGCGCGCGAGATGGGCGTGCTGACCGTCGCCGTGGTAACCAAGCCGTTCGCCTTCGAGGGCAAGCGCGCGAAGATCGCCGAAACCGGCATCGCCGAATTGCAGAAGCACGTCGATTCGCTGATCGTCATCCTCAACGACCGCCTGATGGACGTGCTCGGCGACGATGTGGTAATGGAAGAAGCCTTCAAGGCCGCCGACAACGTGCTGCGCAACGCCGTCGGCGGTATCGTCGAGATCATCAACTTCCCCGGCCTGGTCAACGTCGATTTCGAGGACGTGCGCACCGTGATGGGCGAAATGGGCATGGCCATGATGGGATCGGCCTGCGCCTCGGGCGTCGACCGCGCGCGCATCGCCGCCGAACAGGCCGTCACCTCGCCGCTGCTCGAAGGCATCAACCTTTCGGGCGCCAAGGGCGTGCTGGTCAACATCACTGCGTCGCGCGAGAGCCTGAGGATGAAGGAGGTCAACGAGGTCATGAACATCGTGAACGAATTCGCCGACGGCGACGCGCACATCATTTTCGGCGCGGTCTACGACGAAGGCATGGGCGAGGATCTGCGCGTGACGGTGGTCGCCACGGGCCTGAGCCAGCCGCAGGCGAAGCGGCGGCCGGAGCTTGAGGTCATCAAGACCCCCATGCAGAAAACGGGAACCTACGACCTCACCGCCGGCGGCGGCGATCCCGACTTCGATACGCTGCAACAACCGGCGGTGGTGCGCCGGACGCGCAACACCGCCGATGCGCTCGCCGCCAGCGGCGTCGACCGCTACGACATCCCGGCGTTCCTGCGCAAGCAGGCCGACTGACGCCGGCGGCATCCGGTCATGGCATCGCGGCCGCCGCAAGGCGGCCGTCCGCGCCCTGCCCGATCCGCGCCCGCCCGTCCGCCGGGCGTCTTCGCGGCTCGCTTTTGTTTCCCGGAAGCGATGTGCTTTTGAAATAGTCATTGAATCGAAGCGTTTTCGCCCTGGGCGTTTTTCGTTTACTCCTCCACGACGCAAGCCGGCCATTCTTCGCGCGAAGCGCGCCGGACAAGCCTCCCTCTTGAAGAAGGTGGCCCGCGGCGGGGCCGCGAATCGGAAGGAGTCGGGCGCTTGAGTTTCCGGGTGCAAATGTTTGGCGGACGAACCGGATTCCGGCTTGCGCCGGGATGACGGTTTCCTGTTCATCCGCGTTTGGGAATCTCCACCACCAAACTCCTTCCGTCACGCCTTTGGCGCGACACCTCCCTCAGGAAGGATGTTTTCATATTGGAGCGCGGGCGTCCCGCCCGCAAAAAGCGAACGAAGCGGGCGAGACGCCCGCGCTCCGGCTCGTCATTGGAATCCGGGGACTTTCCGCTTTCCGGCCGCCATTCCGGATACCGGCGTCATTCGCAGGCCCGCTTCGCGTTTCCATCCGGGGCGGAAACGCGGCGGGCGCGGCGGGCGCGATGGGCGTTTAAGGCTTCCAGTCGAACGCGAGTTCGAAGACGTTTTTCAGGTCGGCTTCCGCCAGCGGGCGGAAGCTGCCGACCGTGCCGTCCTTCTTGCGCCTCACCTTGGCGACCAGTTCAGGAATGTCGGACTTTCCGATCCGCGCGTCGAGTTCCCGCAAATTCACCGGCATGCCGATCGAGGTGTAGAACGCCGCGAGCCTGCGGATGCCGTCCCAGGCGGTGACGGTCGGGTCCTCGAAATTCATCTCGGCGCCGAACACGCGCGCCGCGAACTGGGCGAGGCGCATCGGGTTCTGCGGCATCTGGTATTGCATCCAGGCCGGGTACAGCGCCGCGAGGCCCGCGCCGTGCGTCACGTCCCATTTCGCGGAAAGCTCGTGCTCCAGCTTGTGCACCGAGAAATCGGTCTCGCGGCCGACGCCGCAAAGGTTGTTGTGCGCGAGCGTGCCCGCCCACATGATTTCGGCGCGCGCATCGTAGTTTTCCGGCTCGCGCATCACGATTCCGGCCTGGTTCACGATCGAGGTCAGCAGCGCCTCGCCGAGACGGTCGGTGACGTCGACGTGCCGGGTATTGGTGAAATACCGCTCCATGATGTGCGCCATCATGTCGGCGATGCCGCTCGCGGTCTGCCAGGGCGGCAGGGTGAACGTCAGTTCGGGATTCATGATCGAGAACAGCGGGCGGTTGAATCTGGAATTCATGCCGCGCTTGAGCATCCCGTCCGAACGGGTAATCACGGCCGAGTCGGAGCCTTCCGTGCCGGTCGCGGGCAGCGTGACGATGCAGCCCAGCCTGATCGTTTTCGCCGGGCTGGCCTTTTCGGCGAAGAAGTCCCAGAAATCGCCTTCATACGGAACGCCGGCCGCGATCGCCTTGGAAGAATCGATCGCGCTGCCGCCGCCGACGCCCAGAATGAAATCGACGCCTTCCCGGCGCGCGAGTTCGATCCCCTCGTAGACCAGCGTGTCGACCGGATTCGGCCGGGCGCCTCCGAGCGCGACATGCTTCAGTCCCGCCGCTTCGAGGCTCTTTACCGTCTTGTCATAGAGTCCGGTCCGCAGCGCGGAACCGCCGCCGTAATGAATCAGGACTTTCGTCCCGCCGTATTTTTTCACCAATTCGCCGGCCAGGTTCTCCGTCCCGCGGCCAAAGACGAACTCGGTCGGAGTGTGGAACTGAAAATTGAGCATGGATGGATTCCTTCGTTTCGGTTTGCTGGCAGCGCCGGCATGTCCGGGCTGATTCCCTTGCAAAATCCCGGCTGGCGCGACCCGGACCGTGGTTTTGTCGAGCCTTGGATTCTATATCGGAATTCATCGGGCGTCGTTCCCGCCGGCCTGTTCTGTCCCGGTCGTCGAAATTGCTCCGCATGGCCAGCCGCCGCGCATCGGCCGATGGCGCGCTGAACATTTCAGCGCCACGAATGTTCAGGACGCGCGTCCGGGACGCCGGGGACTCACCCCAGAAATTCCCTGACGATGGCCAGCGTTCTCGCGGTCGCGCCGCGATGCGCCCGGCTGAATTCCGCCGCCGCCCGGCGCATCGCCGCCAGCGCGGCGGGATCCGCGCACAGTTCGCGCGCCGTCCGGGCGGCGTCGGCGGCATCGGCGACGCGCCGCGCCGCGCCGCAGGAGATCGCGTCCTCGGTGGCCTGGGCGAAATTGTAGGTGTGCGGCCCGGCCAGCGCCGGGCAGCCGCAGGCGGCGGCTTCGATCAGGTTCTGCCCGCCGAAGGGCCGCAGCGTTCCGCCGATCAGGGCGAGATCGGCGGCCGCGAAATAGGCCGGCATTTCGCCCATGCTGTCGCCCAGCCACACGCGCGTCTCCGGCGTGGGGAACTGCCCCGCGCCGCGCCGGCAAAAAGGCAGCTTGCGTTCCCCGATCAGCGCGGCCACTTCGCCGAAACGCTGCGGGTGGCGCGGAACCAGCAGGAGCAGGCCGTCCGGCGGGCCAAGGCGGACGAAGGCGTCGAGGATGAGTTCTTCCTCTCCGTCGCGCGTACTGGCGGCCAGACAGACGGGACGGGCGCCGAGCGAGCGCCTCCAGGCGGCGCCGAGTTCGAGTTTCTCCGGAGCGGGCGTGACGTCGAACTTGAGATTGCCGGTGACGCGCGCTTGCCGCGCGCCGATGCTCTCCAGCCGCCGCGCGTCGGCCGGCGTTTGCGCCGCCACGGCCGCGAGCTTTTGCGCGGCGGGCCGGATCAGCGGCGGGAGGCGCAGATAACCGCGCTGCGACCTGGCCGACAGGCGGGCATTGACGAGCAGCAGCGGGAGCCTGCGCGCGTGCGCGGCGGCAATCAGGTTCGGCCAGATTTCCGTTTCCATCAGGAGTCCGGCGCGCGGCGCGAAGTGGCCGAGAAAGCGCGCGCAGGCGTCGGGCAGGTCGTAGGGCAGGTACGCCTGCGTCAGGCGCGGCCCGTACTTGCCGGCGAATTCGGCGCCGACGGCGCGGCCGGTCGGCGTCATGTGCGTGAGCAGCAGCGAATGCTCCGGATAATCGGCGAGCAGCGCCCCGATCAGCGGTTCGGCGGCGCGCGTCTCGCCGACCGAGACGGCGTGCAGCCAGATGAGCGGCGGCGGCAGCCGTCCGGCGTAAAAACCGTAACGCTCGCCGAAATGGCGCAGGTAGCCGGGTTGCCGGCGCGCCCGCCAGAGGAGCCGGAGCCAGACGAGCGGCTGGGCGAGATAGAACAGCGCGGAATAGATGAGGCGGACGGCGAGGCGGATCATCGGCGCAGTTCCTGGGTGACGGCGTCGATGACTTCCTCCGCGCCGGGCGCGCGGCCGGGCGCGCCGAGATTGCGGAAATCCCGCGTGCCGTAGACGCCGGTCAAGGCCGGATCGGTCGCCACGTAAAGGGCGATCGCCGGAACGCCGAGCGCCGCGGCCAGGTGGATGAGTCCGGTATCGACGCCGACGGCCAGTTCGGCGCCGCCGATCAGCGCGGCCAGTTCCGCGAGCGACAGCGGCGGCGCGACGACGGCTCCGGCGGATCGCGCGGCGATGCGTTCGGCGCGCCGCCGCTCGCGGGCGTTGCCCCACGGCAGCGCGGGCGTCAGTCCGCGCGCGAGGAGATGACGGGCGAGGGCGATCCAGCGATCCTCGTCCCAGAGCTTGTCGTCGCGGCTGGTCGCCGTGAGCAGCACGGCGCGGCGTCCGTCCGGCAGCCAGGGAAAATCGGCGGCGGGCGCGGCGATTCCGTAATCGAGCGGCAAGTCGACCGAATAACCGAAAGCCGCGGCGGCCAGCCAGCGGTTGCGTTCGACGGCGTGGGCGTTGGGCGGGATGACGAAGGTTTTGTCGTAGAACCAGGACGCCAGCGGCTCGCGCGCGACCTCGGCGGCGTAGCCGTAGCACGGCCCCTTGGCGAAGAAAGTAATCAGTCCGCTTTTGATGAGTCCCTGCGTATCGAGCACCGCGTCGTAGCTCTTGCCGCCGAGACGCCGGCGGAAGTCGCCGATCTCGCGCCAGGTCGCGCGGCTCGGCAAGGCCCCGCGCCAGCGGCGGATGGCGACCGGGATGACCTCGGCGATCGCCGGATGCAGGCGCGCGATGCCGGCGAAGGCTTCCTCGACGCACCAGTCGATGACCGCGCCGGGAAACTGGCGGCGCAAGTCGCTGGCAACGGGGAGGTTATGGATGACGTCGCCCAGCGACGATGTTTTGACCAACAGGATGCGCATCGGCGAGTAGAATGGGCGCGCTGGCGGATGGCCGGCATTATACGCCGCCCCTTCGGCCTCCCGCCTCCCTTGAATTCTTTCGGACGATGACCTTCTCCACGCGGACACCTCCCGCCATTGCGCCACCTGGCCGGATTCTGATCACCGGCGCGTCCGGTTTCGTGGGGCGCGCGCTTTGCGCGGAGGCGCTCCGGCGCGCGTTACCGGTGCGCGTCGCGCTGCGCAAGACGAGCGGATACGCGCCGCCGGCCGGTTGCGAATGCGCGCGCGTCGACGATCTGTCGGCGCGAACCGACTGGTCGGAAGCCTTGCGCGGCGTATCGACCGTGATTCACCTGGCCGCCCGCGTACACGTGATGCGCGAGGAGGCGGCCGATCCGCTGGCCGAGTTCCGCGCGGTCAACGTGGCCGGCAGCGCGCGGCTGGCCCGGCAGGCGGCGGAGTGCGATGTGAAGCGCCTGGTGTTCGTCAGCTCGGTCAAGGTCAACGGCGAGGCGACCCTGGGCGCGGCGCGGTTTTCGGAATCCGATCCGCCGCTGCCGCGTGACGCCTACGGGCGCTCCAAATGGGAGGCGGAGCGGGCGCTGTGGCGGATCGCCTGGGAAAGCGGGCTGGAAATGACGATCGTCCGCCCTCCCCTGGTCTACGGGCCGGGCGTCAAGGGCAATTTCGCGGCCCTGCTCGCGGCGCTCCGGCGGGGATGGCCGCTGCCGCTCGCCTCGATCGCCAACGCGCGCAGCCTCGTCTACGCGGGAAATCTGGCGGATGCCCTGCTGCTGTGCGCCGCGCACCCGTCGGCGGCCGGAAGCACCTATCTCGTTTGCGACGGCGAGGATCTTTCCACGCCCGATCTGCTGCGCCGTCTCGGCCGGGCGATGGGCAAGCCGCCCCGGCTGCTGCCTTTTCCGCCCGGCGCGCTGCGGGCGGTATGCGCCGCCGTGGGCCAGGAGGCGCGGATCGATCGCCTGCTCGCCTCGCTGCGGGTCGACGCGGCGAGAATCCGCCGGGAACTCGGCTGGTCGCCGCCGTATTCCGTGGACGAGGGGTTCAGGGCGACCGTAGAATAGCGCATGGACGAGATCGTAAAACGGCTGATGGACCTGGGCTTGGCGGCGCTGGCGGCGGTCGCGCTCTGCGGGCCGATCGCCGTGATTTTCCTGCTGGTGAAACTGACCTCTCCGGGGCCGGCGCTCTACTGGTCGGACCGCGTGGGGCGCTTCAACCGCGTTTTCCGGATGCCCAAGTTCCGCAGCATGCGCGTGGGCACGCCGGCGGTGGCGACGCACCTGCTCGCCGGCCCGGCGGAGCGCCTCACGCCGATCGGGTCGTTCCTGCGCCGCTCCAGCCTGGATGAGCTGCCGCAACTGTGGAGCATCGCCAAGGGCGACATGAGTTTCGTCGGGCCGCGCCCGGCGCTGTTCAACCAATACGATTTGATTGAACTGCGTACCCGATGCGGTGTCCATACGCTGATTCCCGGCCTGACCGGCTGGGCGCAGATCAATGGCCGGGACGAGCTGCCGATTCCGCGAAAGGTGGCTCTGGATGTCGAATATCTGCAACGCCGTTCCCTGTATTTCGATTGCTGTATCCTTGCGTTGACGGTGCTGAAGGTCGTCCGGCGCGAGGGCGTTTCTCACTGAGGATCATGATGAGCATGATGAACGAAAGTATCGAACCGGCAGGAAAATGCCGGATGGGCCACGCCCCGGCGTCATCCCGCGCAAAATGCGGGGGGGGGGGGCCTCGCGCGGAATGACGCAGGAGGATTGGAATTCACATGCCCGGTCCAAATGAACAAAGCGGCGGCATCGCGAAGGCATCGGCGATGATCTCTCCCCTTTTGACGAAACGCGCGCTGGTCGTGCTGCACGACATCGTCGCCGTCGCGGCCTGCTGGCTGCTGGGCTACTGGCTGCGTTTCAACCTGACCATTCCGGTGGACTATCTGGCGAACGCGTGGTGGCGCACGCTGCCCCTGGTATTCGCCGTCTATGCGCCGATCTGCTGGTCTTTCGGCCTGTATCGCGGAATCTGGCGCTACGCCAGCGTGATGGACATGCGCCGGATCATCCTGGCCGTGACGGTCGCGGCGGTGGTCATGGTGGCGGCGACCCACATGCTGCGGCTGTGGCCGGTGCCGCGCTCGGTGCTGGTGCTGCATCCGATTCTCCTGATTCTGGTCATGGGCGGCAGCCGGTTCGCCTACCGCGCCTGGCGCGACGGGGTTCTGTACGGGCGCACGGTATTGACCGGCGAGCCGGTGCTGGTGCTCGGCTGCGGCGACGCGGCCGATCGCCTGCTCCGGGAACTGGCGCATTCGTCCGAATGGTGCGTGGTCGGCCTGCTCAGCGAGGACGCGCGGCGCATCGGCCAGGAATTGCGGGGCGTGAAAATTCTCGGCCCGCACGAGGGCCTGTCGGCCTGGGCGGAAAAACTGTCGATCAGGCGGGCCATCGTGGCGATGCCGGAGGCTTCGCCGCGCAAGCGGCGGCGCGCCATCGAACTGGCCATCCGGGCCGGGCTGTCGGTGATGACCGTGCCGTGCCTTGGGGACATGCTCGCCGGCCGGGTAGCCGTGTCCGGGGTGCGTTGCGTGCAACTGGAGGACCTGCTCGGACGCGATCCGGTTCAGCTCGACATGGCCTGCCTGCGTTCCTGGCTCGACGGGCAGGCCGTGCTGGTCACCGGGGCGGGCGGATCGATCGGTTCCGAACTGGCGCGCCAGATTGCCCGGTTCGCGCCGCGCCTGCTGATCCTGCTCGACGTTTCCGAATACGCCCTGTACCGGCTGGAACAGGAATTCCGGCGGGAATACGCGCAAATTCCGTGCGCCTTCGTCGTCGGCGATGTAAGGGACGCGGCGTGGCTCGACCGGATTTTCTCCGCGCACCGGCCGTCGGTGGTGTTCCACGCCGCCGCCTACAAGCACGTGCCGCTGATGGAGGACGGAAACGCCTGGCAGGCGGTGACGAACAACGTGACGGGATCGAAGCGTCTGGCCGAGGCGGCGCGACGCCACGGAACCGACAAGTTCATCCTGATTTCCACCGACAAGGCGGTCAATCCGGCGAACGTCATGGGCGCGACCAAACGCCTGGCCGAGCGCGTGCTGGCGACGATGCAGCAGGAACGCGGCGAGAGCGGAACGCGCTTCATCACCGTGCGCTTCGGCAACGTGCTGGACAGCAACGGCTCGGTGATTCCCACTTTCCGCGAGCAGATCGCGCGCGGCGGGCCGGTGACGGTGACTCACCCGGAAATCGTCCGCTATTTCATGCTCATCCCGGAAGCGGCGCAGCTGGTCTTGCAGGCCGGGCAGATGGGGCAGGGCGGCGAGATTTTCGTCCTCGAAATGGGCGAGCCGGTGCGCATCCACGACTTGGCGCGCAACATGATCCGCCTCTCCGGCCTGTCGGAAGACGAGGTGCGGATCGAATTCACCGGCCTGAGGCCGGGCGAAAAACTCTGCGAGGAACTCCTGACCGACAGCGAGCACACGCTGCCCACCCCGCATCCCAAGCTGCGCGTGGCGCTGGCCGAGGCCGCGCCCGACGCCGGCTGGCGGCGCGACCTCGAAGACTGGCTACAGGGGCCGGTGGCCGGCACGAGCCGGGAAATCAAACAGCGCCTGCAACGCTTCGTTCCAGAGTATTCTCCGCAACCGGACGAAGCGCGCGAAGAAGCCCTTGAAAAGAACGGGGAAGCGCGGTGAAATACGGAATCCAATCCCGGAAGGAGGCATCGCCCTTTGCCCCGTTCTTCGCGCTTGCGGGTGTTTTCCGCCGCGCCCGCCATGCCGCCGCGAGCCACCAATTAGTGACGGGCATTCATGTCCGTCGCGGGAAACGAACTTGAAAAAGCGAACTTGAAAAAGATTTGCACCCCAGGTCGCCACGGTCGAACCCCCGCCCTTCAGGCCGGGGATTTCGGCTTGCGCGCCGCCCCGAAGGGCGGGGTTTCAAACCGGAGCCGGTTTTTACGATGAAAAACGATGTTTTCTCCCCCCGCCCCTTGCGGCCAAGGGTTTTCCGTGACGCGCGCTCCGGCTGATCGGACGACATGGCTACCTACGCGATCGGAGACATCCAGGGCTGTTTCGCCTCGTTCATGCGGCTGCTCGAACGCTGCCGGTTCGATCCGGCCGCCGATCGCCTGTGGCTGGTCGGCGACCTGGTCAACCGGGGGCCGCGTTCGCTGGACACCCTGCGCTTCGTCAAGGCGCTGGGAGATTCGGCGGTCGCCGTGCTGGGGAATCACGACCTTTCGCTGCTGATGGCCGCCGAGGGCTTCGGCAAGCGCGGCAAGGGCGATACCTTCGACGACGTCCTGCAAGCGCCGGACCGCGACGAACTGCTGTCTTGGCTGCGCCGCCGGCGCATGTGCCACGTCGAAAACGGCTACTGCCTGGTGCACGCCGGCCTGCTGCCGCAATGGACGCTTCCCCGCGCCGAGGCCCTGGCCGGCGAGGTCGAAGCGGCGCTGGCGGCGCCCGGTTGGCGGGAATTCATGGCCAGACTGTGGGGCAGCGAACCCGCCGGCTGGAGCGACGAACTCACCGGCTGGCCGCGCCTGCGCGTGATCGTCAACGCCATGACGCGCCTGCGTTTCTGCACGCCGGAAGGCGTCATGGATTTCCGCGCCAAGGGCGACGCCGGGAACGCGCCCTCCGGATTCGCGCCGTGGTTCGACGTGCCCGGCCGACGCAGCGCCGGAGCGACGCTGGTGACCGGGCACTGGTCGGCGCTCGGCCTGAAGATATTGCCGAACCTGCTGGCGCTCGATTCCGGATGCGTGTGGGGCGGCCCGCTGACGGCCGTCAGGCTGGAAGACCGCGCGCTGTTCCAGGCGCCCTGCTCCCCCGGAGAAGCCCGCACCGTATAGCGGACACGCCACGGGTCGCCTTTCGTCCTCCGTTCGTTGCGTGTTTCACCGGGACGCTTTCCTGAGGGATGTATCACGCCAAAGGCGGGGCGAAAGGAGTTTGGCGGCGGAATTGCCAAACACGGACAAAAACGGTTAACCGCGAAAACACGACGGGCACGACGAACACAACGAACACAACGAACACAACGAACACAACGAACACAACGAACACAACGAAAAGCAAAGAAAAGCAAAGAAAAACCCGTCATTCCCGCGAAAGCGGGAATCCAGTACGTACCCCCGGCGCGAAGCGCCGCAAGCCAAGCCTCCCTCCTGAGGGATGTGGCCCGCGCGATAGCGCGAGTCGGAAAGCGTCGGGCGGTTGAATTTCAGGCGCGAATGTTTGATGAACGAACCGGGTTCCGGCGATCAAAGGGGTGACGGTTTCTGTTTGTCCGCGTCTGGAGACCCAAACAGCCCAAATCCCTCCGTTACGCCTCCCTCTTGAGGGAGGCTTGGTTTGCGGCGCTTCGCGCCGGAAAGTACGTTTCTGGATTCCCGCGTTCGCGGGAATGACGGGTTATTTCTTTGCTTTTCGTCATGTCCGCCGTGGTCGAACGCTTTTCGCTCTTGACTTTCGCCGCGTTTGCCGAGGTCAAATCGGTTCTTCAGCCCGGCGAATGTTCACGCGCTTTGCACCGCCACCGGGCGAACCTTGCTCGC
>JAIRPF010000160.1 GCA_031257115.1 Accumulibacter sp.
GCGGTGCGAAGGCTGGAACCCCGGCCTGGAAGGCCGGGGTTTCGACCGTGGCTACTTGGGAGGGGTGCAAACCCCTTCCAGGTTCGTTCACAGCGACAGGCATGAATGCCTGTCGCTAACTAGTTGCTGGTTTGCTACAGTCTCGCATTTTCCGAACACGCAAGTATACCTCCCCGATGAGCGACCTCTTGCCACCGCTGTCTTCCTTCCTGGAGCGCGCCGAGCGTTTGCTGGCGCGCATCGAGCCGCTGTTGCCGCCCGCGTCTCCCGCGCCCGACTGGAACGCCGCCACCGCCTTCCGCTGGCGCAAGCGCGGCACCGCCCGTTATCTGCAACCCGTGCCGCGTCCCCCGGCGATCCGCCTCGGAGATCTCAGGGACATCGACGAGCAGAAAGCGCGCATCGACGCCAACACGCGGCAATTCGTCGCCGGCCATCCGGCCAACAACGCGCTGCTCACCGGCGCGCGCGGTTCCGGCAAATCGTCGCTGATAAAGGCGCTTCTCAACGAATACGCGGCGGACGGCCTGCGCGTGATCGAGGTCGAAAAACACGATCTCGTGGATCTGCCGGACATCGTGGAACTTCTCGAAGGGCGGCCGGAGCGCTTCATCGTCTTTTGCGACGATCTCTCGTTCGACGCCGGAGACGCCACCTACCGGGCGCTCAAGGTCGTCCTCGACGGATCGGTCGCCGCCACGCCGGACAACGTGCTGATCTACGCCACCTCCAACCGGCGGCACCTGATGCCCGAATATTTCCAGGAAAACCTGGAGGCGCACAGCGTCGGCGAGGAAATCCACCCCGGCGAGGCCACCGAGGAGAAAACCTCGCTCTCCGAACGCTTCGGCCTGTGGCTCTCGTTCTACCCGTTCGACCAGGAAGCCTATCTCGACATCGTCGCCCACTGGCTGCGCTCGTTCGGCTGCAAGGACGCCGAGATCGCCCGCGCGGAACGCGACGCGCTGAACTGGGCGCTGGCGCGCGGCTCGCGCAGCGGGCGCGTGGCCTGGCAATTCGCCGTGGACTGGGCCGGCGCGCGCCGTTCGCGGCGCGAACGCGGCAGGTGAGGATTCTGCTTCCCACCGTCGACGTTTCGGCGGGCGTGCTGCTGCGCGAGACCGGGGCCGGCGTCGAATATCTGCTGGCGCGGCGTCCGCCGGGCAAGGTTTACGCCGGTTACTGGGAATTCCCCGGCGGCAAGGTCGAGCCGGGCGAGTCCTTCCATGACGCCCTGGCGCGCGAACTCGCCGAGGAACTGGGCATCGCCGTCACCGCCGCCACGCCGTGGCTGTACCGCGAATTCACCTATCCGCACGCGTATGCGCGGCTCAAGTTTTTCCGCGTCACCGGCTGGCGGGGCGAAATCGACCCGCGCGAACACACCGGCGTCGCGTGGACCCGGCTCGACGAAACGCCCGCCGTCGCGCCCCTGCTGCCAGCCAACGGCCCGATCCTGCGCGCGCTCGCCCTGCCCGCCGTTTACGCCATCGTCCACGCCGGGGAGAACGGCGTCGACGTCGACGCCGGGCTGGAACGCATCCACCGCGCCTTGGCGCGCGGCGTCCGCCTGCTGCAAATCCACGGCGAGGCGCTCGCCGCCGACGAACTCCATCGCTTCGCCGAAAAGGCCGCGGCGCTCGCCGCCGCCGTTCCCGGAACCCTGCTGCTGGTTGGCGACGACGAAACGCTGGCCCGGAACATCGGCGCGCGCGGCGTCCATCTCTCGCCGCCACGCCTGCGCGCGCTCGCCCGGCGTCCCGATTTCGACTGGCTGGCGGCATCCTGCCGCGACGCCGCCGATCTTGCCCGCGCGGAACGCCTGGGAGCCGATTTCGCCGTACTCGGCCCCGTCCCGCCAACCACCGAAACTCCAGGCATCGGCTGGCAAGCGTTCGCGCGCCGGATCGAACGCGCGACGATCCCCGTATTCGCCCCCGGCGACATGCGCCCGGAATCGATCGCCACGGCGCAAACGCACGGCGCCCACGGAATCGCGCTGCCAAGCGATTGGTAAAGAGTTCCTAGAGAGCGAAAACAAGGAAGCCGACCACGGAGTTCACGGAAGACACGGAGAAAGACGAAGATTTTCAAAAGTTTTTCTCCGTATCCTCCGTGAACTCCGTGGTTAAAGCAGTTAACCGCAACGGACACAATGGGCGCGACGAAAAACAAAGATAGCCCTCGTCATTCCCGCGAAAGCGGGAATCCAGCGCGTACCTCCCGGCGCGAAGCGCCGCAAGCCAAGCCTCCCTCTTGAGAGAGGTGTCACGCCGAAGGCGTGACGGAAGGAGCCGGGCGGTTGAATCGTCAAACGCGGACAAGCGGGAAACCGTCATTCTCTTGACCGCCGGAATCGAAGTTCGTCCGTCAAATAGCCGCGCCTGGAAGTTCAAGCTCCCGGCTCATTCCTCGATCGCCTGATTCCTTCCGTCTCGCGCTGACGCGCGAGCCACCTCCCTCAAGAGGGGAGGCTCATTCTTGCGGCGCTTCGCGCCGGAGTTCGCGCTGGATTCCCGCTTTCGCGGGAATGACGGGGATTCGCTTTCACTTTACTCCTCGCCGTATCGCCATGATCGAGGCTTTTCGCTCTTGTCTTTCGTCGTGGCCGTCGCGGTCAAAAAGACTTTCTCCGTGCTCTCCGCGCCTTCGTGGCTGATGTTTTTTGCCTTTCGCCGCGCCCGCCGGTTTCTGCGCTTTCTCTCTATATCACGATCCCCGAATCGACCGTGACCGTCTGGCCGGTGATGTTGTCGTTTTTCAGCAGCGCGACGTACATGGCCGCGCACTCGCCGGGATCGACTTCCTTGTGCAGGACCGCGCTCTCGTTGATTTTCGCGATCTGTCCGGCGGGCGTGTTTTCGTGCCAGCGCGTGAGAAGCAGGCCGGGGGCGACGGCGTTGACGTTGATTTCCGGCGCGAGCGCCACGGCCAGGCATTTCGTCAGGTGCACGCCCGCGGCTTTTGAAACCGAGTAGGCGATGCTGCTGCCCTGGGGCCGGAATCCCGCGTTGGACACGGTGCTGACGATGCGGCCGCCGCCGTTTTTCTTCATGGCCTTCGCCGCCGCGCGGGACGCGAAAAAGATGGACATGGCGTTGGTCTTGTACATCGTGAGCCAGTCATCCTCGTCCAGGCCGTCCAGATCCTTGAACGGCACGAATTTCGTCATGCCCGCGTTATTGACCAGGATGTCCAGCCGGCCAAAAGCCTTTTCGGTTTCCGCGACCGCTTTTTCGACGCTCGCGGCGGAAGAAACGTCCGCCTGGATGGCGATGGCTTCGACGCCGAACGCCCGCGCGTCGAGCGCGGTTTTCTCCGCGTCGTCCTTCGAACGGGAATAATTGACGGCGACATTGACGCCTTCTCTCGCCAGACGCAGCGAAATCGCCCGCCCCAGTCCCGTGCCGCCGCCGGTGACGAGCGCCGCTTTTCCTTTCAGTTCCATGATGAATTTTTCCTGGGTTCGTTCAATTCCGTTCGATTTCGCCGTCCTGTCGACGGGCCGCCTTTTTGTCCACGGGATCGGATTCTACTGAATTCCGGCGGGGATTTTTTCGTTTTCCACGCGCGGGCCGGTTTTGCAAACGGCTTCCCGAAGACTTAGACTGCGTGGCGTTTTTTCCCCGGAGAGAGTACACCGTGACGCAAGCCGCATCCGATCCGCCGCCCGCCAGGGACGAACCCCGGCGGGGCGCGCTCCCGGCGAGGACGGAAGCCGTTCTCGACGGCATTTATCGCATTCCGGTGCCCCTGCCCGGCAATCCGTTGAAGGAATTGAACGGCTATCTGCTCCGGGGACGGGAGAGCGATCTCCTGATCGACCTGGGATTCCGTATGCCGGAATGCCGCGAGGCGCTGATGGCCGGATTGTCGGAACTGGGTTCGTCGCCGGAACGGGTGGACGTGCTGCTGACGCATCTGCACAGCGACCATTCCGGCCTGGCCGACGAATTCGGGGAAAACGGGCGGCGCGTCTACATGACCGGAACGGATATCGACTACCTGCGCGGCATCCGCTCCGGGACGATCTCGCGGAAGACGCGCGCCCGCTTCGTGTCGGAGGGTTTTCCGGAGGACGTGCTGGCCGAGGTGGAAAACGCGAATCCCGCCTGGAAATGCGCGCCGCGGCGCCATGAAGGGCGTTTCCACGCGCTGCGGGACGGCGACGTCATCGCCGTGGGCGATTACCGCCTGCGCACCGTCCTGACGCCCGGACACACGCCGGGCAACGCGATGTTCTGGCTCGAAGAACAGAAGCTGATGTTTACCGGCGACCACGTGCTCTTCGACATCACGCCGAACATCACGTCTTGGACGGGCATCGAGGACGCGCTGGGCGATTATCTGGAGAGCCTGCGCAAATCGCGGGCGTTTCCCGTCGAAATCGCCCTGCCGGGCCATCGCAAGCCGGGGCCGTACCACGAACGCATCGACCGCCTGCTGGCGCACCACGAACGCCGCCTCGCCGAGGCGCGCGGCGTCATCGGCGATCAGCCGGGCCTGACGGCCTACGAGATCGCCTCGTTCATGAAATGGAAGATTCGCGCGGACGACTGGCAAAGTTTCCCGCCAGTCCAGAAATGGTTCGCCGTCGGCGAATGCCTCTCCCACCTGGATTACCTGCGCCTGCGCGGCGAAATCGTCTGCCTGCCGCAAGGCGGAATCCGCCGCTGGTACGCCGCCGGGTTTCCCCCGGCCTGACCGCGATGAAGAACGGTTGACGGCGGGCGCGGCGGAAAGCGAAAGCAAAACTGGAGGGAAAACAAGTGGTTTCCTGCTTTTGTTTTTCGCCGTGGCCGTTGTGGTTAACTGCTTTTCCTTCGGGTTTTCTCCGTGCTTTCCGTGCCCTTCGTGGCTAAAGTTTTTCAACCGCCGAACTCTCTCCGTCACGCCTTCGGCGCGGCACCTCCCTCAGGAGAAAGGCGGCTCACGCGGCAGCGCGTTTTTGAATCAAGCGCCCACAAATTTCCGTCATTCCCGCGCAAGCGGGAATCCAGTTCCTTGTTTCCAGTCCGAAGGACTGCCTATTCAAATCCAAAAGATGCGGCGCCGCGCGCCGGAAGGTACGTTTCTGGATTCCCGCTTTCGCGGGAATGACGGGATCTATCTTTGCTTTTCGCCGTGGCTGTTGCGCTTGACCGCTTTTTCGCCCGCGCCGGAATGGGGGGCGCCTTCCCATGCCGCGCGCCAGGCCGCCGCCTTGCGCGCGAACGCCAGCGTGTAGGCGGGGCTGGTCGAGGGGAGGATGCGCGTCTCGTAGCCTTGCGCGGCAAACCAGCCGGCAAACCGGCCCGCGGTCTGGCCGTTGAAAAAGACGCGGCGCAGGCGCGGCGCTTCCCCGGCGAGCCGTGAAAAGTCGTTCCGTTCCGCCGCCTCGATCGCCGAATCGAGCGCGCCTTCGCGGCGGCAGGCGCGATAGACGTCCCACACGCCGACGCCGTGCCGCAGCAGGCAACGCTGCTTCTCCGCGTAATCGAATCCGGCCAGCGGCTCGCCAAGCACTTCGGCCATCACCCGCCAGAACTGATTTTGCCGATGCGCGTAATAATGCCGCGCGGCAAGCGAAGCGGGCGACGGAAAACTGCCCAGGATCAGCGTTTCGATCCTGGCATCGAGGATGGGTGGAAGACCGGTGAGCATGGCTGACAGGCAGTTAACCACAACGGGCGCGACGAACGCAACGAAAAACGAGAGCGAAAACCCCGGCCACGCCGGGCACGGCGAAAACGCTGGAGCGATTTCACTTTGAAATCACTCTGCCGGCGGAACGGAGCATCGCCGCTCATCACGGTAGTTTACTCGCGACGTTCCACGCCAAAGTGAACGGAGTCATAAAGGGCGGCTTGTAAAAACTCAAGGCTGGTTTGCTCTAATCACGGAGCGCGCGGAGAGTTCTACGGCGAAAGGCAAAAGAAGAACTCCGTCATGCCGGCGATCGAAGGCATGGCGTGGGAAAGCCGGATACCGGTCTTCGCGGCATGGCGGGGGGTTTTTCTTTCGTCTTTCGCCTTCCACTGTATCGGCCGCGGTCAAGAATCTTCCCGTTGCCGGGGCGGGTAGCGCGGCGGCAATATTTGCCGATCCATCGGCGGAAGGGCGCTCGCCAGGCCAGCAACTCATTAGCGGCAGGCATTCATGCTTGTCGCGGTCAACGAACCTGGAAGGGGTTCGCGCCCCTCCCAGGTAGCCACGGTCGAAACCCCGGCCTTCCAGGCCGGGGATTTCAGCCTCCGCACCGCCCTGAAGGGCGGAGTCTCAGACCGGAGCCGGTTTTACGATGAAACGGCTTGGTTCCTGCATGGCACGCAAATTGCTTCTCATGGCACCGGACGCTTTCGGGCAACGGAGACATCGTGACCAGCAAGATCGACAACGCGCTATTTTTCCAGCAACGGGCACTGGGTCTGCGCGCTTATCGCCAGCAGGTTCTCGCGGGAAACATCGCCAACGCCGACACGCCGCATTACAAGGCGCGGGATTTCGCTTTCGCGGACGCGCTCAAGGAGGCGGTGGCCGGGCGCGGCGAGCACGCCCTGGCGCTGGCGCGGACCAACGCGCGGCATCTTCCGGGAATCGGCGACGAGGGGTTGCCGCCCCTGGCGTACCGCATCCCCATGCAGGATTCGGCCGACGGCAACACGGTGGAAATGGACGTGGAGCGCACCGAGTTTTCGGACAACGCCATCCATTATGAGGCCGGTCTGGCGTTCGTCACGCATCAGTTGAAGCTGCTGTCGTCCGCCACGCAGGGGGTCGGAGCATGAGTCTGTTCAACGTTTTTCAGGTCGCCGGCAGCGCGCTGACGGCGCAGTCGATGCGGCTCAACGTCGTGGCCAGCAATCTGGCCAACGCGGACAGCGTGGTCGGGCCGGACGGTCAGCCGTATCGGGCCAAGCAGGTGGTATTCGAGGCGAAGCCGGTGGTGGACGGGCAGAGCGCCGTCGGCGTGCGCGTCAAGCAGGTCGTCGAGGACGCGAGTCCGGGGCGGATGATCTACGACCCGCGCAATCCGGCGGCGGACGAATTCGGCTATGTGACGATGCCCAACGTCAGCGTGGTCGACGAGATGGTGAACATGATTTCCGCGTCGCGCTCGTACCAGACCAACGCCGAAGTGATGAACACGGCCAAGCAAATGTTGCTGAAGACCCTGACCCTGGGCCAGTGAGCGGCAATTTACGGAGATCGGCATGATGAACGCGGTTGACAGTACGAAATCGAGCAGCATTCTGGCGACGCTCAATTCGGGCAGCGGCTCGGCGAGCGGCCCGTCGACGAGCGAGGAAATCCAGAACCGCTTCCTGACCCTGCTGGTGGCGCAACTGGAGAACCAGGACCCGCTCAACCCGATGGAGAACGCGGAACTCACCAATCAGTTGGCGCAGATGAGCACGGTGCAGGGCATCGAGCAGCTCAACGCCACGCTCGATTCGCTGGTCACGGGACTGGCCGACACGCAGGCGGTACAGGCCGCGGCGCTGATCGGCAAGACGGTTCTGGTGCCGGGGGCGAACATCAATCTGGCGAACGGCGAGGCTTTCGCGGGCGTGAATCTGGCGAGCGCCGCCGACAACGTGACGGTGCGAATCCACGACGCGTCGGGAAATCTCGTGCAGACGCAGTCGCTGGGCGCGGTCGAGGCCGGCAGCCTGCTGTTTGCCTGGGACGGCCAGACGAATTCCGGAGAAGCCGCGCCGGACGGCGCTTACACCTTCAAGGTCACGGCGAGCAGCGGGGCGTCGACGGTCGCGGCCGAGACCATGCAGCTCGGCATGGTTTCCGCCCTGACGCGGACGTCGGGCGGGAATTTCGTTCTCGATCTCGGAACGCTGGGGCAATACGACTTTGCCAAGGTGCAACAGGTTTTTTAGGGCGTGAAAAATGAAACGTGGGAAGTGGAAAGTTACCGGCGCTTTCAGCGCCGCGTGGAAACCATGAAATACCGATCGGCTTCCCACGTTTCACTTTTCACGTTTCACCTTTCACGAATTTTTGACTGAAGAGGAAAAACAAAATGGCATTTCAACAAGGCTTGAGCGGACTCAACGCTTCCTCCAAGGGACTGGACGTGGTCGGCAACAACATCGCCAACAGCAGCACCGTCGGGTTCAAGACGTCCAACGCGCATTTCGCCGACGTGTATGCGGCGTCGCTCAACGGCAGCGCCGCGTCGCAGATCGGCATCGGGGTCATGCTGTCGTCGGTTTTCCAGCAATTCACCCAGGGCAACATTTCCTCGACGAACAATCCGCTCGACATTGCCATCAACGGCGGCGGATTCTTCAACGTGACGCGCGACGGCACGCTCGCCTACACGCGCAACGGGCAGTTCCACACGGACCTTCAAGGGTACATCGTCAACGACCAGGGGTATCGCCTGATGGGCTATCCGACGTCGGCGACGGGCCAGATCGTTCCCGCGCAGCCGACCGAGATTCGCATCGACACGGGCAACATCGCGCCGCGTCCGACCGGCAGCGCGCTGGGCGGCGACGCCCAGATGGTGCTCAACCTCGATTCGAGCAAGGACGTTCCCACAACCAGCCCGTTCAACTACCAGAATCCGCTAACCTACACGTATTCGACGGCGCAGACGGTCTATGACACGCTGGGCGTGGAGCACCACGTTACCTATTACTTCGTCAAGACGTCGACGCCGGGGCAGTGGGACCTCCACGCCACGCTCGACGGCGCCAATCCGGAGCCGATGGCCAGTCTCAACTTCGACACCAACGGCGTGCTGATGACGACCATGCCGCTCGCCCTGCCGACCACCTGGCCCATCACCACCGGCGCGGAAACTCCGCTGGGCAGCGGGCAGCCCAACTGGAACATCGATTTCACCGGGACGAGCAATTTCGCCGGCGAGAGCACGGTGAATTCCCAATACCAGGGCGGTTACGCGCAAGGGGCGCTGTCGAGCGTGAGCGTCAGTTCCAACGGCATCCTCCTGGGCAACTACAGCAACGGCCAGTCCAAGCAGCTCGCGCAGATCGTCCTGTCGACCTTCCCCAACATGAACGGCCTGGTCGACGCGGGAAACAACCTTTACTACGCGACCGCGGCTTCGGGCGAGGGGCTGATCGGCGCGCCGGAGACGGGCGCGCGCGGGATGCTCCGGTCCCTGGCGGTCGAGGAATCCAACGTCGACCTCACCGCCGAGCTGGTCAACATGATTACCCTGCAACGCAACTACCAGGCCAACGCGCAAACGATCAAGACGCAAGACCAGATCATGCAGACCCTGGTCAACATGCGTTGAGACTTTGTGATCCGCGCGACGGAACGGAGGAGACATGGATCGGCTGATCTACACGGCGATGACCGGCGCCCGGCACGCTTTCTTGCAGCAGGCCGGCGTCGCGAACAATCTGGCGAATGCCTCGACGATCGGTTTCCGCGCGATGGAGCACCGCTTCCGCGCGGTTCCGGTGCAGGGCGAGGCCATGCCGACGCGCGCCTTCGTCGTCGACGCCTCGGTCGCCGACGACTTCGACCAGGGGCCGATGATGGCCACCGGCCGCCCGCTCGACGTGGCCGTCCGGGGCGAGGGCTGGATCGCCGTGCAGGCGCCCGACGGCCAGGAAGCTTATACCCGCGCCGGCAACCTGCGCGTCGACGTCAACGGCCAGCTGCAAACGGCGGGCGGCCTCAACGTGCTCTCCGACGGCGGGCCGATCGCCATCCCGCCCGACAACTCGATCACCATCGCGCCGGACGGCACCGTCTCCGTGGTGCCGCTGTTCGGCACGCCCAACAATGTGAACGACGTCGGCCGGATCAAGCTGGTCAACCCGCCCGGTGAAACGCTGGCGCGCGGCGACGACGGCCTGTTCCGCGTGCGCGACGGGCAGCCCGCGCCAACCGATGAAAACGTCCGCCTGGCGCCGGAAACCCTCGAAGGAAGCAACGTCAACCCGGTGGACTCGCTGGTCAGCCTGATTTCGCTCTCCCGTCAGTTCGAGATGCAGATCAAGATGCTGCAAGCCGCCGAAGCCAACGCCGGCCGGGCCGACCAAGTGTTGGCGATTAGTTGATTTTCAGGTGAAACGTGAAAAGTGAGAACCGAAAGCAGACGATGAATCCCGCGCCCTTCCCATCCTTTTCATTGCTTTCCCTTTCCGGAAGGGCAAACGGACGCGCGGAACGCGAATTTCCGATTGGTTTCCCACGTTTCACGTTTCACGTTTCATTTTTCACTTTTCACGTAAATCTCCACTTCCCACCCCTGGAAAGCTCCCAATGATCCGCTCCCTCTGGATTGCCCGTACCGGCCTCGACGCCCAGCAGACGAATCTCGACGTGATCGCCAACAACCTGGCGAACGTCAGCACCAACGGCTTCAAGCGCGCGCGCGCCGTTTTCGAGGACCTGTTCTACCAGACCCTGCGCCAGCCCGGCGCGCAATCCTCGCAATCGACGCAGATTCCGGTGGGCCTGCAACTGGGAACCGGCGCGCGCCCGGTATCGACGGCGCGCATCCATACCCAGGGGGCGGTGCAGCAGACGGCCAACGACCTGGACGTGGCGATCGACGGCGCCGGCTTCCTGGAGGTGCTGCTGCCCGACGGCACCTCGGCCTATACCCGCGACGGCTCCTTCCAGCGCGACAGCGAGGGGCAGGTCGTGACTTCGAGCGGCTACCCGGTGCAGCCGGCCATCACCATTCCGCAGAACGCGACCTCGATCACCATCGCCCGGGACGGCGTGGTCAGCGTCACCCTCGCCGGCACGACCGCCGCGACGCAGATCGGGACGCTGAACGTAACCACCTTCATCAACGTCGGCGGCTTGCAGAGCATCGGCGAGAACCTGTTTCTCGAAACCGCCGCCAGCGGCGCGCCGACGCCGAATCCGCCCGGACAGAACGGCGCCGGCATGTTGTTGCAGTATTTCGTCGAGACCTCCAACGTCAACGTGGCCGAGGAACTCGTCAGCATGATCCAGGCGCAGCGCGCTTTTGAACTCAATTCCAAGGTCGTCTCGACGTCCGACCAGATGCTCGCCCGTCTGACCCAATTGTGAGGCGCGATCATGATTAGAGCGTTTTTGAATCGAATGCTTGCGAATCTCCGTCATTCCCGCGAACGCGGGAATCCAGCGCGCACGCTTCGGCGCGCGGCGCCGCATCCTTTGAATTGGCGGCCCTTCGGACAGGAAAGAACGAACCGGATTCCCGCTTTCGCGGGAATGACGGCCAAACCGGACGGAGCGCGGGCATCTCGCCCGCTTCGCCCGTCTTTCCACGGGCGGGATGCCCGCGCTCCGATTCAAATGACGCGCGACATGTTCCGATCGATCCTGGCGCTTTCGGCCCTGGCGCTCGCGGCGTGCAACACCGTGCCGCCGACCAACGTCCATCAGCCGATGACGGTACGCCCGGCGCCGCGCGGCGAGAGCGTCGCGGCCAACGGCAGCATCTACCAGCCGGGAATTTCGCGCACGCTGTTCGAGGATCGCCGCGCGCGCTACGTGGGCGACACGATGACCATCGTGATCGCGGAGACCACGTCGGCGTCGACCAAGTCGAACACCAGCATCGACCGCGCCAGCAGCATCAACGCCACGATTCCCACCGTCAGCGGCCTGCCCGGGAAATCCCTGCAAGGGCTGACCCTGTCCGCGAGCAGCGGCAACACGCTGGCCGGCAAGGGCGACGCGGCGGCCAACAATGTGTTTACCGGCAACATCGCGGTGACCGTGATCGAAGTGCTGCCCAACGGCAATCTGCTGGTTTCCGGCGAAAAACAGGTCTCGATCGGGCACGGCACGGAATACATCCGCCTGTCCGGCGTGGTGAATCCGTATTTCATCAGCACGGCGAACACCATCAGCTCGGCCAACGTCGCCGACGCGCGCATCGAATACAAGGAAACCGGCGCGATCAGCGAGGCCCAGGTGATGGGCTGGCTGGCGCGTTTCTTCATGTCGGTGTTGCCTTTTTGAGTGAAAAGTGAAACGTGGTAAACCGATTGGAGTTATGAAGTCCATGAGCAAAATGAATTCCTGGTTTGAAGCGCGGGCCGGTGGTGTTCCGTCCGGTTTTTCACGTTTCACTTTTCACGTTTCACTTTTCACGTTCCTCATACTGATCGCCGGCGGCGCGGCCGCCGCCGAGCGCCTGAAGGACCTGGCCACCGTGCAGGGCGTGCGCAACAACCAGCTCGTCGGCTACGGCATCGTCGTCGGCCTCGACGGAACCGGCGACCAGACGACGCAGACGCCCTTTACCACGCAAAGCATCATCAACATGCTGGCGCAGCTCGGAACGACCCTGCCGACGACCCAATCCATGCAGTTGAAGAACGTGGCGGCGGTGATGGTCACCGCCAACCTGCCGCCGTTCGCGCGCATCGGCCAGCAGATCGACGTGACCGTCTCCTCGATGGGCAACGCCAAGAGTCTGCGCGGAGGAACCCTGATCATGACGCCGCTCAAGGGCGCGGACGGCCAGATTTACGCGCAGGCCCAGGGCAACCTGATGGTCGGCGGCGCGGGCGCCCAGGCGGGCGGCAGCCGGGCGGTGGTCAACCACCTGCTGGCCGGACGCATCGTGGCGGGAGCCACCGTCGAACGCGAAGTGCCGACCACCCTCGGATCGGGGCCATACGTCCATTACGAAATGATGTCCACCGACTTCGGCACGACGCAGCGCGCCGTCGACGCGATCAACCGCGAAATGGGACAGGGCGCCGCGCAGGCATTGGACGGGCGGGTGATCCGGGTAAACGCGCCCCTGGACACGGATACGCGCGTGGCGTTCATGGGGCGGCTGGAGAACATCGAAATCCGTCCGGCGAAAACGATGGCCAAGGTCATCGTCAACCCGCGCACCGGCTCGGTGGTGATGAACCAGATGGTGACCATCGAATCCTGCGCCGTCGCGCACGGCGCGCTGTCGGTGGTGGTCAATTCCGAGCGGCAGGTCAGCCAGCCGAATTCCCTGTCGGGCGGTGAAACGGTGACCACGCAGCAGTCGGACATTTCGATCCAGCAAGGCGACGGCTCCCTGATGGCCGTCAAGGCCGGCGCCGACCTCGCCCAGGTCATCAAGGCGATCAACGCCCTGGGCGCGAACCCGCAAGACCTCCTCTCGATCCTGCAAGCCATGAAAGCGGCAGGCGCCCTGCGGGCCGACCTGGAGATCATCTGAGAGCGCCTGGCCCGGCGAAAGGCGAAAATCTTTCAATCACGAACGCGCCAAACGAAGCGGTTGACCACGGAAAATCGCGGAGGGCGCGGAGAGGACGGTTTTCAGTCAGCGCGCCGCGCGCGGCAAATTGCGTCGCAAGGGAATGATCGAAAACGCGCTGATGCGGCTTGGAAGCGGCGCGCCTCGCGCTCAATTCCCGGTCATTTCCTTTCCCAGGAACAGGCGTCCCTTGTTCGAGCACGGCCAGCGCGGCGTTGACGCCAGCGTCCGCCGCCATGATCCTGAAACGTGTTTTGGTACCGTGGGCGGCCAGCGTTGGCACACTGATTTCCGTAATCAGCTTGTTGACGCTGATCTGCCGCGCTTCCGCCCGTCCCCGAGGCGGCGGGCTACATCGTCGGGCAGACGAATGATCGAGTAGTGCTCACGTCAATTCCTTCAAACGGACACGAAGTCCGCCCCTTCGGGCTTATATGAAAGTTGCCGCGGATACTCCGAAACGCCTGGCAAGCGTCCGCGCCTGGCGCGGATTGATCTCGCGTTTGCCCGACAGGATTTCAGAAACCACGCCCTGACTGCCGATTTCAGGAAGACCGGATTGCCTCAGTCCGTGTTCTTCCATCAGAAAGCGCAACGCGCCGGCGGCGGAAGATTCCGGCATGGGATGATGGATGGCTTCGTAATCATGCACGAGATCGCCAACGATGTCCGCAAGCATCATGGCGGAACTCGATTCGTCGCCGTTCGCCGCGTCCATCAGGTTGTCAAGCAGGGCGCACATGCGGTCATAATGCGCTTCGTCCTTGATCGCGGCAACGCCGGTTTCTTCGTAAAAACGCTCGAACGCGGGAACGGCGCGCGCAATATCCACCGTGGTATTCATGGCTTCCAGGCTCCTTTGTCGTATTCCTTGTGCGTCATCACGGCCTTGACGCAGATGCGCTGCTTTTGAAACCGCGCATAGGCGGCAATGCGATATTTATTGCCCCCGATGTCGAAAATCGCCAGTTCGCCCACTTTGTCCACCGAGCGGAAAACACGCTTGAGATCGCTCCAGGTACTGAATCCGAATTTTTCGACGACTCGCCGCCAGTCTTGCAGCGGCATTTCCGAAGCGGGATACCGCGTGGCGAATTCCCGAAGAGCGCGGTTACTGATGAGTTTCATGTCCGCATGTTATCTCATGATGAGATAGTGTCGAGCATTTTCAGCTTGCGCCCCAAGTAAAGCCGAAAGTCACGACCTGGCATACATCCAGATAAAAAAGGGCGGTTTCCCGCCCCTTTCATCTTCTCGTCTTCCCCGGATCAAGCCCTCACAATCCTCTCCTGGCCCGGCTCTCTGCCTCCTGCGGCTTGAAGAGGTTGAACCTTGGCAGGAACTTG
>JAIRPF010000007.1 GCA_031257115.1 Accumulibacter sp.
CCTTTACCAACTCGAAGGTGATATCTCACTTTACTTTTCTTTTAGCGGGATCGGCACTTTTATCAGGTGTCTTCGGCGCATGAAAACCGCCCATCGTCAGAATGCCGGCTTCTTCCAAAGAAAAACCGTCATACAGATAGGATGCATAAACCCTGTATCGCGCCCCGTTAAACCATGCAAAATAATTCACAGTAAATGAGCTGAACTCAAAGAACTGAATAAAGTGAATGTGCTTCAACTGCTGCCGGATAGAAACATAATCATCCTCTGGCACATGCTTTTCGAGCTTTTGCCGCATCTCCTCCAAGGATTTTGTCACGCCCTCAGCCACATCGTCTTTGATATCTTCAATGTGTTCACAGACCCAGCCCCAGACTTTTGCGGCAATCGTGTTCGCGCGTTCGGACTCGTTTTCATCCAAACCACCAAATTCAAGCAGGGTTGGCTCATCAAGCTCAAGCCGCTGCTCAAATTTCTTGATTCCATATCCTTTGTCTACCCATTGCAGATTTATTATTGCCGTATCAGACATCTTTGTTTCCATACCCTTTCAAATTTTGATTTGGATAAGGCTTGCCATCAACTCTCATTTCAGTTTGGTCAATTCGGCTATATATTCCGCGATTTTCTCTTCAATTTTCGCCTTGCTTTCATTTAAAAGCGGATAAAGCCCTGTTTCCGTGTCTCCAATCATACCGAGCAGCGCAGTGAACCTCCACCTGTTCGCGCTTGCCAAATCATTCGCTTGCAAGTGCCTTTCGACATTGTCATGGTTGATGGCGTCCTCGTATGTAAACCTCGCCCGGCGCTTTGCTTCGCGTACCTGCTGTTTTTCAGGAGTATCTATCAGTTTCGACGGCGAAAGCAGCTGCGTGTCAATCGTCCGGGCAATACGGTCTGCTTCCGCGCCGCTGCCTTGCTCGCGCAGCAGTCTGATTTCTAAGCCCCACATGTCGTGAATAAATGTCCATACATTGTAGTCATGCTCAAACGGGATATCATGGGTCAGCGCGATACAATCCATCGCCAGTTCTTTTTCGCCATAGACGTACAGCCAATAAGCGAGGCGGCAAAGATTCTCGCAATCCGCGCCGCTCTTAAAAGAGAGTTTTTTCGCTAACTTGTTCGCAAGGCTTACCACCTTTTTCTTAGGGCATTTTCCCTTGATCTGCTCAAAAATTGTTGTTTCCATTCCAAATTCTCCTATTGTCTCCGTCACGGGGCGGATCTGCCTTCCTCGCAGCGATTGCCAAAAGCCTGCGATTTTGTCCGTTGCTTTACCACCGCCGATTTTGGCATAGAAATAGTAAGGCGGCGCAGCGCATACAATCCTGTTGTGCGGCGTGGGGCCTACTCCATTATTTTTATATAAATTTATTTATCGCTAAATGAATTTATCCATTTATATAAATCTTCATGTAATTCTGTGTCATTATTTACTATTCCTTTTTTGTTTTCGCCATTTGTTTTTAATATTAATTTCCAATCTTCGTCAATTTTAGCGAATAGGCTAAATAAAACACCTTCTATTGATTCCCTAATCAAATCTTTTATTTGCTCTTTTGTTTCTTTATTTAGATTTGAGAATATTTCCCTGCGATTTTTATCTGTTTTGGCTATGGCACTATTCAGGCGCACATATGGTTTCGAAGGTTCATTATTGTCCATAAAATCACAACTTCTACCATGCCAATATTTTATTGAGTCCACAACTAATGTTCCAAAAAACAAATTTGTGATTTGGTTGGTATCCTCGGGTATTTCAATATCTTTACTTTTTAGATACGCTATCATTTTTTCGTCGCTCATTTTTTCCTCCGATTCATTGTCATAGTATCATTGCCCCAGCGCGTCCATCAGCCCTCGCGCCTTGTCATACAGCCAAGCATAACGACTGCTTTTCAGCTCCAGCAGCTGACCTTCGTCCTTAAAAACCACCTGCCATACCCAAACGCGATTGTACGACGGGGTCTTTTTCAGCGCGGGTCTGTAACCGTTGCCCTCAAAGCGGCTCTCCCATTTGTTAAACAGCCGAAACTCCGCGCCTTTGTACGCATATGCCGTTGTTCCGAACACCGAGCAGACCTCAAAGCCCAAGCGCCGCAGCTTGACGCGGCAGGTGGCAAAGCTGACGAGCCGCATGGCGTACACCGCCGCGCCCGCCAGCATGATGGTGGCAATCAGCCGGTATGTCGCCGTTGTCGTGAGGCCGCCCAATCCCGTGCGGGCGACCCATATGGCGTACAGACCAAGCAGCGCCACGCCGAGCAGGACAAGCCCGAACAGCGCAAAGCGGATTCGCCCGCGGATGACATCCTGCACCACGCCCAGCGGGTGGTCGGGGATCTGCGTGACACCCGCCTTTTCATAAGCACGCTCTACCCCTTGGCCTTGTTTCGCAGGCAGGGCTTCGGTTGGGTCTGAAGCGCCTGTTTTATACCTCGCCGCCTTACGGGAATAGGCAAGGCCCGCAAGAAAGATTGCCAGCACAATGGCGGCGGGGATGATGTAGATTAGGTATTGTTGCATGGCGTACTTCCTTCTTCACAGAATCCGGTTGCGCCACGTTTCTCTGCCCAACCGCCTCTCGGCCTATTTGAACAACGCAAAGCTCGCCATACCTGTAGTTAAATATGTAGTGTCACAAACAGAATACAGCACAAACCGGACCAAAACAAGTATACGAAATGTCATTTGTCAATACCAAATCGGCGAAATCGGTGTGTGCATGAAAAGTTTACATCTGAAATCGGACAACACCACGATCCACTGGCCTCCCCGGGGGGAATGAACATGTTCACGATACAGGCCGAACATAGGACCACGCCGGAATGGACTGGGCGCTCGATATCGACACGATTCCGCTGACGATCACCGCGGCGAATCCCGATGATGACAGCATCTGCGCGATGCCGCCATGGAAGGGGAACTGGATCATGACATCGGTGGCAAGGAAGATGTTTTCCTTGTTGGCGGTGATGAATTTTCGCGGCGAATTGTAGAGGAAGCAATTGGCGATGGTGAAAAGGAAGATGATGAAGTTGACGCTCATCGAACCGATGAAACCCTTGCCGATGAAGGACGCGGCAATGACCACGACGCCCGCCGCGCCGATGAGCCACATGCAGACCTTGCCGCCGTTGAGTTTGTCCGCCAGGGAATCCTTCGCTTCCTCGACGTCTTTGGGAATCTCATCGAGAACATTGGAAAATTCCACCACTTCATCCTTCCAAGCGTGTTGTCACGTGTAAGGCCCGCTCCTCGTCGACGCCACCCAGCAACTCGGCGGTTCCATTCCCGACGTGGTCAACGCTTTCGTGTATGGTGACGAGGCGATCAATCTGCTCCAGCCGCTGTACCTCATCCCCGCCTTGGCGGTGGTCAACATGAAACTCAAGGAGGTCTGCGCGTACCTCTGCCTGTTCTGGTTCATAATCACCTGCCTCGGCCTGTATTTCATTCCGTCATTCCTGTAAGGAACCCGGAGGGCCGCGGCCGGGACTTCCAGAACGGCTCAAGAAACCGGAGAGACTGGGAATTTCGCACCAACACGAAAAACCAGTCTCTCCGGGTCGAATTTCGTCCGCTTCGGCATATACCGGCGTCAAGCGCCGCAAGAACAAGAAAAACCTCCATCGAGAGCGCTCCGATCCATGTCTCCATCCGAATCGGAAAAGTTTCCGCGTTGTGTTCGTTGTCTCCGTCGTGGCTGGCTCGCTTCTCTCCGTGTTTTTCCGTGCGCTCCGTGGCCAGCGTTTTCCGCTTCCCGCCGCGCGCGCCGTGGTTTAACATCTTCGAATGAACGTCCCCATCCCACGGCATGATTCCCTGGTTTTCGTCGATCTGGAGACCACGGGCGCGAATTTCGTCAATGACCGGATCATCGAAATCGGCCTGGTCGAGGTCGACGGGGACGACGTGCGCGAGTGGAGCCGCCTGGTCGACCCCGAAGGGCCTATCTCTCCGTTCATCGCCAGACTGACGGGCATCGACGCGGCGATGCTCGAATCGGCGCCGACTTTCGCGCAACTGGCGCCGGAAATCCTGGAAAAGCTCCGGGGGCGGCTGTTCGTCGCCCATAACGCCCGTTTCGACTACGGTTTCCTCAAGCATGAATTCGGGCGCGTCGGCATCGATTTCCACGCCACGCGCCTGTGCACCGTCAAGCTCTCGCGCGCGCTCTTTCCGGGGCATCGCCGGCACAATCTCGATACGCTGATCGGGCGCTTCGGCATCGCGGTCGACGGACGCCATCGCGCGCTGGCCGACGCCCGCGCACTGTGGGAACTCTGGCGGCGATGGCACGCGCTTTTGCCGGCGGAGACGATCCGCGCCGCCGTGGAACGCATCGCCGGCCGTCCCGAATTGCCGCCGCGCCTCGACGCGGCGCGGTTCGACGATCTGCCCGAGACGCCCGGCGCTTACGCCGTGTTCGGCCAGGACGGCGCTCCGCTGGCCGTCAAACGGGCAAGCAACCTCCGCCGGCAGGTTTTCGCGCATTTCTCGCTGGACAGGCGCGATTCGGCGCTCGCGCGCGGCGCGTGGCGGATCGAGTGGCGCGAGGCGGCCGGCGAGCTGGGCGCGCGCCTGCGCGAGCTGGAACTGGCGCGGACTCCGCATCGGCCGCCGGAGGATCTGTGTTCCTGGCAACTGGTCCGCCACGGCGAGGGCGATTTCCGTCCGGCGCTGGTGTTTGCCCGCGACGTCGATTTTGCCCGCGCGGAAGACCTGTTCGGCCTGTACCGCGCCCCGAAGGAAGCCATTCAGGTTTTGCGCAAGCTGGCGGAGGCGCACCGGCTGTGCCTGCGCCTCACCGGCCTGGAAGAAAGCCGCGCCGGGGAGCCTTGCGCCGCCTACGGGCGGGGCCTTTGCCGCGGCGCTTGCGTCGGCAAGGAGACCGTTTCGCTGCACAGCGCCCGGCTGATGACCGCGCTGGCCAGGCACCGGATACGCCCCTGGCCCCATCCCGGCCCGATCGCCCTGATCGAGCGCGATGAATTCGGCATGCGCGAGGATGCCCACGTGATCGACGAATGGGCCTACCTCGGCACGGCCAGCGACGAAGCGGCCCTCGACGCGCTGTTCGAAATCGCGTCCGCAAGGGAAGATTCGGGGATTCCCCGGTTCGATCCCGACATTTACCGGATCGTCGGCAAATGCCTCAGGGACGGACGCCTCGAAACGCTCACTCCGGCGCAACGGGCCTCCGGCCAGCGGCCATTTTCTTCCGCGAGGGAAAAAGGATTCGCCGGCGGCGCGGACACCGGATGACGTTTTTCCGGCGGCGAAAATCGGAAAACGGATTCAGCGCGCCAAAACCGGGCGTCCGCCACGTTCTCCGCACCTGGATGGTGCGCCCGTTTCCGCGCGAAGCGCGCTGGACAAGCCTCTTTCAGGGGGAAGACTTTGATATTGGAGCGCGGGCGTCCCGCCTGTGCGGGAGTGACGCGGTGATTTGACGGTCTGGTTTCCGATACCAAAAAATCGCTTGTCGTCGCAATCACGAATCGTGATTTGCCCGCGCCTTTCGCCGCGCATCAGGACTGCGCGCCGGGTGTACCGGACCGGCCGCGCCTCAGGTGTCCGCCCGGACGCGGCGATGCCCGGCTTTTCGGATTTTTTTGGAGGAATCCATCCATGCGTTTCACGAAACCGTTGTCATTTCTCCGCCGCGCTGCTCGCCGGGCGAAGGCCGGGCATGGGTTTCGGGATGGCTCCCGGCCGGGAAACCGGCGCGCCTCGTCAGTCGAAGCCGCGAAAATCCGTGAACGCCCCGGCGGGAACGCGCTCCGTGCGCAATCGGTTCTCCGGGGCATCGGGATCGGCGTGGCCGAGCGCCATGCCGCAGACGACGCGTTCGCTTTCCGGCAGGCCGAGCGAGCGCCGGACGGTATCCTGAAAACGGGCGAACGCGAGTTGCGGACAGGTATCGAGTCCACGGGCGCGCGCGGCAAGCATCAGGGTTTGCAGGAACATGCCATAGTCGAGCAGCATTCCCGATCCAAAAGCGCGGTCGACGGTGAAAATCAGTCCGACCGGCGCGTCGAAGAAGCGATAATTGCGTATCGACTGCCGGGTCGATCCTTCCTCGTCGTCTTCGGCGATGCCGAGCAAGGCATGAAGATCGGCGGCAAACCGGCGGCGGCGGGAAAGCCACGGCTCGGCCCACGGCTTCGGGTAATATTCGACCTCCGCGTCGATTCCCGATCTCGAATATTTTTCGGTGACGGCTTGGCTCAGCGCCTCCTTTTCCGCCCCGGCCAGCGCGTAAACCTTCCACGGCTGGACGTTGGAACCCGACGGCGCGCGCGCCGCCAGGTCCAGGATTTCCCGGACGATGCCGGCGTCCACCGGCGTGGGCAGAAAACGGCGGATCGAGCGGCGGAAATGGATGACTTCGTCGGCGGAAAGGGCGCGGGTGGCGTCACCGCCCGGTTCAGCCGCGGTCATGGAGGATTTCTTCCAGCGCCTCGACGAGGCGGTCGCATTGCGCGTCGGCGCCGATCGTGATGCGCAGGTGCTGGTCGATGCGCGGCCGCCTGAAGTGGCGGACGATGACGCCGCGTTCCCGCAGTCGCGCGGCGAGTTCGGCGGCGTCCCTTCGCGGGTGGCGGGCGAAGATGAAATTGGCCGCCGAGGGCAGCACGTCGAAGCCGAGCCGTTCCAGACGGCCGACCAGGGACGCCCGGCTGCGCATCACCGCCCGCCGGGTTTTCTCCAGATATTCGCGGTCGTCCATCGCCGCCGTGGCGCCGGCGATGGCCACGCGGTCGAGCGGATAGGAGTTGAAACAGTTCTTGACGCGCTCCAGCGCCTCGATCAGCGCCGGGTCGCCGACCGCGTAGCCGATGCGCAGCCCGGCCAGCGCGTGCGACTTGGACAGCGTGCGCACCACCAGCAGATTGGGGAAGCGGCGCGTGAGGCCGATCGCGGTTTCCCCGCCGAAGTCAACATAAGCCTCGTCGATTATCACGGGCGATCGCGGATTGGCTCCGGCGAGGCGCTCGATGTCGCCGAGCGGCAGCAGGTGTCCGGTGGGCGCGTTGGGATTGGCGATGACGATGCCGCCGTTTTCCCGCGCGTAATCGTCGACCCGGATGGCGAAGCGTTCGTCGACCGGGATCGTCACGCTGTCGATGCCGTAGAGCTTGCAATAGACGGGATAGAAGCTGTAGGTGACGTCGGGCAGCAGGATCGGCGCGTCGCGCTTCAGGAGCGCCATGAACGCATGGGCCAGGACTTCGTCCGAACCGTTGCCGGCGAAAACGTGCGCCGGCGTCAGCCCGAAGCCGGCGAAGTGCCCGGCGACGGCCTGTTTCAGGGCGCCGGCGTCCGGGTCCGGGTACAGGCGCAGCAAGGCGCCGTCGCCGCCGATTTCCCGCTGCATGGCGGCGACGGCGCGCGGCGAGGGTGGGTAGGGATTCTCGTTGGTGTTCAGCTTGACCAGGTTGGATAGTTTTGGCTGCTCGCCCGGCGTGTAGGGAACCAGGCTGTGAACGAGGGGACTCCAGTAGCGGCTCATGACGGTGTGGGGGATAGAGCGGACGAGGCGTGCAATGGTATCATGCGCCGACGATAAACGATCCGGAGGCCACGCCCCGGCGTTCCGGAACCGGAACGGCGGGAGTCGACGATCATGCGGCAGGCAGAGATGACCCGAAGCACGCGGGAAACCGAGGTGAGCGTGCGTCTGAACCTCGACGGCGCGGGAGAGAGCCGGTTGACGACCGGGACGCCGTTTTTCGAGCACATGCTCGAACAGGTGGCCCGGCACGGGCTGATCGACCTCGACATCCAGGCGCGGGGCGATCTGCACATCGACGCGCACCATACCGTCGAGGATATCGGCATCACGTTCGGGCAGGCGCTTGCCCGGGCGCTGGGCGACAAGCGGGGAATCCGCCGCTACGGACACGCCTACGTGCCGCTCGATGAGGCGCTTTCGAGAGTCGTCGTCGATCTTTCCGGGCGTCCGGGATTGTCCTTCAACGTGGATTTCGCGCGCGCGACGGTCGGCGCGTTCGAGGTCGACCTCGTGCGCGAATTCTTCCAGGGACTGGTCAACCACGCCGCGATGACCCTGCACATCGACACCCTGCGCGGCGAAAACGCGCACCACCAGGCGGAAACGATATTCAAGGCGTTCGGGCGCGCCTTGCGCATGGCGGTCGAAGCGGACCCGCGCGCGGGGGAGGAAGTGCCCTCGACCAAGGGCGCGCTCTGATGGCGGACCGGCCCGGAACGATCGCCGTCGTCGATTACGGCATGGGCAACCTGCGCTCGGTCTGGCAGGCGCTCGTCCGCGTCGCCGGGGGCCGCGAGGTCGTGGTCACGGACGATCCGGCCGTGGTGGCCGCCGCCGGGCGGGTGGTCGTTCCCGGACAGGGAGCGATGCCCGATTGCATGAGGGAACTCGACGCGCGCGGCCTGCGCCCGGCCGTGCTCGAAGCGGCGCGGGAGAAGCCCTTCCTGGGCATCTGCATCGGCCTGCAGATGCTGTTCGAATGGAGCGAGGAAGGCGACGTGCCCGGCCTGGGCGTCCTGGCGGGGCGCGTCCGCCGCTTTCCGGCGGAGCGGATGACGCAGGACGGCGTCCGCCTGAAAGTGCCGCACATGGGCTGGAACGAAGTGGCGCAGGACAGGCCGCACGCGCTGTGGAACGCCATCGGCGACGGGACGCGCTTCTATTTCGTGCACAGCTATTACGTGGATCCGGCGGAACGCGCCTGCGCCGTCGGCGGCACGCGCTACGGCATCCCCTTTACCAGCGCGGTGGCGCGGGATAATATCTTCGCCATTCAATGCCATCCCGAAAAGAGCGCGCAGGCCGGGCTGGCGTTGTTGTCCAATTTCGTCGAGTGGTCGCCCTGATCCGCTTCCATTCGATTTCATCACCGGGCAGGGATCGACACAACCCAACTCTCTTTGTTCCGCAAAATGCTGATCATTCCCGCGATCGACCTGAAGGACGGGCAATGCGTCCGTCTCAAGCAAGGGCTGATGGATGAAGCCACCGTTTTTTCCGATTCGCCCGGCGAGCAGGCGGCGCGCTGGCTCGAACAGGGCGCGCGACGCCTGCACGTCGTCGACCTGAACGGCGCGTTTGCCGGCAAACCCAGAAACGAGAAGGCGATCAGGGAGATCGTCGACGCCGTCGGCGACGGGATACCGGTGCAGCTCGGCGGCGGAATCCGCGACCTCGACACCATCGAGCACTGCCTCGACAACGGGATCGGCTACGTGATCATCGGTACCGCCGCGGTGAAGAATCCCGGTTTCCTGCACGACGCCTGCGGCGCCTTTCCGGGGCAAATCATCGTCGGACTCGACGCCAGGGACGGCAAGGTGGCGGTCGACGGCTGGTCGAAGCTGACCCGGCACGACGTGATCGACCTGGCCAGGAAATGCGAGGATTACGGGGTCGAAGCCATCATCTACACCGACATCGGGCGCGACGGCATGTTGTCCGGCGTCAACGTCGAGGCCACCGTCAAGCTGGCGCAATCCCTGCGGATTCCCGTCATCGCCAGCGGCGGGCTGTCCGGTATCGAGGACATCCGCAAGCTGTGCGCCGTCGAAAACGAGGGCGTCATCGGCGCCATCGCGGGACGCGCCATCTACGATGGCTCGCTCGATTTCGCCGGGGCGCAGGCCGAGGCCGACCGGCTGTCGGGCGCTTGATCCGGGATTCGCCTTGAGCCTCGCCAAACGCATCATTCCCTGCCTCGACGTCACCGCCGGCCGGGTCGTCAAGGGAACCAACTTCGTCGACCTGCGCGACGCCGGCGATCCCGTCGAGATCGCCCGCCGCTACGACGAACAGGGCGCCGACGAGGTAACTTTCCTCGACATCACGGCGTCCTCGGACGCGCGCGACATCATCCTGCACATCGTCGAAGCCTGCGCGAGCCAGGTTTTCATCCCGCTGACCGTCGGCGGCGGCGTGCGCACGGTGGCCGACGTCCGGCGGCTGCTCAACGCCGGCGCCGACAAGGTGAGCATGAACACGGCGGCGGTGGGCAACCCCGATCTCATCGCCGAGGCGTCGAGCCGGGTCGGCAACCAGTGCATCGTGGTCGCCATCGACGCCAAGCAGGCCGCGCCCGGCAGGTGGGAGGTATTCACCCACGGCGGGCGCAAGCCCACGGGCCTCGACGCCGTCGAATGGGCGCGGCGCGCCCAGCGGCTGGGCGCCGGCGAAATCCTGCTGACCAGCATGGACCGCGACGGAACAAAAAACGGCTTCGACCTGGCGCTCACGCGCGCCGTGTCGGAGGCCGTCGACGTGCCGGTGATCGCCAGCGGCGGCGTCGGCAATCTGCGGCACCTCGCCGACGGCGTATCGCTGGGCGGCGCGGACGCCGTTCTCGCCGCCAGCATCTTCCACTTCGGCGAATACACGGTGCGCGAGGCCAAGGAATACATGCGCGAACAGGGCATCGAGGTCCGCCTGTGAGGATGATCCGATGAGCGATCTGGACGACCGCCTGCCCTGGCTGGAAGCCCTGAAATGGGACGAACGCGGCCTGATCCCGGCCATCGCCCAGGACGCCGCGACGGGCCGCGTGTTGACGCTGGCGTGGATGAACCGGGAATCCCTGTCGGCGACCGTGGCGAGCGGCCATGCCGTGTATTGGTCGCGGTCGCGGAACCGCCTGTGGAAAAAGGGCGAGGAATCGGGCCATTTCCAGAAAATAAAATCGATCCGGACCGACTGCGACGGCGACGCGCTGCTGTTGTCGGTCGAACAGGCGGGCGGAATTGCCTGCCATACCGGACGGGAAAGCTGTTTTTTCCGCGAATTGCGGGACGATCGCTGGGCGACCGCCGATCCGGTCTTGAAAGACCCCGGAGAAATCTACCGGAACGCTCCTTCCTGACGGCCCCGGCGGATTTTCGCCGGACGCCGCATTGCCTGTATCATTCGCCCATGACGACCTTTTCCCCGGACAACCGCCTGTATTTTGGCGACAACCTCGACATTCTGCGCGAGCACGTCGGGGACGAGTCCGTCGATCTGGTCTATCTCGATCCGCCGTTCAACAGCGCGCGCGACTACAACATCCTGTTCGCCTCGCCCAGGGGAAGCCGGAGCGAGGCGCAGATCGTCGCGTTCAAGGATTCCTGGCAGTGGGGGATGCAGGCGGAGAAGGAATACGACGAGATCGTGCGCGGCGGCGAGACGAACGTCGCCGAAATGATCCAGGCCATGCGCCGCTTTCTGGGCGAGAACGACATGATGGCCTATCTCGTGATGATGGCGCGGCGGCTCCTGGAACT
>JAIRPF010000027.1 GCA_031257115.1 Accumulibacter sp.
ATCGTAAAACTGACTCCGGTTTGAAACCCCGCCCTTTAGGGCGGTGCGAAGGCTGGAACCCCGGCCTGGAAGGCCGGGGTTTCGACCGTGGCTACTTGGGAGGGGTGCCAACCCCTTCCAGGTTCGTTCACAGCGGCAGGCATGAATGCCTGTCGCTAATTAGTTGCTGGTTTTCTTTTCGCCGCACACGCCGAGGTCAAAGAATTCCGCTTTTGCCTTTCGTCGTGTCCGTCGCGCCCGTCGCGGTCAAAAAAGATTTTCGCCTTTCTTCACGCCCGCCGTGGCCGACTGCTTTTCCGAAATTTCTCTCCGTGTTCCGTGGTTATGGCTAAACTGGGTTTTTCGGGATCAAGGGATGAGCATTCTACTTCAAACCGCGCGCCGCGCCGTCGCCGGCCTCCTGGCGCAGGACTGCCTGCTCTGCGGTCAGGGCAGCGGCGGCGAAATTCTTTGCGCGGCGTGCGCCGCCGATCTGCCCAGGCTGCCCTCTCCGCATTGCCCGCGCTGCGCCTTGCCCACGCCCGCAGGAGAAACGTGCGGACGCTGCCTCGCGCATCCGCCGCATTATGACCGGACGCTCGCCGTTTTCAATTACGGATTTCCGCTGGACAAGCTGATCCAGTCCTTCAAATACGGCCACCGCCTGGCGCTGGCCGCCTTGCTGGGCGGAGAACTCGCCAGGCTGGCGGCGGCCTCGAAGCTGGAACCCGCGCCCGATCTCGTCGTTCCCCTGCCGCTGCATCCCGTCCGGCTGCGCGAACGCGGCTTCAACCAGGCGCTGGAACTGGCGCGCCCCGTCGCGGCGGCGCTCGGCCTGCCGCTCGACGCCCGCGTGTGCGAGCGCGTCCGGAACACGCCGGCGCAAGCCGGCCTGTCGTGGAAAAAGCGCGAGAAAAACATCCGTGGCGCGTTCCGCTGCGCGCGCGATCTGCCCGGCCGGCGCATCCTGCTCGTCGACGACGTCATGACCACCGGCGCTTCGCTCGAAGAATGCGCGCGCACGCTGAAACGGCACGGCGCCGCCGAAGTCACGCTACTGGTCGCCGCCCGAACGCCGCCGCCCTAGGATGTTTTTCGTCCATTCCCTGACAACATGCGCCGAGCATTTTTCGGAAAACCGCGGAAGTGAGCGCCCCGTCCGCGAATTTTCCGCGCGCAGCGCGCTGGAATGAAGCCATCTTCCTGAGGGATGTGATCCGCGGCATGACGTGTTTCTGAATCAACCGCGCATGAATTTCCGTCATTCCCGCAAAAACGGGAATCCAGTTCATTACCCACAGCCCGAAGGACCGCCAATTCAAATTTGGAGCGCGGGCGTTCCGCCCGCCCCGTTTGTTTCGCGGACGGAACGCCCGCGCGCCATTCAAAACCTCCCCTAGGAGGGAGGCTTGGCTTGCGGCGCTTCGCGCTGAAGGGTACGCCCTGGATTCCCGCTTTCGCGGGAATGACGGGGAAATGGAACGGTCATCGCTGGAATCGAAAACGCACCCAGCCAAAAACGCCCTGAACGAATGCAGGGACGTCCGCCCAGGGCCGCGAATGGCGGAGTCCGGTTTTTCGGTCTCCCGCGCTTTTCCGGATCGCGGAACGTTCCGGCGGGCATTCGCCGGGCGTCGGGGCGTCGTTTGCCGGGCCGGGGTCTGGGTTCCGGGACGCAGGAAGCGCCGCGCGGGGGCCTTTACTCCAATTGGCTCATCTTCTGCTCGGCGAGCGCCGACAATTCCGGGGACAGGTTTTCGCACTCCCGCGCGCGCTGGAAGGCGGCGAGCGCCTGGTCGTTGCGTCCGTCGGATTCCATCGCCAGGCCCAGGCCGAGCCACCAGCGTCCGTCGTTCGGCGCGAGGCGGGCCGCTGCCCGGTACAGATCGGCGGCCTCTCCGCCGTGACCGAGACGCTGCTGCAAATGGCCGGCGAAACCCAGATAGTCCGGGTTGCCGGACGCCGCCGGCAGGGTATCGCGCAGCGTCAGCGCGGCGTCGGCGATCTCGCCCTGGTCGACTTGCAGGCGCGCCAGCGTCATCGCCCAGCCGGTTTGCGCCGGCTGCTTCCGCAAACCTTCGCGCAGGGCCTGAACCGCTTCGTCCACGCGCTGCTCCGCGAGCAGCAGGCGAACCAGCAACTGGCGCGCGGCGGTGTGCAGGCCGTCGGCGCGCAGCGCGGCGCGCAATGATTCCTGCGCCTCGGCCGTCCGCCCTTGGTCGGCCGCCGCAACCGCCTTGCGGTACGCGGCGTCGGCCCGATCACGCGATGGCGTGGCCGGCTCGGTTTTCTTGATCAAGGCGCGCGATGCGCTCCAGCTTTTGACGGCGGGCGTCTTCTCCGGTTTTCCGGGCCGCGCGGCGAACGAACCGCGCCTGTCCAGCCCGGCGCTCCGCTTTTCCGCCTGGCCGCGTACCGGCTTGACCCGATCCTGGCGGGAGAGCGCGGAGCGTTTCGCGGAGGCGACTCCAGCGCGGCGCGGAGTCGCCGCTTTGCCCCTGGCCTCGCTGCCGGCCCCTTTTTTGATCCCTTTCCCGGCCTTTTCCGGTGCCTTCGCGGCCGGCTCGCCCTTCGCTTCCGGTTCCGGGAAAGGCGGCGCGGAAACGGCCGCCGTCTCGGCCAGATGAGTCGCGAGCCTCATCGTGAACGGGCTGGAGGAGGCCACGGAAACCGGCGCCGCCTCGACGGAAAGCGCGCCTTGCGCGACGGAGGGCGCGAGAGGAACCGTCCGGAGCGCCGGCGCCGGTTCGCGCAAGGCCAGAAAAGCGGCCAGCGCCGCCGCCGCGCCGAAACCGGCCAGCGCGATCATCGCCAACGGCGGGCGCGAAGGCCGCGCGGCGGGCAGCGGCCGCACGCTGGGCAAATCCTCCCCGTCGCTCCGCGCCCCGCGGCGCGCATCGAGATCCTGCAACATCCGGTTGATCAGGCTCATGGCTCATTTCATCCTGAATTGTGGAAATAGAAGGGGGCGGACGGCTTCGGGGGACTGAACCGCCCAACTCCCTCTGTCACACCGAAGGCGTGACACCTTCCTCGATAGGGAGGCTTGGCTTGCGGCGCTCCGCGCCGGGATGTACGCGCTGGATTCCCGCTTGCGCGGGAATGACGGGAATTTGTGGACGTTCGATCCAACCGATGCCCGTTCCCTTCCCCCGTCATTCCCGCGAACGCGGGAATCCAGTTCCTTGCCTCCGGCCCGAAGGGCTGCCAATTCAAAATTGGATCGCGGGCGTCCTGCCCGCTTCGTTCGTTTTGCGGGCGGGATACCCGCGCGCCATTCAAAACATCACTCTTGAGGGAAGTAGCTCGCGGCGAAGCCGCGAGCCGGAAGGAGCCGGGCGGTTGTGTCGGGAGCGAGGGGGGGTTCGGGAGACCGGACGGGTTTGGAAGACTGAACCGCCGAACTCCCTTCGTCACGCCTTCGGCGTGACACCTCCCTCGTGAGGGATGCTCGGCTTGCGGCGCTCCGCGCCGGAGTGTACGCGCTGGATTCCCGCTTGCGCGGGAATGACGGGGGAAGGGGACGGGCATCGGTTGGATCGGGAACGCTCTGGACTTTCCGGGTTTCGGCGGGTAAAGCAATGGGGGAGGATTTTTCATGGCTTTGTTTCTCGCTGTGCCCACCGTAGTAAAAAAGTTTCCGCCTTTCGCCGTGTTCGCCGCGCCCGCCGTGGCTAAAAAGATTTTTGCCTTTCGCCGTGTCCGCCGTGGTTAAAAAAGATCTTCGCCTTTCGCCGTATCTGCCGCGCCCGCCGTGGTTAAAAAGATTTTCGCCTTTTACCGTGTCCGCCGTGCCCATCGTGGTTAAAAAGTTCCTGTCTTCCGCCGCGCCTGTCATGACTGAAGTTTTTGTTTTTCTCCGTGTACTCCGTGCTCGTCGTGACTAAAAACCCCCTGCCTCTCGCCACGGTCATTCCATTTCCGGATCATCTTCAAGGCCAGCCCAGCCATCCGGTCTGGCGGGCGCCTTCGGTGTCGCGGCGCGCCAGGCGCGCGTGGCGCGCTTCGACTTTTTGCCGGCCTTCGCCGTAGACCGCCATCAGCGATTTGTGCGCCAGGACGTTGATGAGGCGCGGCGCGCCGCCGCTGGCGCGGTACAGGACGCGCAGCGCGGCGGGGGTGAACAGTTCTTCGCCGAGATGGCCGGCGACGCGCAGGCGGTACGCGACGTAATTCGCCACCTCGTCCTCGTCCAGGCCGGAGAGCCGGTAATGAAAGACGATGCGCTGGCGCAACTGGCGAATTTCGGGGCGGTTCAGCTTTTCGTCGAGTTCGGGCTGTCCGAACAGGACGATTTGCAGGAGCTTCTGCTTTTCCGTTTCCAGGTTCGACAGAAGGCGCAGCGCCTCCAGGGTCTCGACGGGCATCGCCTGCGCCTCGTCGATAAGCGCGACGACCCGTTTTCCCGCGTGGGCCAGTTCGAGCAGCGCGCGGTTGATCTCGCGCAGCAGGTGGTACTGGTCGAAGCGCGCCGGTTCGCCGATGGAGAGTTCCTCGGCCAGGGCGCGCAGCAGGGTGTCGGCGTCGAAGCCGGGATTCGGCAGGTAGGCGCTCACCCATTCGCCGCCGAGCGTCTTCAGCAGGCGGCGGCACAGCAGCGTCTTGCCCGCGCCGACCTCGCCCGTGATCTTGATGAAGCCCTCGCCCGATTCGAGCGCCAGCATCAGGGTATTGAACGCTTCCTGGTGAGCGCGCAGGGCGTAGGCGAAATCGGTGTCCGGCGTGATGCCGAAAGGCAATTCGCGCAGGCCGAAATGATCGAGGTAGAGCGTGGCCGTCGCGCTCTTGCCGCCGTCCTGGCGTCCGCCTTCGTTCTCCGCCATCGCCGGTTTGTCCCCGTCCTCCGTCATCACCGGTTCGTTCCCGTCCTCCGCCATCGCCGGTTCGTTCCCGTCCTCCGTCATCGCCGGTTCGTTCCCGTTTTCCGCCATTGCCGGTCCGCCTTCGTCCTCCGCCATTGCCGGTCGCCTCCGTCCGCTCATTCCACCGTGGAATGGAATGGCTTTTCTGGCGTCGGCAGGGAAAGGCGCGGGTCGAGTTGCCGCACACGCGTTTCCGTTTCCGCGAGATCGTCCTTCCAGCTCGATTCGTTGCGGATGATCGTCGGCTTGATGAGGATCACCAGCTCGCTCTTCGCCAGATAGCTGCTCTTGTTGCCGAACAGCCAGCCGAAGCCGGAAGCCGCCGATGCTCCGGGCAGGCCCATGCCGCCCGAATTCTGTTCCTGTTTCATCAGGCCGCCGATGGCCACGATGCTTCCGTCCTGCACGCGCACGATGCTGTCGGTCTCGTTGACCGTGCTGGAGGCGAGCGGCAGCGTGTAGGATCCCAGCTCGCCCAGGTTGATGATCTTCTGGTTTTCCGTCACGTTGCTCACCGACGGATGCACGTGCAGGACGATGCCGTTCTCGCCGTCGATCTGCGGCGTCACGTCGAGCGCGATGCCGGAGAAGAACGGTTGCAGCGTGATCGTCGGCGTGGTCACGTTGGACGTGCCGGTCGAGGTGACGGTCGAACTGATGTTGGTCACGAAAAATTCGTCGGTACCGACCTTGAGCACCGCTTTCTGGTTGTTGAGCGTGGCGATGCGCGGGCTGGAAAGCACCTGCACCGTGCCCTGCGTTTCGAGGAAATCGAGCAGCGCGGCGAAGGTTTTCGTCTGGAGGGCGAGACCGAATATTCCCCGCCCCAGTTCCGAAGCCACGGCGGAACCGAAGTCGCGCCCTGGCGTCACCGTGCCACTGCTGGAAGAAAGCGGGGCCGCGGGGAGCTTGCGCCCGTCCAGGTGGGACAGACTCGTGCCAGGATTGACCGCCCCGACCGAGTAGCGATGGTCGCGCCCGCCGAACCACGCCCAGTTGACGCCCGCCTTGAAGCCCTCGAAGAGGCTGACTTCAAGAATCTTCGCTTCGAGCATCACCTGCCGCTCGACGATCACCTGGGTCATGCGCAGATAGTTTTCGACCGCGCGGATGTCCGCCGGGAAGGCCTTGACCACCACCACGCCGGAGCCTGGATTGACGACCACCGCGCGGCCTCCCTCGCCGCCGACGATGCTCGTGAGCGCCTGGGTCAGATCGCGCCAGAAATCGCTATCCTGCGAAGTCACTATCTGGCTGCTGGGTATCGTGGCGAACCCAGAACTTCCCGAAGGAACGCCCGCCGCCGGCTGGCCGGGCGAGCCGTTGCCCTGGGAGGTGGAAATCGACCCCGATGTCACGCGCACGTCGGACTGCCCCTGGCGCTTGCCGGCGAGATAGTTGATCCGGAAAATCCGCGTTTGCAGGGTATTGGGCTGGATGTAGATGCGCGTTCCCTGGAACTTGAATTCGTAGCCGTACAGTTCGCGCAGCGTCTCCAGCGCCTCGCGCACGGTCACGTTTTTCAGCTTGACCGTCACCGTGCCCGAAACTTCCGGCGACACCAACATGCTGTAGCGCGTACCGGCGACCAGCGCCATGAACACCTGCGCCGCCTGCGCGCCGCTCACCGCCAGGTCGAAGCGCGGCTCGGCGGGGCTGGCCGGTTCCGGCGCGCCGAGATCGATCGGCGGCAGCATGGCCTCCTGGACAGCCTCGTCGGCGCTCCTGGGCTGCGAACCCGCGGCCCCGCGCAATTCCTGCCCGACCCGGTCGAAGGTCGCCCCCGGCGCCCTCAGATGCGAGACGCATCCGGAGAGCGCCACGGCCACCGGCAAGACCGACATCAAGAAGATCCGTTTGAACATCATGGCTTTCTCCCGTTTCGCGTCCGCACGGACGCCTGTGTTTCTTCACGTGTTTCCGCTTGTGTCCCTGTTTGTGTCACGTTTCCCCGTCCGGTCGCGGTTTTTTCGACTCCCGGCGTCAGGAACAGGCGCTCGACGCCCGCCGGCCCTTCCAGCACGGCCTCGCGCTCGCTCACGCCGACGAGGCGCGCGTCGCCGATCGTCTCGCCCAGTCGCACCGTATGCCCGCTGATGACCGCCAGGGGCCGTCCCTTTTTCGGCAGCAGCACCGATTCGAGCACCGGCCCGCTGGCCGCCACCGCCTCATCGCCTTCCTCCGCATACCCCCCCGGCGGCCGCGTCGGATCGGCCAGCCCCTCGGCGGCGGCCGGCGCGGCGAAAACGATCAGGCACGAAGAAAGACCGAGGAAGAAATTTTTCAAGCACGGGGAAAATCTTTTCAACCACGACAGGCGCGATGAGCGCGACGAAAACCTTTTTGGCCACGGAGAACGCAGAGAAAAGCGAAAGAGATTTGACCACGGAGCATACGGAGAAAAACAAGAGCTTTGCTTTTGCATTTCGTTTCGTCCGTCACGCCCATCGCGTCCGTCGTGGTCGATCGTTTTTTCCAAGGTGTCCTCCGTGTTCTCCGTGGTTGAACTTCCCCGTCACACGACCAGCCATGCGCGGTCCAGGCTCAGCGAATAGACGGTGAGGACGAGAACGAGGCGCGGATGGTGTTCGGCGTTGAGCGTGGCGCGCGCCCACAGGAGTTTCAGGGGCGATTGTTCGAGGCGCGTCAGGTAGGCCAACAGATCCTGGTAGCCGCCTTCGAGGCGGACTTCCACGCCATGCCGGTAAAGGCCCGCCTTCGTCCCGGTCTTGCCTTCCTTGTTTTCCTTGGCCTCGCCTGTCTTTTCGCCCTTTTTTTCCTGTTCGGCGTCCGGGAATGGCTCCACCGGCAAGGTTTTCAGGCTGACGAGGCGCAGACCGCCGCGGGGGCCGATCACTTCCTCCAGCAGCGAAGCCATTCTCTCCGGCGGCACCAGCAGGCTTTGCACCGCCGCCAAGCGCGCGGACAGGCCGTCGAGCCGCGCGCGGAGCGCGTTCAATTCGTTCTGCGCGACGGAATCGGGATTCTTGTCCGGCGCGTTCAGCGCGGCCATTTGTCCTTCCATCTCTTTCAGGCGGGCGCGCGCGCCGGCGATTTCGCGCCCGGCGGCCAGTTCGCGCTTGAGCGCCGGCTCGATGAACAGGAGATAGCCCGCCACCAGTATCACGCCGAGCAGCGCCGCGGCCACCAGCAGGCGCTCGCGCGGCTGGAGCGCGGCAAAGCGCGCCGACGTTTTCATCCACCAGGATTTCATGGCGTCCGTCCTCCCGGAAGTGTCGCGTCCTTCAAGCCGTCGGCCGCGCCTTCCGAACGCAGGACGAATTCGACGAAACGCGCGGGGCCGGGCGCGGCCGCCGCCCCGGTTGCCTTTCCGGCCGCCGCCGGAGCCGGCCGGGGCTTGCCGGCGGCATCCTCGGCCAAGTCTTTCCTCGACATTTCCAGCCCGGCGAAGCGGCGTCCGGCGAACGCGGATTCGCTCCCCAGGCGCTGCACGTAGACGGGGAGCATCGAGGCGTCCAGCGTCCGCCCGTGGATTTCGACCGCCCCGCCGCCACGATCGACGATGAACCCGGTCAGCCAGAGGTCCGGATTGACCGGCGCCTGGCGCGCGAATCCCGAAAAGAATCCGGAAAATCCGGTGGCGCTGCCCAGCCGTCCCGATTCGAGCTGTTCGATGACGTTGGCGCGATCGGCCAGCGTCTCCCGCGCCTCGCTCAGCCGGGCCGCCAGCGCCGGCGACACACTCCGCTCGGAAACGGCCTTGGCGAGCGCCGTCAGCCGCGTCTGCCGATCCTCGGCGCGCGCTTTCATCTCTTCGGCCTCCGCCTCTCTTTCCGCCGCCTCGCGCTCCGTCCACGCGGCCGCGCCCATCACGCCCAGCAGCAGGGCCAAGGCCGCCACGGCGAGATTGCGCGCGGTGAGGACTTCGCGGCGCGGGCGCAATCGCTCTTCGTAAAGATTGATTTCCTGGCTCATGTCTCAAGCCTCCCCGGTTCGCAGGGCCGCGCCGATGGCCAGCAGATTCATGGCCTGGCAGGCCGGATCGCGCAATTCCGGCACGTTCGGAAAATCGACGACGCCCGTCAGATCCATTTCCTGCACCGGCGCGTAAATGTTCTCCGCCAATTCGGCGGCCAGTCCCTTGACGCGCGGATAGATGGCCAGCACCACCTTGGACACCGGAATGTAACTGTACTGCCGGTCGAAATTATCGAGGTTGCGCTGCATTTCCACCACCACCCGCTCGCGGCTGCGCTCCAGGCGCGCGGGATCGTCGGCGGACAGGTGCCGGGACGCCAGCTCGCCCCGGCGCGCGGCCACCAGCTCGCCGCGCCAGGTCAGCGTCAGCAGGCTGCCGTTCTCGCCGAGATGCAGGAGCGCGAGGCCGCGATTCTCGTCTTCGAGCAGGGTGGCGACGTTGCGCTGCGCGAGTTCCGGCACGTCGATAGCGGCGAGCGGAACGCCCGCCTCCTCGAACGGCGCGGCCCGCGCGCGCACCGCGCTCTCGGCGGCGGAAACCACCAGCACGTGCGCGGCCCGCCCCGCCTGATCGCCGTTGGGAACGTCCAGCGCGTCGAGGCACGCCGTTTCGAGGGGGTAATCGACAAAGCCGCGCAAGGACCAGCGCAACGCCTCGCGCCGCTCCTCCCTGGGCACGGAAGGCGTATCGGCCTGCGTAAACTGGTACTCGCCCTCGCCCATCAGCGTCGTGCAGCGATACGACTTGAGGGAACGCGCCGATTTCAGGCGCGCCAGCGCGGCGCGCTCGTTCTCGCCGGCCTCGAACATATCCAGCATGGCGATTTCAGGACGGCGTCCGGCCTGGCGCAGCCCGTGAGCCAGCGTGAGCCGGTCGCCCCGGGGCAGAATCGCCAGCCAACCTGGCTTGCGTGATGAAGAAGAAAATGATGGCATCTGAATTTTTCGTAGAACTTTCTTTAAGTATATAACTCAACTTACTAAAAAACAAGAAAAATTTTTAAAAAATGGAAAATTTGTAAACTGCGGAAAAAGGCAGAAATTTTTAGCCACGGGGAACACGGAGAAAAACAGGAACGAAAAGTGTTAACCACGGCGAACGCGGCGAAAGACGAGGGAAAAACCCGTCGTGCCTTTGTCTGCCGGTATCCAGGGTAGCGTCTGAAAACTGTTGAAGCGTTTTTGAATAAACAGCAAGAAAATTCCAGCAATTCCAGCGTAGACGCTTGTCAAGTGTCTGAACATTCCCGTCATTCCCGCGAAAGCGGGAATCCAGGGCGTGCCATCCGGCGCATGGCGCCGCATTCTTTGAATTTGAATTTGCAGCCCTTCGGCCTGGAGACAAGGAACCGGATTCCCGCTTTCGCGGGAATGACGGAAAAAAGGAACGGGCATCGCCTGAGTCGGAAACGCTCCAGAAAGATTTCCGCCTCTATGCGGCGTTGTCGCATCGCGCTTCGCCAGGTCCGCCTCCGGCTGTCCCGCGCCCTGCGGGCTTGTCGCCACGCCCGTCGTGGTTGAAAAATATTTTCCGCCGTGTTCACCGTGTCCGTCGTGGTCAGAGCGTTTTTGAATCGAACGACTGCGAATTTCCATCATTTCCGTGGAAGCGGAAATCCAGTGCCCACACATTCTCGTCATTCCCGCAGAAACGGGAATCCAGTGCCCTCACATTTCCATCATCCCCGCAGAAACGGAAATCCGGTGCCCCCGCATTCCCGTCATTCCCGCGAAAGCGGGAATCCAGCTTCATGCGAGTCAGACCGAGAGCGCCACCCAGGGCGCGCCGGTCATGGGGATCGCTTCTCGCGCGCGGGTCAGTAGCTTTCCCGGCGGTAGATCAGGGACGACTTGTTGCGGCCGAAGGTGGCGATCGCGGAGACGTTGCCGAGCCAGGGGGGCATCGTCGCTTCGACGGTCACGGAGCCGGGGTGGTTGGCTCCCGGCGCTTGCAGCCAGAGGTTGAAATCGCCGGCGAAGCCCAGCGTCGGCGTCGCGCCCTTGATGAAGCGGCGGGCCATCGGCGCGCTCGCCGCGCAGCCGACGCCGGAGACGCCGGGGTTGCCCGAATCGCGCGCGCAGCCGCCGAGCGTCGCGGGCGAGCGGATGAGCGCGAGGGACACCGCGTTCGCCTGGCCGGTGGAAAGCGAGGTGTCGCCGGTGCAGCTATCCTCGGTGTTCGTCCGCCAGCCCGCGCCGTCGTAATACTCGGCGCGGAACGCGAGCGGCAGGTCGAGCTGTTCCGAGCCGTAGGCGTTGGTCATGGTGGCGCGCCCCGACCGGATCGTCGCCGTTCCCTCGGCGGAAAGTCCCGCTGGCGAGCGCAGCGAGGAGATTCCGTCATCGTCGGCGGCGCGGATGCGTATCTTGGCGGGCGGCGTTTCCCTCTTGGCGAAAGCGTATTTTTCGGAAAGCACGCCGGTTCCGGCCGTGAAGACCGAGTTGGGCATGACCACGAGGTCCAGCGCGCCCGGACCGGGGTTATCCAGCGTATCCCCGATGTCGCGCGCGGTCAGCGTCACGTTGCGGGCGAAAACGCCGGCGTAGTTTTGCGTCGCGGCGCCCGCCGAATTCTTCGCCGTCACCGTCACGGGGAAGGGCTGCCGGGAATAGGTGAAAGCGCCGGCCGCGCAGCCCTGCGTCAGGGCCGTGTCGAAATGATCGGGGATGAAGCGGCCGAAATGCGCCGTCGCCGCCGTGTTGGCGATGTTGCAGCCGTACTTGCCGCCGCTCGGCGTGTTGGAAAAGCTGCCGGCGACGCAATCGCCATTGGCCTTGTCGCCCGACATCTCGGTGAAGGTATCGTCGTACACGCCGCCTTCCCGGAAGCGGAAATACCCCGCCTCGTCGTAGGTGAAGGAGCCGTTCGCGCCGTTGCCCGTCGCGGCCTGCGCGGGGTTGGCGAACGACAACGCGCCCGCGCTGCCTTCCAGCGCGCCCGTGCCCGGCGCGGCGCGGCCCGTGGCGGGCGCGCCGGGCCATTCGACGAGCGAGGGATTGGCCTTGGGCAAGCCGTCGTAGCCCGCCGCGCCCGAATCGGCCTGGAGACTGAACGTCGCCCCGGCCCTGACCGTTGGCGTGGCGGCGGCGTTTGCGCCCGTGCCGTCCGCGTTGGCCGGGGAGCTTACGGCAAAGCCCTGGGGCCGGATCGTGAAAACGTCGGTCGAACACACCGTCGCCGAACCGTCGCCCGGACGGATGCGCACCCGCGCCTTGCGCGCCGCGCCGGCATGGGAAAACGACACGCTCTTGCGTCCCGGCTCGTTATCGTAAGTCAGGCTCTGCGCCGTCGAAAGCCCCGCGCCGCCGGGGCAATCCGCCGTCCGCGCGTCGACGAGATCGACGGCGAGCGTTCCCGTGTAAGACGGATTGACCGTCGTCGCCGTATCCAGCGCCAGCACGTCCAGATTGAACGGGACCCCGGCGAGCTTGGTAAATATGTTCGTCTGCGGCGCCGCGCCGGGTTCCACGGCGTCGAACGAATAATTGCAAGACTTGAACTTCATCGCGCAGGTTTCGCCGCTCGCCGTGAAACAGCGCGCGAGCGCCAGATTCACGGTGGCGGGCGCGACGGCCGCCACCCCCAGCGTCACGTTGCCCGCGCTCGTCCAGTTGAACTGTCTGACCGCCGTGCCGCCGGTGAACTCGAAGTTATCGCCGCCCACCCAGCCGCTCGGCGTCATGTTCAAGGTCACGCGATCGCCGTAGAGTTGCGAGCACGCCGCGTCCATGCACGCCTTGACCGTCACCGTCTCCGGCGCGCACGTCGTGCCCTCGCCGTCGTGTTCGAGGCGGATATGGTCGAACGTATCCTCGCACTGGCGGCCATAGATCATGTCGTCGTTGATTTCCTCGGCGCTCAACTCCTGTTCGTAGAGCCGCACCTCGTCGATCATGCCGTCGAAATTGCGGGACGTTATGAGGGCGCAATTGCCCGAATCCACGTCGGCTCCGATGTAGAAGGGGCAAGCGTTGTTGCGGTTTAGCGTCGCGGTCGAAGTTTTCGTGCCGGTCGCGGCGGAGTCGAGCTTCCCGTTCACATAAATGCGCTGGCGTCCCGCCGAATTGAAGGTAATCGCCACGTGCGTCCAGGTGTTATTGGGAATCACCACGGACGAAGTCTGGTTGAGGGCACTTGTGCCGGGTTTCCACCACCAGTACAGCTTGCCGCTGGAATCGATGTGGAATTCGTAATTTTCGTCGTTGGACAAGATGGTGCGCAGGCCGCCGCTTGCCGGGCGGCTCCTCACATAGATCCACGCGGTGGCCGACATCTCGTCGCCGTAATCGAGTTTCGACCCCAGGGTGCGCGGCACCACCACGTAGCCGCTGCCGCCAAAACTCCCCGCGTTGCAAAAACCGTCGACGACCTCCGATTTCTGGCTGGCGATCGTCGGATTGGGCGCCACGGTGTTCAAGCCGCTGCTCCCCACCCATTTGCCGTGCAAATCGTGGCCGCCGCTATCGCGCACCTCGCCCTCCGTGCCCTTCCACGAATGCTCCTCTTCGTCCATGCGGAAATGGGCGTGGATATTCTTCTTCACCGCGATCCTCGCGGAAGCGCTGTCCGCGCCCGGCAATGTCAGCGTGTTCGTGCCCGCGTCGTTGACCCGCACGTACACCCTCGCGGTCGCGGTCGCGTTGGCCGCCAGCGACGGAATCCTCCACGTGAGCGTCTGCCCGGCAACGCTGATCGTCCCGTTCTGCGCCGTATGGGAGGCATACGCCAGCCCGGCGGGCAGCGTGTCGGTGAGCACCAGATCGCGCACCCCGGACGCGGACGGCCCCTTCACGCTCAGGTCGAACGCGCCGATCTCGCCCAGCAGCACCGACGAGGAAACCGCCGTTTTTTTCAGGACGGGCTTGGCGGTGTTGACCGTGTAGGCCATCTGGTTGGTTCTGTTAGTGACTTTATTTTTCCCGTTAAGCCGTCCCCGGTTGGCATCTTGGGATAAATACATGCCCGTGCCAACTTCCCGGATTGAGTCGTCGTCATTCAGGTTCAGGTAGAGATAACTCGATGACACGGAGCCGGTAATCCAGCCCGTATACGCCGTCACCGTCCAGGTCTTGCCCCCGTCGCTGCTGCTCACATCGGTAATCTCAAAGCCGGTGTGATAGGCACTATAGCCAGGAGTCAAACTGAAATCCGTTTTATCCACGCCCGTCACGGGCTTGCTGAAAACAACCGTCCACCTCACGTAGTTGTAGGCATAGGCCGTGGTACTGTCGACGCGGTTGATCGACGTGACGGTCGGAAAATCGCTCCAATAAATCCAAACCCGCCCGCGCCCGCCGTTGCCGCCATTGCGGGCAGTGGCAGTGGTGGTACGCGCGCCGCTGCCGCCAGCG
>JAIRPF010000039.1 GCA_031257115.1 Accumulibacter sp.
CAAGCCAATCCCCCCCCCCGCGATCGTTCGATTCAGGAAGAGCTTTGCAGTTTTTTACAATCTTCCATTGGACCATTCGGCGAAAATGTTGTTATATAACACAGGGGCTGCAAGCCGGCGATGCGAATCGTCGCCGGAGGTGTTTTTTTCGACAACTTTTTTGCTAAGAAGACTTGAAATGAAACACGATGAAATACGGAACGGAATCCGACGAAATACGCGAGGAGGGGGGATTCACCCTGATCGAGCTGGTGATCGTCATCCTGGGCATTCTCGCGGCGACGGCGCTGCCGAGGTTTACCGATCTCTCCAGTAGCGCCCGCATCGCCGCGCCAAAAGGCGTCGAAGCCGCGATGCGCTCGACCAATGCGATGGTTCACGCCAAGGTCTTGCCCGCGGGCAGGGCGGCAAACGACACCGCTACATCACCATCAACGGCAAGGTGATTTCCTTGATGGAGGGCTATGTGCGACTCGTGAAAGATTGTGGTTTTGCCGGCCTGATGGAGATTTCCGATGGCTTTGAATACAAGGATTCGATTCCCCGGTGGATTGGCTTTAAGGGCATGAGAAATAATCCTTATGGATATAGATGCCGTGTAGTGTGCTTTATCCCTCCAGGGGACTTGCAACCGACCTATACCGTGGAAACACGGAGCTGCTGACCGGAAACGCGAACCGCGCGGAACGCGCCGGGCAAGCCTCCACCCTTGAGTGAGGCAACCCGCGCGGCGGCGCGTTTTCGAATCGGCAGCCCGCCAATCCCCGTCATTCCCGCGAACGCGGGAATCCAGAAGTCTACCTTCCGGCGCGAAGCGCCGCATCCTTTGAATTGACAGCCCTTCGGGCCGGAGGTCACGAACTGGATTCCCGCTTGCGCGGGAATGACGGGTTTTCTGTTTGTCCGCGTTCGATGATTCGGCTGCCCGACTCTTTCCGTCACGCTTCCGGCGCGACACCTCCCCCGATAGGGAGGCTGGCTTGCGGCGCTTCGCGCCGGGGGGACGCGCTGGATTTCCGCGAAAACCACTCCCGTCATTCCCGTGAAAGCGGAAATGACGGGGAAAAGGGACGGTCATCGCCCGGATCGGAGACGCTTCAACCGCGAAAAGCACGGAGGAAGGTGGAAATTTCCAGAAGGTTTTCTCCGTGCCCTCCGCGCGCTCCGTGGCCAAAGATGTGGCGTCCACCTACCCTGCCCATCGCCGCGCGTTACGGAACATGCGCATCCACGGCGAATCCTCGCCGAGGGTTTCCGGGTGCCATGACATCTGCACCGCGCGGAAGACACGTTCGGGGTGCGGCATCATGATCGTGAAGCGGCCGTCCGCCGTGGTCAGGCCGGTGATGCCGGCGGGCGAGCCGTTCGGGTTGTAGGGATAGGTTTCGCTCACGTTTCCGGCGTTGTCGAGGTAGCGCATGGCGACGATCGCCCGCGCCCGCTGTTCCGGCGAGTCGAATTCGGCGCGGCCCTCGCCGTGCGAAACGACGATCGGCAGGCGGCCGCCGGTCATGCCGTCGAAGAAGAGCGACGGCGACGCGGGCAGTTCGACCATGACGAAACGCGCCTCGAATTGTTCGACCCGGTTGCGCTCGAAGCGCGGCCAGGCTTCGGTGCCGGGAATCAGTTCCTTCAACGCGCTCATCATCTGGCAGCCGTTGCACACGCCCAGCGCGAAGGTGTCGCCGCGCCCGAAGAAGGCCGAGAATTCGTCGCGCGCGCGCGGATTGAACAGGATCGTGCGCGCCCAGCCCTTGCCCGCGCCGAGCACGTCGCCGTAGGAAAAGCCGCCGCAGGCGGCCGCGCCGGCAAAGCCCGACAGCGATACGTGTCCGGCCAGGATGTCGCTCATGTGCACGTCGACCGAGGCAAAACCGGCGCGATCGAAGGCCGCCGCCATCTCGGTCTGGCTGTTGACGCCCTGCTCGCGCAGGATGGCGATACGCGGCCGCGCGCCCGTGGCGATGAGCGGCGCGGCGATGTCTTCCGCCGGGTCGCAGGGCACGGCCACGGAAAGGCCCGGATCGGCCTCGTCGAGGATGCGATCGTATTCCTGCCGCGCGCAGTCCGGGTCGTCGCGCAGGGATTGCATTCGCCAGCTCGTTTCCGACCAGGCGCGGTGCAGGTCGACGCGCCTTTCGCGCAGGACGGTCTCGCCCCGGCAGTCGATTTTCACGTCGCCGCCGCGTTCGGGCGCGCCGATGCGCGCCGCCCGGATTCCCGCCGTCTGGAACGCCGCCTGCACGCCGTTGCGCACCGCGCGGCGGATCTGCACGACCGCGCCGAGTTCCTCGGCGAACAGCGCGCGCGCGAGGCTGCCCGGCGAGCCGTCGCACAGCTCGCCGATGTCGATGTCGAGGCCGCAGCGCGAAGCGAAGGCCATTTCGGCGAGGCAGGCGAACAGGCCGCCGTCGGAACGGTCGTGATAGGCGAGCAGCTGCCCGTCCGCGGCGAGCCGTTGCACGATGTCGAAGAAGCGGGCCAGCCGCTCCGGCGCGTCCACGTCCGGGGCCTCGCTCCCCGTGGCGTTGAACGCCTGCGCCAACGCCGAACCGCCGAGCCGGTTGCGGCCGTCGCCCAGGTCGATCAGCAGGAGGTCGGTCGCGCCGCCGTCGACCGCCAGCCGCGGCGTCAGCGTGCGCCGCGCGTTTTCCACCGGGGCGAAGGAGCTGACGATCAGCGAGAGCGGCGCGAGCACCTCTTTCTTCTCGCCGCCTTCCTCCCAGGCCGTGCGCATCGACAGCGAATCCTTGCCGACCGGGATCGACACGCCGATCGTCTGGCAGAGATCGGAGACCGCGCGCACCGTGTCGAACAGGCGCGCGTCCTCGCCCGGCGCGCCGGCGGGGGCCATCCAGTTGGCCGAAAGCCTGACGTCGCCGAGCCGGGCGATCCGCGCGGCGGCGATGTTGGTCAGCGCCTCGCCGACGGCCATGCGCCCCGAGGCCGGGGCGTCGATGACCGCCACCGGCGCGCGCTCGCCCACGGCGAAGGCTTCGCCGCGCAGCGTCCGGAAGCCCATCGTGGTCACCGCCACATCGGCCACCGGCGTCTGCCACGGCCCGACCATCTGGTCGCGCGCGGTCAGCCCCCCGACCGAGCGGTCGCCGATGGTGATGAGAAAAGTCTTGTCGGCCACCGCCGGCATACGCAGCACGCGATAGGCGGCCTCCCTGGGATCGACCGCCGCCGGATCGAACGGCGCGGCCGCGCGCGGCAAACGCTTCGCCTCGCGCGTCATGCGCGGCGGCCTGCCGAGCAGCGCCTCCATCTCCATATCCACCGGCGTATCGCCGAAATGGCGATCGGCGACGACGAGCCGCCCGTCGTCCGTGGCCACGCCGACCACGGCGAACGGGCAGCGTTCGCGCGCGCAGATGGCCTCGAATTCGGGGAGCCGCGCGGGCGCGATGGCCAACACATAGCGTTCCTGCGATTCGTTGCTCCAGATTTCGGCCGGCGACATGCCCGGCTCCTCGATCGGCGCGTCGCGCAGCTCGAAGCGCGCGCCAGCGGAACCGCCGTGCGCGAGTTCCGGGAAGGCGTTGGAAAGGCCGCCCGCGCCGACGTCGTGGATCGACAGGATCGGATTGCCGTCGCCGGGCCGCGCCGCGTCGCCCGCCGGCGCGCCCATCTGCCAGCAGCGGTCGATGACTTCCTGCGCGCGGCGCTGCATTTCCGGGTTGCCGCGCTGCACCGAGGCGAAGTCGAGATCCTCGGCGTTGGCGCCGGTGCTCATCGAACTGGCCGCGCCGCCGCCCAGGCCGATCAACATGCCGGGGCCGCCCAGCTGGATCAGCAGCGCGCCGGGCGCGAATTTCGCCGCCTTCATCGCCTGGCGGGCGGCGACGTTGCCGACGCCGCCCGCCACCATGATCGGCTTGTGGTAGCCGCGCACGATTCCCCCGACGCGCTGCTCATAGGTACGGAAATAACCGGCGAGGTTCGGGCGGCCGAACTCGTTGTTGAACGCCGCCGCGCCGATCGGCCCTTCGAGCATGATCGCCAGGGCCGAGGCGATGCGCGACGGACGTCCGAGGGCGGCCGTTTCCTCCTCCCACGGCCGCGCCGCGCCGGGCAGGCGGAGATTGGACACCGAAAAGCCGCACAGACCCGCCTTGGGCTTGCCGCCGCGCCCGGTCGCGCCCTCGTCGCGGATTTCGCCGCCGGACCCGGTGGCCGCGCCGGGAAAGGGCGAGATCGCCGTCGGATGGTTGTGCGTCTCGACCTTGGCCAGAATGTGCGTGAGTTCCCCGCGATAGCCGTAGACGCCATCGGCGTCCGGATGGAAACGCTCAACCTCCGCGCCCTCGAAAACCGAGGAATTGTCCGAATAGACGACGACGTTGCCTTGCGGATGCGCGGCGTGCGTCTCGCGGATCATGCCGAACAGCGTCTCCTTTTTCGCCTCCCCGTCGATGATCCACGACGCGTTGAAAATCTTGTGCCGGCAATGTTCGGAGTTGGCCTGCGCGAACATCATCAGCTCGACGTCGGTCGGATCGCGCTTCATTTTCGCGGCGAACAGGTCGGCGAGATAATCGATCTCGTCCCCGGAGAGCGCCAGCCCCAGGCGGACGTTGGCCTCGGAGAGCGCCGCGCGCCCGCCCTCCAGCAAGCCGACGCGGCCCATCGGTCTCGGCGCGAAATGGCGAAAGAGCCGCGCGGTTCCGGCGAAATCGCCGAACACCGTTTCGGTCATGCGGTCGTGCAGCGGCGCGGCCGCCGCGTCGCGTCGCGCCTCGTCCACGCCCTCGACGTCGAAGGCGATGCCGCGCTCGACGCGCTCGATGGCCGCGAGGCCGCAATTCCAGGCGATGTCGGTCGCTTTCGACGACCACGGCGAAATCGTGCCGACACGCGGCGCGACCAGGAACAACATCCCCCTCCGCCGCGTTTCGGGCGGCCGCTCTTCCAGCAGCGCCGCGAGCCGCCCGCGCGCCTCGGGAGCAAGCTCCCGTCTCAACTTGACGAAATGCCAGTATTCGGCGCTGGCGACGCGCGCGCCCGGCGCCGCGTCCTGGAGACGTTGCTGCAAACCTTGCAGGCGGAAAGCGGAAAAAGCGGGAGCGCCGCGCAGGAACAGGATATCGGTCATGGTCGATCCGGAAACGGCAAAATGGAAAATCCGCGCAAAAACAACGGGAAAGCCCGATTATAGCCGAGCCGCCCCACCCGGCGCATTTCCGCGCCGGATAAAAGCCACGCCGCGTGAAAAGCCCCCCTCAGGAGGGAGGCAAACCCCGCCGTTGCCCTTGCCGCCCCCCCCCTCGTCATTCCCGCGAAAGCGGGAATCCAGGGCGTACACTCCGGCGCGTAGCGCCGCATCCTTTGAATTGAATTGGCAGCCCTTCGGGCTGGAGCCACGGCGCGGGTTGCCCCCTTCCGGGGGAATGACGAGGGGGGATGACGAGGGGCGGGGAGGGGAATAACGGCGGCGGAGGCGGAGGGAAATAACGAAGCGGAGGTTCTCACGCGGGCGGAGTCTCGTGAGGCGGGCGGAAATAAATGGCATTCGCCTCTTGCGGGGCCTTGTTTCACATGTGTAGAATGTCGAGGATTCGCCGGAGGTTCCGTTTTCATTCCGGAGGGTCCCGGGAAAGACAAAATATCGCCCGGGCTTCATTTGTTTTTTTCATCTTTTTTTGAATTTTTTGGGAGGATTCCATGATGTTCGCCAACGTTGCCGTTACCCCCCCCCCCCCGCAATGAGCCAGCGTCCGCGCGCGCGGGACGGGCGTTTTCTTTCCGTTCCGGTTGTCCGTTCCGGTTTTCCGTTTTCTCCGCCGTTTCCGCGCCGCGCGCTGTTCGCGGCCTTGCTGGCCTCCCTCTTCGCGCCGCTTCCCGCCCTGGCCACGAACACCACGCTTGACGGTTCCCAAAATGGCGGAGCGCCCTTTACCGGCGACGTCTACGGCAACAGCGGCACGTCAACCCCGCCCGTCGACGACACCGCCGCCAGCAACAACGCCCTCACGCTCGGCAACGGCACAACCGGCCCCGTGTTCACCGGATCGCCCGCCAATATCTACGGCGGGTACGCGCCTTCCTCCGGCAGCGCTTCCAACAACACGCTCACCGTCAACGGCGGCACGACGATTTCCGGCAACGTCATCACGCTTTACGGCGGCTATTCCAACGGCGGCAACGCCACCGGCAACACCGTGACCATCAACGGCGGCACGTTCACCACGAACCACGCCATCCGCGGCGGCGCTATGGGCGGCGGGGCGGGCGACATCTTCACCGGCAACACGCTGGAATTGAACAGCAGCACGGCTCTTGGCACGGTGAGCAATTTCGAGACCGTCAAATTTGGCGATATCGGCAGCGCGGGCATCGACACGCTCGACACCACCGTGCGCGGCGGCACGGCGGGCAGCCTCGTGAAGCTGGATACGCAGGGCCATGACGTCGGCTTCGCGGGCGTGATCGACGGCTCCGGCGGCATCGAAAAAACCGGCGCCGGAAAACTCACGCTCTCCGGCTACAACGAGTACGCGGGCAATACGGCCATTTCCGCCGGAACGCTGGAAGTGACCGGCGCGCTCGACTACGGCACTTACGCGGGCGCCATTGCCAATGACGGGACATTGATTTTCAACCAGAACACGAACCAGACGCTTTCCGGCGTGATTTCCGGCACGGGCAGCCTCACCCTATACAGCACGGGAAAACTCACGCTCACCGGAATGAACACCTACAGTGGCGGCACCACCATTTCCGGATCCAGCAGCATCCTCTCCATCGCCTCCGACGACAACATCGGTAGCGGCACGAACACGCTCTCCGGCGGGACGCTGCTTTTGACGGGAACGAGTTACACCAAGAACTGGACGATCGGCGGGGGAGTCAACCTCATTGACGACAACGGCGGAACGGTCACGTTCGCGGGCGCGCTCACCGGCACGCGGTTCCTCAAAGTCGGCTCGGGAACGCTCACGCTCACGAACCCGAACAATGCCCCCTACGCGATGTCTGTCATCCGTGGCACGCTCAGGGCAGGCGCGGCGGGCGCGTTTGCGGGCGAGGAGTTTTCGATCGACGACAACGCCACGCTCGACCTCAACGGCTTCGATGCGACCACGATGAAATTGACCGGATTCGGCAGCGCCTCCAAAGTCGCCCTCGGCGGCGCGACGCTCACGGTCGATTCGGGCTACAACTTCACCTACGACGGCACCATCACCGGCGATGGAAACTTCGTCAAGTCCGGCACGGGCCAACTGAGCCTCCCCTACACGAACACCTACACGGGCAGCACGACGGTGAACGGCGGAACGCTGTATGGAAACATCCCTTCGGGCACCGACCTCACCGTGGAGATCGGCGCGACCTACACCACCCAGGTCGCGGCGCAGACCGTGAACACGCTGAACGGCGCGGGGAACATCAACCTCACCAGCAACTACGGCCTCACCGTGGGCAGCGGCGCGTTCTCCGGCGTCATCTCCGGCTCCGGCACGGCTGGCCTCACCAAGAACGGCACGGGAACGCTCACGCTCACCGGGGCGAATACCTACAGTGGCGGCACCACCGTCACGAACGGCAACCTGCAAATCGGCAACGGCGGCACGACGGGCAGCGTGACGGGCGACATCCTCAACAACGCCCTCGTCACCTTCAACCGCTCCGACGCGCTGACCTACGACGGCGAGATCACCGGCACGGGCGGCCTCGCCCAATCCGGCGCGGGAACGCTCACGCTCACCGGCGCCAACACCTACAGTGGCGCGACGACGGTTTCCAACGGCACCCTCTCCATCGCCGCCGACGGCAACATCGGTAGCGGCACGAACACGCTCTCCGGCGGAACGCTGCTTTTGACGGGAACGAGTTACACCAAGGACTGGACGCT
>JAIRPF010000119.1 GCA_031257115.1 Accumulibacter sp.
ATCTCATTCCCGATGCGTCGGAATAAGTCTATAATCAAGGCCATTCCCAATCAGGGAATTTCGTGAGTCTTTGTTAAATCAAAGAGTTACGGTCTAGATAATGCTTTCATCGTAAAACCAACTCCGGGTTGAAATCCCGCCCTTCAGGGGCGGCGTAAGGCTGAAACCCAGCCCTGGAGGCTGGAGATTCGACCGTGGAAAATAACCACCTATTATTCACCACCGGATATGTTAGCGAGGTGATGAGCGCGAAGCAAAGCAATGGCAATTTTGCCGCTGCCGGCAGTACCAGGTACGGCGATGTGATCCTCGGCAAGAGACCTTACCACTTCTTGTTTTCCCGTTGGTGTAATCCAAAGCATTCTTCATCTCCATCGGATTGTCTTATTCCATGTAATCAAGCGTTTGCCCGTTAAGTGCCGCCTTGATCTCTCTCCACATCGGCATATATTTGTCCATCAGCGAAACGAACCGCTCGTTGTGGCTCTTTTCGACGAGGTGGACGAGTTCGTGGAGGATCACGTATTCAAGGCACTCCGGCGTTTTCTTGGCAAGCTGAAGGTTCAGCCATACCTTGCCTGTTTTCGTGTTGCAGGTTCCCCAGCGGGTGGTCATGTATTTCGTTTGCCAATCGCTCGCCTCAAGTCCTGTCTTTTCTTCCCACTTCGGGAGCTGCCTGGCGATTTCTTCCTTCAGCAAGCCGCGATACCATTCGCGGATAAAGGCTTCACGCTGTTCGGGAGAGCTTTCCTTGCGGACAGTCAGCACGGCCTTATCGCCCGAAAGCGTGAGAGCATTCTTGTTGCCATATCCGGTTCGCAGGTAGTACTGCTTCCCCCAAACGTACAGCGTTTCACCTGATACATGCTCCCGTTCCGACTGGCGCGGCTGGTTGTCGAACCTGGCAAGCTGTTTCTTAATCCAGCTGGTCCTGGTTCGGACAAACCGCTCTATAGCCACGTCGCTCATGGAGAGCGGGGTTGATACCGTCACGTTGCCGTTCGGCGGCTTGACGTAAAGGTGCATGTTCTTGATGTTTTTCTTGCACACTTCAATGGGTATGCCGGAAATGTTCAGCATCACTCAGTATTCTCCCTGTTCCACAACAATGTTGTAGACCCGATCGACATCGGTCTTATCCTGCAACACTTTATATAAGGCTTGCTTTATTCGACGTTCCTTGAATTCGTTGTGCCGGAAATCGGCTTGTTTGCTTTCTCTGACGGCTTTGTCTATGGCTTTTGCTAAAGCATCGTCCTCTCCGCAGTTGTCAAAGAAAGCCCTGAGAGCGGCGCTATGCCGTATAGTATCTGGATAACGTGGATTGCTTGCCGGGTCTTCAGCGTTCTTGACCAGTTCAATATAATGCTCAAGCAATTGCTCGTAGGCAATTGCGCCTTCGCGCCGTGCCTTTATCAGTTCGTCAAGGATAGTCGACATTTTTTCGTAATATTTAGGGTTGATGAGAATCTTCTCAACGACCTTTTTACGGATGTTGTTCTCAATCGCTTCAGCAGCGGCTTCCTTGCCTTTGCCGCCAAACTGCTCGCCTTGCGCCAAGACGAAATCAAGGAGCGTAAAGTTGTCAAATTCACCGATTTTGCGGCTGTCATCGGCTTTGATATAGGTGTCGATTAGGCGACGCATATCGGCTTCATATGATTTCAGGTCAATGAAGTCGCCGCTGGCGTTACCGATGGTTTCCTTGAGGGCGGTGTAGAACACAGCCTTCTTGTCGATTTCCGCTTGCTCGGCAGAGGTATAACCGGCTTCGGTCATATCTCCCTTAATCTCGGAATAGGCACGGACAAGGCGGTTTACCAGTTTATATAGCTTCTCGCGGCTACGGGAACAGGACTCATCGTCAATGCCGCCCACACCGTTCTCGCCACAGAAATAATGGATAAAGTCTATCTCGGCACGGGGGGCGGGAACGCCTCCGCAGAGGTCATCAAGTTCCTCAAGCGTAAGGTCGAGGTATTTCTTCGCTTCTCCAAGGCGGTCTTTGATCAGGCCTTCAATGTCATCGGCGGCATAACCCTCGAATGCGCCTGATGTGTATTTGTCAAGAGCATTCGCCAAGTCACCAAACAGTTGCTTGTAATCCACGATATAGCCGAAGTCCTTCTCTTCGCCATCCAGACGATTTACGCGGCAGATGGCTTGGAAAAGACCGTGGTCGTGCATGGATTTGTCAATGTAGAGAAAGGTGCAAGGAGGAGCGTCGAAGCCCGTCAGTAGTTTATCAACGACGATGAGCAGCTTCATCCGCGCCGGTTCCTCGATAAACTTGCGCTTTGCCTCGGCTTCGAAGTCTTCCGCTGATTGTCCGTTCAGCATCCTCTTATAGACTTCGTACTTCTCGAATTCCTCGGCATCTCCGGCTTCGGCTCGGAGATTGCCTTCAAGAGGCACAAACGAAGTCACGATGGCGCATTGCCTGAAGTCGCGGGTCTGGAATATCTCGTAATACTTGCACGCGGAGTAAATGGAGTCCGCTACAAGCATGGCGTTCCCATTGCCGTCAGCGAGCCTGTTCTTGATGTCGAAATCGGCGATTATATCCTCTGCAATGACCTCCAGCCGTTTGCGGGAACTGTAGACTTTCTGCATATTGCCCCACTTGGACTTCAGCTTCGCCTTGGCAGCGTCGTTAAGCCCACGGGTCTTGGCTTCGAAGTATTCGTCTATCCTGGATTGCTGTGTGATAATCTGTTCGATATCGCGGGCTTCATAGCGCAGGTCGAGAACAACGCCGTCGGCGACAGCCTCATCGTATTTATAAGTGTGGATGTACCCCGGCGAGAAAACTTCGATGCTGGTTTTCTTATCCTTGACGAGCAATGGCGTACCCGTGAAGCCGATGAAGATGGCACTCGGCAAAACCTCCTTCATGGCCTCGTGGAGAAGTCCGCTCTGGGTTCTGTGGCATTCGTCCACGAATATGACAAATTCGCCCTTTGCCTTGAATCCCGCGGGCAGGGCATCTCTTAACTCTTTTATGAACTGCTCGACCGATTTCTTGGACTGGCTTTCGGTGGATTCGTTTTTCCCGCGAACGCCAAACTTATGAATCAGAGAGCAAATCAAACGCTTATCGGTCTTGTCGAGCCTATTCACGAGGTCGGCGCAGGAACTGGTTCTATAGACCTGTTCGTCAACGCCGCGATAGACTTTTTCCATCTGCTCGTCGAGTTCATCACGGTCGGTTACAATGAGAACACGGGCGTCCGGGTTGTTGGCGAGTATCCATTTGGAGAGCCATACCATCGTTATCGTCTTGCCGCTGCCTTGGGTGTGCCAGATGATGCCGCCTTGCTTGCGGCTTAGCTTTATCTGCGCCTTCTTCACGCCGAAATACTGGTTGTGGCGGCAAACCTTTTTCACGCCCTTGTCAAACACGATAAAGTTGTGGATAAGGTCAAGGAAGCGCCGTTTCTGGAACATGCTGAAAAGCTGCCAGTCGAGTTTGTCGGGCAGATCGGCGCATTTATCCAGAATACCAAGTGACACATCGTCGAGCGGCTGGGCAGCCGTGTTGACAGTATCGTTTTTCCATTCGAGATAATACTTCTCCGGCGTCTCAATCGCCCCATAACGCAAACCCTCTCCGCTGTTTCCCGCCATTATGAACTGGATGGTGGTGAAGAACGGCTTGTTAAAATGCTCGCTCTGGTTGGAGATGTTCTGCCGTATGCCTTGCGACACCGAAACGGTGGACTTTTTCAACTCGATGACCGCAACAGCAATACCGTTGATGTATACGACAATGTCGGGACGGCGCTCACCGCCCATTTTCAGGGTTACTTCCTCGGCGACGGCAAAATCGTTATTCTGTGAATGCTCCCAGTCAATGAAATAAACTGTTTTATCGGGTTCGCCGGGGTTCTCGTGAACTTTCGCCCCGTATTTCAGAAGCGAGTAAACATCCTGATTCGCCTTGTACAAACCCTGTTGCAAATTGCCCGCCGCCTTGTTGAGTTCAGATACCGCTTTCCCCGCGAGCGTTTGACTGCAGCCGCGCTTGACGAGCCACGCCGTCAGCCTGTCGGTCATTATGTTGGTGTTCGTTTCGTGGCGCAGGTCGCCGTAAAAAGCATACCCCAATCCGGCCTTGTCCTGGAACAAAGCGAGGACATGTTTTTGTGTTCTTTTTTCGGATTCGTTAATCTTTGGCATTGCTTGAGTCCTCCTTTTGCGGTGGGTTCAATTTCGCAAGTTCCTTCATGGCGCGGTCGAAGTCGCTTTCAAGTTGCTTCATTTCCCGCTCACGGTATAGCTCAAATTCCTTCTCGGCTTTGGCAATAGCCCGTTTGTGAGAGATGCGCCCGGCTCCTTTCAGGACTTCACGCCGTAAAGCGATAATCTGGTTATCAAGTGCGGCAATCCAATCCGCCATCGACATCGGCTGTTGCTCCAAAGCAGTAAATTCGGCAAAGTCCAGGAACTGCGATACGAGCAAGTTCAAGCGAGCGAGTTCGATTTCTGACAGGTAGTTCTTTGCTATCTTCACATCGTCCTTCGTGATGTACTCGCCTTTGAAATTCGTCATGCCGACCAGCGGCTTGTCACTGCCCACACGGTCAAATATAAGTTCTGCCGCCGTATGCGAATGAACCGCAAAGTGCAGCTTGTTCTGAACCGTGGCAAAGAACTTCTTCGTCATATCCGAGCGTGGGTCGTAATCGATGGCGGTCGCGTAGATATCCGTGACCTGCTGGTAAAAGTTGCGCTCGGAAGAGCGGATATCGCGGATGCGCTGTAAAAGTTCGCGAAAGTAGCGGCTACCGCCTTGCTTCAATCGCTCGTCATCCAGAGCAAAACCTTTCTGGATATATTCATGCAGACGCTGAGTAGCCCACCGGCGAAAGCGGGTGGCAATCTGTGACTGCACGCGGTAGCCGATAGCGATAATCATATCGAGGTTATAGTGGTCTACGTTGCGCTCGACCTGCCGTTTCCCCTCGGTTTGAACTCGCAAGAATTTCTTGCACGTTGAATCCGCGGCGAGTTCGCCGTCCTTGTAAATGTTGGCGATATGCTGATTTATGTTCTGACGGGTGGTGTCGTAGATTTCGGCAATCTGCAACCCGGTCAGCCATAAATCCTCCTCCGAAAAGCGCACGTTGACGCGGGTAACGCCATTTTCGTCCTGGTACAGGATAATGCTGTTCTCCGGCTTGCTCACAGTTCTTGCCCCTTACAGCAGCGTCCGAAGTTCTTCGATTGCCTTGGCGATGTTGGCATCGCTGAAAGTCTGCTTTTCCAGCTTCGCCTTCCACTCGGCGTTCGTGGCGATCAGGTGTTTTATCGCGGCGACGGATACAGGGGTGCCGGATTTTTCCAAGTCGCAGATAGCCATGTCCACGGTAGCCAGCAACTCCAATTCGTCGATTTTCTTGAATTTCAGTTTGTCGGTCAGCCACTTGATGTCTGTTTGCCGTCCCCAGTTTTGGATATAGCCGAGGGCTTTATCGATGTCCTTGCCACGTGCAAAGGCCGTGCCTTGCTTTCCGGCAGTTGTGGTGATGTATTTTGCGTTTCTGGCTATCGGCTCGCCGCCTTTATAGCGTACTTCGTCCGCATAGGGTCCCGCCGCCTTTTTCTTGAATGCCGCCGTGCTTTCGTCCTGATGACGGCGCAGAAGATAGAGGCACTTCTGTACCTTCTTCCTGCCGAGCGGGTACTTGTCGGAATAGAGGGCGTTCACGATGCCCGCTATCATCACGGCATCGTCAAACTGCTGGTTATGACCGACTGTCTGCGAGGTTACGGCTTCTGGCTTACGCTTTGGCATTTCGATAATCTTTGCCACGGGCTTCTCAGCGGAAGCGGTATCTCCTGCCTCGTCCACAAGCCGAATATGCCCCGTCAGCAGTTCCTGCATCATGCCTTGCTTGATGCCGCGAACCTTGGTCAGCTTCGCGGTCAGCGCGTCGATTTCCGCGTCCATGTCGGAGAGGATGGCAGCGATGGCGGATTGTTCTTCTGTAGTAGGTGGCACTTCAAATTCAAAAGTCACGAAGTCCTTTTGATATAGATGATTGATAGTCGAACCTGCTGCCAGTTTGTCAAGGAAGTCAGTAAAAGTTTGAGAGAGCAGAATGTAATAAACATATCTGCTATCGTAGGCGTTAGTTTTTTGGCGTAATACAAATACGCCTCTATTAAGAGTGGCTTTCCTATTTAAATTGTTCACAATCGCAACTTTGCCGATTGTTCCGTCCTTGGTAATAAGAACATCTCCATTTACAATTTGAATATTTGTGTCTTGGTCATAGCGGTGCTTATCAACGAAGTGGCAAGTTGACCATGCGATTTTTCCGTTCTCAAAATCTGTACCCGTTATTAAATAGGAATACCCTTCGTCAAGGTATTCGGCGGTTGTCAGCCCTTGCCAGCCTATCCTCGCTTTCAAAGTCGAATTTGCCGCAAGATTGCTTGTGACCCACTCGCCCACAAATCCTGGCAACCGCCGCTTTCCTGTGAGCAGTTCCTGCATTGCGCCTTTTTTAATGTTGCGCTTCTTGGCGATAACGACAATGTAGCCGTCAATGTCTGAGAGAGCGGCGGCAATGGCGCGTTGTTCAGGAAGGGGTGGGCGCAATACAAATGTTTCTTGTAGTGAACCTTTTGAAACTGAAGATACTTTTGTTCCGACAATAAAAGGCAGCAGTTGGTCATGATAGACCGAAGAGTTAATGAAGTAACCAAGAAACCGCTCGGTAAACAAACCTGAACGTGGGCGGATAAATACGGTATGAAGCCCAGCAACAATACCCTTTTTGCCAACATTGATGACCTCAGTTGCCTTTCCAACGGTGTTATCCTCAGCTGTATCAGCGATTATTATATCCCCTGACTGCACCAGTCTTTTAACGAGGTTTACTCGTATATCCGGGTTAATATACGGTATATGCTCTTTGTCGCAATCCAAAATTGAACCGAATTTAATCAGGACATCACCATAGTGAATGTTCTGGACATCGCCTTTTGAGGGATTCAGACAGTCGCGAGCATAGGTGTTATTCTGAAAAAAGTCGAAGTTCCCCCTCAAAGTGAGAACATCCCAGTCAGATGGGACAAGACCCAATTCGGTTGTTTTATAGCATCCTTTTACCATGCGAACCCCATCCTTTCCAGATGCCCCTTGACGCGGGAAGCGTAGCCCGCGACTTCGATTTCCAGTTCGGGAAGGGTCTTCTCATAGCGTTCGGCGAGTTCGGTGTCGCGGGTGGCGATGCTGTGGCTGACCGACGTATACAGCGCAAACACGCCTCCGATAAGCGAACGATACCACTTGCGCTCAAGCAGCAGTTTCACGCACTGGTCGTCGGTGAGTTTCGGGTATTGGGCGCGGGTCTTCGCGTCAAGGGCGGCACGGAGGTCTTTCAGCGTCTTTGCGCCATCGTCTACCCGTGTCACCAAGTCCTGAAGTTTCTGAAGTACCGCCTTGTCATCGGCGTCCAGTTCCCTGTCTTTCAGCCTCTTCTTGATCCCCGGCTTATCGGGGGTGCCGTTTTCTTTCAGCACTTCGCCGATGATGGAGTCATCCTCGGCGCTCTCAATCATCTCGTCCAGTTCGGCTTGCGCCGCTGTGATGACGTTTTCGAGTTCGCCGATGGCTTTCTGCTCGGTGGCAAAGAACATCTCGATAACGAGGGATTTCGGCACGAGTCTGCCGTCCCAGCCGGTTTCTTTTTCCTGTTTGGTTTCCGTGCCGTCCTTTTTCTTTTTGACGGTCGTCTTTTTGAACACCTCCATATCGCGGATAGCCTTATAGCCATCCTGCACGAGAAGGTAAACGTCGTCGGACATCACTTCATTCCAGTAGGAAAGAAGCGTTTCATAAGCGTCGTACTTATCGACAAGCGTGACAGGTTCGTATTCTTTCAGAATCCGCTCGGCGATTTCGGCAATCAGCAGTTTCGGTTTTGTAGTTGCGTCTATCGAGCGAAGTTTGCCGTCCACGGCGTTCTTCCAGTTATTGAACGCGTCCTCGACCTTGTCAGCGTATGCTGAAAAGTCCGCATCGTCGTTGATGGTGTCCCGAATGGCGTCCTTATCCACGGTCATTGAATGGAAGCCGTCGCGGAGCGGCTTGAATAACGATGCTTTCAGGTTCGGGAAAGTCTGCCAGTAGAGCGACAGACTCTCTACATCCGCGCTCGGTATGCCGCCTTTCAAATGCCCTTCAATGCTTTGCAAATCCTCGGTAGTTCCGCTGTCGATATAGCGCGGAATGTTGAGGTTGTAGGCGTTCTTGTCTTTTATCTCGCCATTCGGCACAAAGCGGGAGTATTTTGGAAGTTCCAGGCGTTGGTTAAATACGGTTGTTATCTTGTAAACGTCGCGCTCACGCAGACGGTTCTTGTTACCGTCCTTGATGAAATCACGGCTTGCGTCAATCATGAATATTCCGTCACGCTCGCCGGCGTTTTCCTTGTCGATGACGATGATGCAAGCGGGTATGCCCGTGCCGTAAAAGAGGTTGGCGGGCAAACCAATGATGCCTTTGATAAAGCCACGGTCTATGAGCGACTGGCGTATGCTTGCCTCGGCATTGCCCCGGAACAGTACGCCGTGGGGCAGAATAACGGCCGCCTTGCCATTGCGCTTCAGGGACTTGATGATGTGCAGCAACCAAGCGAAGTCGCCGTTTTTACGCGGCGGCCGGTCGCCATAGCCGTCAAAGCGTCCGAACTCTTTCAGCCCGTGCGTCCAGTTCTTGTCCGAGAATGGAGGATTGACCACGGCAAAGTCGAACTGCCGCAGTGCGCCATCATCTGAAGGGTTCTTGTATTGCGGTTCGGAGAATGTGCTATAGCCGCCCTTAATCTCGGCGGTCGCCCTGTTGTGCAGCACGAGATTCATCCGGGCAAGACCGGCGGTCGTGCCTTCTTTCTCTTGACCGTAAATGGCTACGTTTACGGGAGCGGCTTCGGCGGCCCGGATTAGAAGGCTGCCAGAACCGCAAGCCGGATCGTACAGGGTGATATCGCTGCCCGTGGCGTATTCGATGCCCACGACCTTGGCGAGAATGCGGGAAACTTCCGCCGGGGTATAGAACTGTCCCTTGCTCTTGCCGCTTTCGGTAGCAAAGTTCCGCATCAGGTATTCGTAAGCGTCACCGATAATGTCGTCGCCGTCGGCGCGGTTCCTTGAGAAGTCCGGCATCTGGTCGCGGAAAATTCCGAGCAGTTCGCTCAGTTTATCGACCATCTCCTTGCCCTTGCCAAGTTTATCCTCATCGTTGAAATGCGCGTTATCTATGACCCCTCGGAGGTTGTTGGCTTCGGCAAGGCGGGCGATGATTTTGTCCATTTTCTCGCCGATGTTTTTGTCGCCGATCAGCGCAAGCATATCGTCAAAGCCGCCGCCTTCCGGCACGTCGATGTCGCCGTATGCCACGCCCTTGAACTTGTCCGAGACATACTTCACGAACAATAGGGTCAATATGTAATCCTTGTATTGCGAACTGTCCATGCCGCCGCGCAGGCTGTCGCAGCTTGCCCACAGGCTTGAATAGAGTTCGCTTTTCTTTACCGCCATCGATTTATCCTTTCTGGAACTTCATATCCAATACCGCCTCAATCGCGGTAATGCCGCTTTCCGATGAAATCAGGTTTTTACCGAGTTCGGGCATATACATCCAAAATGCTCAAGCAAATCGCTCGTACTGTCATCCGCTCGGAAAACGGCGCATGTCTCTCGAATGGAACGGCGAGCCGCCGCCGTTACCGAAGGAGTCTTCTGGCGATAGCCCTGCGTCGCACCCGGCTCTCGCTTTCCACTGATCGCGCGACGCATCCCGCGATGAGAACGGCGACCCACGCCACAGCGCATTCTGAAACGGCTCAGCCCGCGAGTCAAACGCGCGCGGCGTTGCTTGCGGCGGCCGATCGGGTTTTGTATGATCGCGCCGGAAAACGACGGCGCGGCCGCGCCGGGTTTCGTTTTCGACGGACGCGCCGCTCCGGCGAACACTCGGCGAACTTCGACGGACATCGCCGGAATCGGGGCGTCGGTCATCGGCCTTGTTACCCAGGACAATCATCATCGCCACGAAACGCATTTCCATCAGGGACGTCGCCCGGTTCGCCGGTGTGTCGACAGGCACCGTGTCGATGGTCCTGAACGACAATCCGTCCGTCGCTCCCCAGACCCGCGCGCGGGTCAGGCAGGCGATCGAGCGGCTGGGATACGTCTATAACCGCAGCGGGGCGCAGCTTCGGAAAAAGCGGACGGGCGTGGTCGGCGTCTCGATATGCGATCTGGCCAATCCCTATTTTTCCGAAATCACCGTCGGCATCGAGGAGGCGCTCGGCGAGGGCGGATTCGCGCTCATCCTGGGCCACGCCGGGGAATCGGTCGCGCGGCAAGCGAAATTCCTGAACCTGGCCAGGGAGCACAACGTCGACGGCCTGATCCTCATGCCGGCGATCGGAACCTCGCGCGAACTGGTCGAGGCCGTCATCGGCTGGCGAATTCCGCTCGTCCTGGTCTCCCGGTATGTAAGCGGAATTTCCACGGATTATTCCGGCGTGAACAACCGGGCCGGACTGGCCGAGGCGACCGGGCACCTCCTGCGGCTTGGGCACGAGAGGATCGCCTTCGTCGGCGCCAACGCGCGCACCACGACGGGCCGGGACCGCGTCCGGGGATACAGGATGGCCATGACGTCGGCCGGCAAGGAAATTTCCCCGGAATCCATCGTCGAATGCGGGGCCGGCAGGGAACAGGGATTCCTCGCCGCCCAAAAGCTCTTCGGCGAATCGCGTCCGCCGCCGACGGCGATCGTCTGCTTCAACGACCTCCTGGCGTTCGGCGTCATGCTGGGGTTGAGAAGCCTGGGCGTCGAGCCGGGCGGGGACTGCTCGGTCGTCGGCGTCGACGACGTCGCCGAGGCGGCCCTGTGGAAACCCGGCCTGACGACGATGGCGATGTCCTCGCGCCTCATCGGCCGGAACGCCGGCAAGCTGCTCCGCGAGCGCCTGGCCTTGCCCGCCGGCGGACCCGGAAAAATACTGTTGCGGCCGGAACTCGTCATCCGGGATTCGAGCCGCCCGCCGCGCCGCTGATCCGCGAAATTCCATGACCCGCTCCCCGCGATGAACGACCACTCCATCGAAATCAGCGAAAAGGCCGGCGTGCGCTATCTGCATTTTTCGGCCGACTGGATACAGGGCGCGATGCGCGTTCAGCATCCGAACGCCCTCGAACTCGCCTACACGCGGGAGATGATGGCCGGCCTCCTGCTGCGCGAACCGCCCTGGCCGCGAAACGCGCTGATGATCGGCCTGGGCGCCGGATCGCTGCCCAAGTTCATTTACCACCGGCTGCCCGGCACGAGAATCACGGTCGTGGAAATCGACCCGCAGGTCGAGATCATCGCCCGCCTGTACTTCAAGCTGCCCGACGACCCGCTCCGCCTGCGCGTCGCCATCGGCGACGGAGCGCGCTTCATGCTGCAGGACGGCGAACACTACGACTGCATCCTCGTCGACGGCTTCGACAAGGACGGCAAGGCCGGCGTCCTCGACACGGAACCGTTCTACCAGGCCTGCCGCGCGCGGCTCTCCCCCGACGGCCTGGTCGCGGTCAACCTGCTCGGTCGCAGCCGGGGATTCGCCGCCAGCGCGGCCCGCATCGCCGCCGCGTTCGACGACCGCGCCTTCGTCTTTTCTTCCTGCAACAGCGGCAACGCGGTAGCCTTCGCGCGCGGCGACGCCCCGGTGGACGCCGCCTTCAAAGAACTCCTGGAACGCGCCGAAAGCGTCCAGCGGCAAACCGGCCTGAACCTGGCGCCAACGCTGCACCGCCTGCGTGAAGGCGGCCACCTGACGCGGGATCGCCTGTCTTTCTGAAGCATTCCCGCCCCGGACGCCCCGGTCTGGCGCGAAACATGCCCCCGGAATTGAAGCGCGGGCACCCCGCCCGCGGAAAAGCGAACGAAGCGGGCGGGACGCCCGCGCTCCAATGGGTTTGGCGACTGCCGGGAATTCCGGTTTGGTAGAAGGTCGCGCCGCGCGAAAAGCCTCCCTCTTGAGGGAGGTGGCCCGCCGAAGGAGTGACGGAGGGAGTTCGGCGGTTGAATTATCAAATGTGGATAAACAGGAAACCGTCATTCCCGCGAAAGCGGGAATGATAGGGGTAATGAGATCGGCGAAGGCGGCGGCGAACCGGATTCCAGCTTGTCAAGGAAATGACAGGGGTTCATCAGCGTTTGATTCAGAATCGCCCTGAAGAACGAAGGCAGGGCGATCGTGGAGGGCGCGTTCGCCGCGCGCGGCGCGGTCGAGTCTTTTTCAGGGATTCGCCTTCTCCACGCCGGGCGCAAGTCGCCAGGGCCATTTCCTTTGTGGTGATCCGCAAAGGGCGACAATCGTGTTCTCGTCACTGCGAGGCGCGCGGCGCCGTGGCAATCCGGAATGACCGGGATTGGGCGAAGCATGGATGGCTTCGCTCGCCATGACGGCCGGGCGCTTCATCATATGCCGGATAATCTCAAGCGGACTTGCTATATCATGTCTTTTTCAGCAACCGGAGAGAGGAAGAAAATGAAACGATCTTTTTTTGCCGTCCTGTTCCTGTCCGTTCTGGGCATCGCCGCCGCGCAGGCCGAACCCGCCGCTTCCATCGCGCTGCCCGCGCCGCAGAAAAGCGGCGGCAAGCCGATCCTCGATGCCGTCGCGGCGCGCGCCTCGGCGTCGGGTTTCGGCTTTCCGTCGAACGCCATTTCGCGGGAAGAACTCTCCACGCTGCTCTGGGCCGCGTCGGGGAAAAACCGCACGGACAAGTGGACCATTCCGTTCGCGCAGGGGGTCGATCCCTACGTCGATATCTACGTGGCCGGCGAGGAGGGCATCTATCGCTACGCCTGGCAGGATCATTCGCTGAAACTGGCGGCGAGCGGCGATTTCAGGGCGAAGATCAACCCGCAGGCCTTTGCCAGGGCGGCGTCGCACATCCTCATTTTCGTGAGCAACAGGGATTCGCTGAAGAAAAAAGGCGGCTCGCAGCAGCACTGGGCCAAGTGGACGCACGTGGCCGCCGGCGCGATGACCGAGCACGTCTATCTCGTTTCCGATTCCCTGGGGATCGGCGCGCGTTACGCCGAAACGATGGACGTCAATCTCGTGAGGCAGACCCTGAACGTCCCGGACGACGAGGAGCCGATCTGCGTCTTTGCGATCGGCAAACGCTGATTTTCCGCCGGCGGATTCCCCTGGTTCCGGCGAGTGACGGGCGTCCGGGATTCGCGCGTCCGTCGCTTCTCCGGCGACGGGCGCGCGAGAGCGTTTTCCGGCCCGCCGGCGACGATCGCGGCCGCCATTCGGCGCTGTCCGGCAAAAAGGACGCGCCTTGCCGCCACGGCGTTCCATCGACTTTGGCTTGCCGCGCCATGTACAATGATCGCGTCCGTTTTTACTTCAGGCAATGAATGGGAGGCCGGAGTCCCGTTCATGGGGCCGCGAGCGGTTTCATTCCCGGATCGTTCGCGCCGCGAGGACAGGCCGCGGACAGCGCTGCGGCGGGGCGCAGTCGACAGGCGCGGGCAATCTGGAAATGGAACGAGACGTGATTCGAAAAATGAAAGAGAGAAAGAGACCATGATTCATTGCGTTTACGGTGTTTGGGACGGGACGGCGATCGACGCGCGGCGCGATCCGGCGCGGCGGCAAACGTCCTTGCTGTCCGGGTTCGACGAGGTCGCGCCCGACACGGCGGCGATGGCCTTCATCGCCGACCGGGGCTTTCTGATTCTGGATGAAAGCACCAGTCTGGCGTTCGCGTTCAGCGACTATCTGGCGCGCGCGGCGGACGAATCGTGCGGGCGCTGCACGCCGTGTCGCGTGGGCACACAGCGTCTGCGCGACCTGCTCAAGAAAGTCGTCGATGGCGTCGCCGCTCCTGGGGCGCTCGACGAGGCGCGCGCGCTGGCCTGGCAGATCACGCAGACGGCGCTGTGCGGCATGGGGCAGAGCTGCGCGCGCGCCCTGTACGAGGCGCTCGTGCATTTTCCGGAGGAATTCGGCGCCATGACTCCGGCGCAGGCGGTCTTCCAGCACAGTTTCATCTATGTCACCGCGCCCTGCATCGAGGCTTGCCCGTCGAAGATCGACGTGCCGAAATACATCGACGGCGTGAAGAACGGCAAGTTCGATTTCGCGCTCGGCGTGGTGCTCGACAATTACCCGATGGCGGGGAGCTGCGGGCGCGTCTGCGTGCGCTTCTGCGAAGCGGCGTGCCGGCGGAACGCCGCCGAGGGGCCGGTCGGCATCCGCATGCTCAAGCGTTACGCGGCCGACGAGGCGTTTCCGCGGCAGCGCCTCAAATTCGCGCCGAGCGCCGAGCGCCATGACAAGCGCGTCGCGGTCATCGGCGCCGGACCCGCGGGCATCACCTGCGCCTACAAGCTGCTGCGCGGCGGCATCCAGGTCGATGTCTTCGACGCGCAATGGGCGTCGGGCGGCATGGCCGCCCTGGGAATTCCGAGCTACCGGCTGCCGAAGGACGTGCTCAAGGCCGAGAGCGAGGATGTCATCCGCCAGCTCGGCGGGCATTTCCTCTATGGCAAGGCGCTTGGGCGGGATTTCTCGGTGGATGACCTGCTCGGCAAGGGGTATGACGCGGTCTTTCTCGCCTATGGCGCGAGCAAGGCGTCGCAACTGGGCGTGCGCAACGAGGAACTGGTGCCGCAAGGCTACGCTTCGGGCATCGACTTCCTGTTCAAGGTCTATCGGCACGTCGAAGGAGGCGAGCCGTTCACGCTTGCCGGCGACGTGGTCGTCGTCGGCGGCGGCAACGTGGCGATGGATTGCGTGCGTTCGGCCCGGCGCATGGGGGCGAAGTCCGTGCATCTGGTCTATCGCCGGACGATCGAGGACATGCCGGCCGACCGCGAGGAAGTGCTGGCGGCGCAACGGGAAGGCGTCGTTTTCCATTGCCTGTCCAATCCTTCGGAACTCGTCGTCAAGGGCAACCGGGTGGCCGGCGTCAGGCTCGTCGCCATGCGCCAGACCGAGGTCGACGCCAGGGGGCGGCACGGCGTCGAACCGATCCCGGATTCGGAAACCTTCATGGCTTGCGATTGGGTGATCGCGGCGATCGGCCAGGTGGTCGCCAACGACGTGCTGCGGCCCGAAGAGGGGATCGAACTCGACCGCTGGAACTGGGTCATGGCCGATCCCGACACGCTGGAGACTTCGCGGCCCGGCGTTTTTGCCGGCGGTGACTGCGTGCTTGGGCCGCAGAGTTCGATGACGCTGGTCAACGCGCTCGATCATGGCGAGCGCGCGGCGGCCAGCATCCGCGACTATCTGCTGAACGGACACACGCACGTCACGGCGGAACGGCACATGCAGAAGTTCCTGGCCAACAACCATCTGCTCGATGACAAGCGCCTCGAACGCATGCCGCTGGAAAAACCGCGCGCCCACGTTCCCGAACTGCCGGTGGACGAGCGTGTCCGGAACTTCGCCGAGGTAGACGGCGTCATCGCCAAGGAAACCGCCTACGAAGAAGCCAGCCGCTGCCTGCGCTGCTACCGGATGTATTCGCTGGTCACGGTCAAGTCCCTGCAGGGCGGATACACGCAAGGAACGCGGCGCGATGCGCCATCCGCGCGCGCCATGAACACATTCGGCGCGCCGCGCGTTGCGTCGACCCCGATGAGGTAATCGAACATGTTTGCCAGGATCAACGACCAGGATCTCGAATTCGAGGCCAACGAAACCATCCTCGACGTGACGCGCCGCAACGGCATCCACGTCCCCACGCTGTGCGAGCTGGCCGACATCGACCACGCGCCGGGCACCTGCCGCGCGTGTATCGTCGAAGTGCGCCGGCCCGGCCATGCGGAGCCGGAATACATGACGGCCTGCGATACGCCGCTGGGCGAGGGCTGGCAGGTGATGACCCGCTCGCCGAAAGCTCAGGAAATGCGCCGGCTGCAACTCGAAATGACGATGGCCGACCATCACCAGGACTGCTCGACCTGTCCGCGCAACGGCAATTGCGAGCTGCTCTCCGTCGCCAACGCCGTGGGGCTGAAGCAGATCCGCTTCCACTACCAGGAAGGCTGGAAGGATCTGCCGCCGGACACCGGCGCGCAGCCGGTGGTCTACGACCGCAGCCGCTGCATCCGCTGCCAGCGCTGCGTGGCCGTCTGCCGCAAGGTGCAGAGCGTCGACGCGCTGGAGATGACCGGCTGGGGCCGCACCGCCGGCGTCAGGCTCAAGGGCGGCAACGTCGACGCCTCGCCGTGCGTGGCCTGCGGCCAGTGCGTCATGGTCTGCCCGACCGGCGCGCTGGCCGAGCGCGACCAGACGCAGAACGTGCTCGATTGCCTGGCGGACCCCGGAATCATCACCGTCTTTCAGATGGCGCCGGCCATCCGCGTCGGCTTCGGCGAGGAATTCGGCCTGCCGCCCGGAACCAACGTGGAAGGGCAGATCGTCGCCGCGCTGCGCACACTGGGCGCGGACGTGATCCTCGACACCAACTTTGGCGCCGACGTGGTCATCATGGAAGAAGGCACCGAACTCCTGGGCAAGCTCTCCGAAAAGAAACGCCCGGTGTTCACCTCGTGCTGCCCGGCGTGGATCAACTTCGCCGAAAAGCATTATCCCGGCATCCTGCCGTATCTCTCCTCGACGCGCTCGCCGCAGGCCGTCGTCGGCAAGATCGCCAAGACCTACCTCGCGGAAAAGCGCGGTTTCGATCCGGCCAGGATGCGCGTGATCTCGATCATGCCGTGCACCGCCAAGAAGGAAGAAGCGGCGCGCCCGGCGCTGGGCGAGAACGGCCGCCCCGACGTCGACATCGTGCTGACCATCCGCGAATTCGCCCGCCTGCTGCGCCGCGAGGGCATCGACCTGAAGAGCCTCGAACCGTCGGCCTACGACGATCCGCTGATGAGCGAATATTCGGGAGCCGGGGCCATCTTCGGCACCACCGGCGGAGTCATGGAAGCGGCGGTGCGCACCATGTTCTACGTCATCAACGGCAAGGAGCTGGAACACATCGAGGTCTCGCAGTTGCGCGGTTTCGAGAACGTGCGCTCGGCGCACGTCAACCTCGGCGGCGAACTGGGCGAAATCAAGGTCGCCATGTGCCACGGACTCAAGGGAACGCGCGCGCTGGTCGAAGCGGTGCTATCCGGCGAGGCGGATTTCGACTTCATCGAGATCATGGCCTGTCCGGGCGGCTGCGTCGACGGCGGCGGCACCCTGCGCTCGAAAAAGGCGTACATCCCCTACGCCCTGAAGCGCCGCGAAACGATCTTCAACATCGACCGCAAGGCCAAGATACGCCAGTCGCACAACAACGCGCAGGTCAAGAAGCTCTATGCCGACTTCCTCGGCGCGCCGCATTCGGAAAAGGCGCACCACCTGCTGCACACGCACTATTCCCCGCGCCCGCGCGGCGCCGAAACGAGCGTCCAGGCGGAACGGCGAAAACCTCGCGCGCAGGACGGCAAGTAAGTGGAAGCGGAACGCGACGAAAAGCCGGAAAGAATTTGCCACCCGCCTTTCGTCGCGCCTGCCGTGGTCAACAAATTCTCCCCAAGATGAAGCCCACCATCGTCATCGTCGGCCGGCCCAACGTCGGCAAATCGACGCTGTTCAACCGCCTGACCCGCACACGCGACGCCCTGGTGGCCGATATTCCCGGTCTGACGCGCGATCGCCACTACGGGCGCGGGAGGCTGGGCGACAGGCCCTATCTCGTCGTCGATACGGGAGGTTTCGAACCCCTGGCCAAGGACGGCATCATGCACGAGATGGCGCGTCAGACCGAGCAGGCCATCGCGGAAGCCGACGCCATCGTTTTCGTGGTCGACGGACGCGCGGGCGTCACGGCGCTCGATAGGGAGATCGCCAACAAACTGCGCCGCGCGCGGCCTCCGGTGACGGTGGCCGTCAATAAATCCGAGGGAATGAACCGCGGCGTGGCGGTGGCCGATTTCCACGAGCTTGGACTGGGCGATCCTTATGCCATTTCGGCGACGCACGGGGAAGGCGTGCGCGGCCTGATCGATGACGTGCTCGAAGCCTTTCCCTGGCCCGGTGAAGGCGAGGACGGGGAAACGCGCGAGAGGGGAAACGAGAGCGAGAGCGGGGACGGCGAAAGCCGGCTCAGGGTGGCCATCGCCGGCCGGCCCAACGTCGGCAAGAGCACGATGATCAACGCCCTGCTCGGAGAGGATCGGGTCATCGTTTTCGATCGGCCGGGCACGACGCGCGACTCCATTTTCGTCGACTTCGACCGGAACGGAAAAAAGTACACGCTCATCGACACGGCGGGCCTGCGGCGCAAGGGCCGGGTTTTCGAGACGGCCGAAAAATTCTCGGTCGTCAAGACCCTGCAATCCATAGAGGAGGCCAACGTCGCCGTGCTGGTCCTCGACGCCCGGCAGGACATCTCCGAACAGGACGCGCATATCGCGGGTTTCGTCGTCGAATCCGGCCGCGCCCTGGTCGTGGCGGTCAACAAGTGGGATGGTCTGGACGCCTACAGGCGCGGCCAGATCAAGGAAGCCCTCGAAGTCAGGATGAAATTCCTGGATTTCGCAAAATTCCATTATGTATCGGCGCTGGCGGGGCAAGGACTGGAGGCCGTTTTCCGCTCCGTCGACGCCGCTTACCGCGCGGCGACCATCGACCTTTCCACGTCCCGGCTCACGCGCGTGCTGATCGACGCGGTGGCGCGGCAAGCGCCCCCGCGCAGCGGCCCGTTCCGTCCCAAGCTGCGCTACGCCCACCAGGGCGGGCGCAATCCGCCGCTGATCGTGATCCACGGCAACGCCCTCGACAAGGTGCAGGATTCCTACCGCCGCTATCTGGAAAACGTGTGTCGGGAGGTTTTCAAGCTGCAAGGGACGCCGTTGCGCATCCAGTTCAACGTCACGGAGAATCCCTACGCGCCGGACAAGCCGGTGGACAGGGCGAAGAGGAGAAAGCCCGGTACGTCCAATCCGGGGAAAAAACGCCCTTGATATGATCTGGTTTTCGGTGAATATCACGCTTGGCATCTGCTCCCAGGGGGGACGCCCCGCCGGCAAGCTGGTTTTACGCCACTGGGTTTTTACGTTTGCCATCTGTCCAGCAAGTGTCCTCCATGTACCGATTTTCTTCCCACAAACTCCGTGTTTGTCGCCAATCGCTTGAATCAAATGAATTCAAAAATGTTTTCAAAACACTCGGTTTATTTTGTTGCAGCACTTGCTTGCCGACACTGAAAAATTCATAAACCTGATGATGGATATGAAATACGATATCCATTCCGTTATCGCAAAGCCATACTCAATTGATCTTTCGGTAAAAGAGCGTCTTTTGAAAGCCCATGCGCTTCACATCATCCAGCAACTAATTGGCGGCAGGCATTCATGCCTGCCGCTGTGAACGAACTTGGAAGGGGTTTGCACCCCTCCCAAGTAGCTACGGTCGAAACCCCGGCCTTCAGGCCGGGGTTCCAGCCTTCGCACCGCCCTGAAGGGCGGGGTTTCAAACCGGAGTCCGTTTTATGATGAACCTTACGCCATGCCTGAAAAGGAAGGAGTCATGGACAAACTTGTTTTTGATGCGTTGGAACAATCCCGGCAGGATGGGAAGAAAATACTGATTGTCGACGTGGGGGGATATTTTCTTGCTCCTCTATTGAGGCTTGGCTGCGCAGATATAAAAAGAATACAAGCAAGGCGTGGTTGAAGTTACGAAATTCGGTCACAACCGCCATGAAGAGAAAATCCAAATACCGCCTCTTCCGGTATTTACTATTGCGGAAAGTCAGATCAAGACGCTTGAAGGACGTTTTGTTGGTCTGTCCGCGGTAGCTGCCGTGGAGAATATTTTGCGAGATTTTGGTCTATCCATGTCGGGTAGAAGGGCCTTGGTAATCGGCTTTGGCCTGATAGGAAAAAGCGTTTCGGCCGCGCTTGGGGGCAGGAATCTCCCTGTCAAGGTTTTCGATATCAGAGGTTTTCCGAAAACAGAGGCATTTACTCTTGGCTACCTTGTCGGTGGCAAGAAAGAGCTATTGTCACGATCTGATCTGATACTTTCGTCGACCGCGAATACATCGCTGTCCTACGATGATCCGCTACAGTGCAAGGATGGTGCGTCATTGGAAGCGTTGGGTCGCAACAGAATGAGATTGATGTGGAATCACTAAATGAAAGATGCGTTTGCAAGAAGCAGATACACGACCATGTGACAGAATGCAAATTACAAAACGGAAAGACTCTGTTTTTGCTCAAGAATGGCGAGGCGATAAATTTCCTGGTTCAATCATGTCCCGACGAGGTGATCGACCTGATTTTCGCGGAAACGATCCATTGCTGGAAACTTCTCGTTGATGAAGAGCGTAGATACGCACCCGGACGCATTCACCGGACTCCCTTGCACATAACCGATATGATTGCCAAGTCCTGGCTCGCTTTGGCTGGCGTTGACAGCTATTGAATTCCGCGTAAATAGCTGGTATATGGAACATTATATAAACAAAATTTACGAATCCTTCTCTGATGAAGCCTCACTTGTCACATTTTCACATCAGCGCGGAAGCGTTGTCCGGTTTTTCACGCCTGCGGACGGCTGTCTGGGTGTATGACTTCGATACGGGGCACATCGTCTGGGGAAACGAGGCTTCCCTCAGGGTATGGGCGGCGGATAGCCTCGAAGAACTGAGATCGCGCGACATGAGAGTTGACATGTCCCTGTCGGTCACGCAACGCATGGCACAATACCGGGAGGATTTCATTGCCTCGAACGCGGTTTTTTCGGAGAACTGGACGCTTTATCCCAAGGGAAAACCGCTCACGCTGTGCGTGATTCATTCCGGCATCGTCCTTGAGGATGGTCGCATGGGGATGCTTGGCGAAGGGCTGGAAAAAGAGCCGGTTGACATTGAGACGCTGCGCTGCGCGGAAGCCCTGCTGCACACGACGGTCATGATCACGCTTTTTGCCGACGATGGGCACGCCCTTTACCGGAATCCCGCCGCCCGCGCCGTCGTGGGCGACATCGCCGAAACCTTTGCCGGGCATTTCGTCGACAACGACGTCTATAAAACGCTGGCGAGCCAAGTGAAGCTCACGGGGGCGGGCCGGGTTGTCGCGGCCGTCAACACGAAATCCGATATATGCTGGCATGAAGTGGCGGCTCGTTTCAGCTACGACGCCGCCACCGGCGATCCGGCGATCCTGGTCAGTGAAGTGGACGTCACGGAATTGAAGCGGACCCAGGAGCGCGCCTTGCATCTGGCCACTCATGACGTGGTGACGGAGCTGTTCAACCGCAAATACGTGATGGAGAATTTCCCCCGTTTCCTGGATCTGGTCAGGGAGAGGGGGTTCGAGGGCGCCTTGCTGCTCATCGACATCGACCACTTCAAGTATGTCAACGAATCCGTCGGGCATGAACTCGGCGAGCGCGTGCTGGTCGATGTGGCGAACCGCCTGCGCTCCTGCGTGACCGGCAGCCAGGACTCGTTGGCGCGGCTCGGCGGCGACGAGTTTCTGATACAGACGATGGCGAGCGACATCGATTCGCGGACCAGGAGTCTGATCGGCCAGATTCAGACCCAATTCTCCAAGCCTTTCCACATCGCCGACCGTTCGATTCCCATCACGCTTTCCGTGGGGGTCGTGTATTTTCCCAAGGACGGGCCGGACGCCACGACCCTGATGAAGCACGCCGATCTGGCGATGTATCACGCCAAGAACAACGGACGCAATCGCGCTTCCTACTACGATCCGAGCTTCGAGATGGTTGGCCGCGCCGATATCTTTCATAACGGCGCGCTCCACTCAGCCCTGGAAAACAGGGAATTCACGATCTTTCTCCAGCCCAGGGTGCACGTGCGCAGCGGAAGAATCATCGGCGCCGAGGCGCTGGCGCGCTGGAACAGTCCCCGGTACGGCATGGTCTCGCCGGACGTTTTCGTTCCGGCGTGCGAAGAGTTTGGGCTGATTTCGGAATTGGGCGCGCAGATTTTCGAACTGGCCGCCATCGAACAGAAAAAGTACGTCCAGCAGGGCCGGCCCCTGAAAATTTCCGTAAACATTTCGCCCTATCAGCTCAGGGAACCGTCCCTGGTGCAGACGATCGAAAGGATCATGCTCAAGACCGGATGCTCGCCGGATTACCTGGAATTCGAGATCACCGAATCCGCGATGCCGGAAGACAACGAAAGCGTCATCAAGACGATCCACGCCATACAGGGCCTGGGATTCAGGTTTTTCATCGACGATTTTGGCACGGGTTATTCGAACCTCTCGCATATCCAGAAATACCCGTTTTCGGGGCTGAAGGTCGACCGATCCTTCGTCAACGTGGAAATCGAGCAGCGCAAGCTGGCCGAAATGATCATCATGATGGCCCAGGCCATGGGCTACAGCACCGTGGCGGAAGGCATAGAGACGGAAGAGCAGCTGGAGTGGCTTCGCCAGCGCGAGGTCGACGAGTATCAGGGATTCTTTTTCAGCAAGCCCCTGGACTTGGAAAGGTTCGCCATCCTGCTGAGGAACGAGGACGCGGAATTGAACCGCCAGAAATTCCGCAGCGTATCGTGATTCCATCGCCAAATCGCCGAGTCACCGAATCGCCGGCGACGCGAAGTCGACGAAGCGTCGTTTTCATCGCGGAATCGGGCCGGTCGGGCGCGGCAAAATTCCGGGAGGTTTCATTGCCACGGCAATTCGTTTAGTAAGTATGTTTTACCAGCAACTAATTAGCGACAGGCATTCATGCCTGTCGCTGTGAACGAACCTGGAAGGGGTTTGCACCCCTCCCAAGTAGCTACAGTCGAAACCCCGGCCTTCCAGGCCGGGGTTCCAGCCTTCGCACCGCCCTAAAGGGCGGGGTTTCAAACCGGAGTCAGTTTTACGATGAAAGTTAGGAGTACAACAATCATTCCATAGTCTCATTTCGTCATTCCATATCCGCACCAACCGTTTTCGCGGGGGCGTGGATGGTTTCAACGATCCGAATACGGAGGAAACATGGTTTGGGAGGGTTTCGCCGGCAATCCGGCTCCGGTCGCCGCGCGGGCGGCGGTCATGCCGTTTTCCGGGGCCGCCGCGGCGCGTGGCGCGCTTTTCCCGCCTCCTTGATCTATCATCCACTTTTTCGACAGACCGCCGGGCTTGCGCCCGCGCGGTCGGATTTTCCAACCCTCATCTGGATTCCGACCATGAAAGCCAAGAAAGCGAAGTACCCAGGTCTCTCCACCGTCATCAACGGCAACGGCGCCGTCGCCCACGTCATGGGCCACGTTTGCGGCGGGGTGATCGGTTATCCGATCACGCCGTCGACCGAGATCGCCGAACTCTATGAAGCCTTCCGGGCGGAAGGCGGCGTCAATGTCTGGGGCAAGCATCCGTTCTTCTTCGAGCCGGAGGGCGAGCACTCGGCGCAGAGCGGCGCGTTGGGCGCGGCGCTGACCGGCGGCCAGTTCATCTCCAACGCCTCGTCGAGCCAGGGCATCCTGTACGCGATGGAGTCGCACTACGTGACGGTCGGCAAGAAGGTCGGCGGTTTCGTGCTACAGGTGGCGGCGCGCGTCGTCTCCAAGCATTCGCTGAACGTGATGGCCGGGCACGACGACATCTACGCCCTGCTTTCTTCCGGCTACACCATCCTGTTCGGCTCCAATCCGCAGGAGGCGGCCGATCTCGCGGCGATCGCCTACCGCGCGTCGGCGCTGTCGCTGATTCCCGTGGCCAACACGATGGACGGTTTCGCCACCAGCCACATGATGTGCGAGGCGCTGCTGCCGGAGCCGGAACTCTTGCGCGAGTACCTGGGCGACCCGGCCGGCCGCATCAAGGCGCCGACGCTGGCGCAGGAAATCGTGTTCGGCTCCAAGGGCCGCGTGTTCCAGTTGAACCAGTTTCTCGCGCGCCACGCCGCCGACGTTTCCGAAAAGAATCTGGAGGCGCTGAAGAGCCATCTCGACGCCAACGCCGCGAAAATCGAGAAAGACAACGCGGGCGATCTCGTCGCCAAGACGCTGGCGTGGCTGCCCGGCGAATTGCAGGGCGCGTGGCGTCGCCAGTGGGTCAACGCTTTCGAGAAGGGCACACGGCAGCTCGTCCCGGCGCTGGTAGACGTCAACAATCCCGGCATGACCGGGCCGGTGCAGAACCAGCCCGATTTCCAGGCCGGTTCCGCCGATCACCGCACCCACTTCGCGAGCGGCGTGCCGGCGCTGGTGCGCCAGGCGATGGCCGAGTATTCCGAGCTGACCGGCCGCGTGTATGCGCCCGTGCATACCTTCATGTGCGACGACGCCGAAACGGTGATGGTCGGCCTGGGGTCGGTGTGCGACGACGTGGAAGCCGTCGTCACGTACCTGCGCGGCAAGGGCAAGAAGGTCGGCCTGGTGGCGATCAAGCTGCTGCAACCCTTCCCGGAAGCCGAAGTGGTCGCCGCGCTGGCCGGCAAGAAAGCCGTGACGGTGCTGGAACGCTCCGATCAGACGGCGCTGACCGCGCTCGTGACCCAGGCGCTGTTCAAGGCGCTCGAAAACGGCGGCCTGAAACGCGGCGAAACCGAGCGTCACGCGGGCATTCCGGCGCTCAAGTCCACGCCGAGGCTGACCACGGCGATCTTCGGGCTGGGCGGCCATGACCTGCAACCGCGCCACTTGGTCGCGGCGTTCAGGAACATGGAAAAGGAAAAGGGCGAAGGCGCTTCGCTGATCTACCTGGGTTCGCAGTTCTTCTCGAAGGATCCGAATCCGCGCATGGCCGAACTGCAAAAGAAGCTCAGGGCCGCGTATCCGGAAACCGAACGGATGGCGCTGGAAACCGAGGCCAACCCGCGCCTCTTGCCGGATTCGGCTTTCCGCGTGCGTTTCCACTCGGTCGGCGGCTACGGCACGATCGCCTCCGGCAAGCTCCTGACCGACATCCTGGCCGGCGCGCTCGACCTGCATTCCAAGTCCGCGCCGAAATACGGATCGGAAAAGAGCGGCGCGCCGACCAATTACTACATCACGCTCTCGCCCGAACCGATCAAGATCACCAACGCCGAACTGGAGGACGTCGAAGTCGTCATTTCGCCCGACCACCGTTCCTTCGTCCACGCCAGTCCGTTGAAGGGACTGGCCGAGGGCGGCACCTTCATTCTGCAATCGAACTCGACGCCCGAAAAAGTCTGGGAGGAATTGCCGGCGCAGGCGCGCAAGACGATCCGCGAGAAGAAGATCAACTTCTTCGTCATCGATGCCTTCGACGTGGCCAGGCGGCACGCGCCGACGCCGGAGCTGGCCACGCGCATGATGGGCATCGCCTTCATCGGCGCGGTGGCCGGGCACGTCGGGCAGGTGACGGCCGGCGCGTCGCGCAAGGACATCCTGGAGAAGGTGAAGAAGCAGATCGCCAAGAAATTCGGCACCAAGGGCGCGGCCGTCGTCGAAGGCAACATGGACGTGATCCGCGAGGGCATCGAAGCCACGCAGCGCGTCGACTACGACCAGCCGGCGCTGAAAAAGATCGACGGCAAACCGGCGCCGATCGCGCTGCGCAATGTTTCGCTGTCCGCCGCGATGTGCCAGCCCGGAGGCGCGTCGACCTGCGGCCTCTTCGACCGCGAGTATTTCGACGACATGATCGCCCGGCCCTTCCGCGAGGGCGCCATCGCCGAAGCGCCGGTGCTGCCGGGTTCCGGCCTGTTCATGCCGGCCGGCAGCGCGGGGGCGAAGGACAAGGGGCTGTTCCGCCGCAGCGCGCCGCTCTTTGATCCCGGCGCCTGCACCGGGTGCATGGAATGCACGCTGGTCTGCCCGGACGCGGCGATTCCCAATACCGTGCATGAAATCCACGAACTGCTGCTCGCGGGCATCCGCCAGATCGATATGACCGAGGCGCAGCGCGAGGCTCTGCGCGGCCAGATCTACGCGATCGCCGAGGCGGTGCGCGAAGCCTATCGCCAGGGCAAGGAAGCGCGCGCCTTCCATGAACTCGTCGCCGAGGCGGCGGCCAGTCTGCCGACGCGTTCGCCGACCCTGCTGGCCAACTTCAGCAAGCTCGTCGACGCGCTCGCCGCATTCCCGGTCGCCCGCACGCGCCCGTTCTTCGACGCCGCCGAAAAAGCGAGTCCCGGCAGCGGCGGCCTGTATTCGGTGACGATCGATCCCTGGAAGTGCACCGGTTGCCTGGAATGCGTCGACGTCTGCGGCCCCGGCGCGCTCACGAGCCAGGAGCAGGACGCGGCCTTGCTGGGCGCGTTGCAGGAACGCTTCGATTTCATGAGCCGGCTGCCGAACACGCCGGCGCGTTTCGTCGACGGCGCGACCGAGTCCGGCGGCGAAATCAAGCGCCTGATGCTCGATCACGGCAATTACTATTCGACGACCGGTGGCCACGGCGGCTGCCGCGGCTGCGGCGAAGTGACCGCGATCCGTCTGGTGATCGCGGCCAACCACGCGATCACCGGGAAGCGGCGGCGCGACCACATCGCGGAGCTGGAGAAACTGATCGCCGGTCTCGTGGCCAAGCAGGCGACGCTCGGCAAGAAGGACGCCGAGCGCGGGCGGCGCATCGGGGAAATCGTCGCCGCGCTGGAAAAACGCCTGTACCTCTATGAAGGCGGGCCGACCGGCAACGGCCCGGCCGGGGCGATCGTCGCCAATTCGACGGGATGCAGCAGCGTTTACGCCTCGACCCTCCCGTTCAACGCCTACAACGATCCGTGGGTCAACAGCCTGTTCCAGGACGCCCAGCCGCTGGCCAAGGGCCTTTTCGAGGGGATTTCGGCGCAGAACGCGCCGGACGTGCGCGCCTTGCGCATGGCGCGCCTGGAACTCGACAACGCCTACGCGCCAGAAGAGCACGACAAGGAATTCCGCTACCTGTCGTGGCCCCAATTCACCAGGGAAGAACTCGCGCTCCTGCCGACGGTGATTACCATCGGCGGCGACGGCGCGACCTACGACATCGGCTTCGGCGCGTTCTCGCGCATCCTGGCGAGCGGCACGCCGATCAAGGCGCTGGTGCTCAACACCGGGGTGTATTCCAACACCGGCGGGCAGGCGTCGACGTCGAGCTTCACCGGGCAGGATTCGGACCTCGCGCGCTTTGGCGGCGCGCACGGCGGCAAGCGCGAAGCGCGCAAGGAACTGGGCCTCATCGCGTCCTTCCATCCGAACGTCTTCGTCTGCTCGACGACCACGGCTCTCCAGGGGCACTATCTGAAGAACACCCTGGAATTCCTCTCCTACGCCGACGCGCCGGCCGTGCTCGACGTCTACACGCCGTGCCAAGGCGAGCACGGCATCGCCGACAACGCCTCGGCCCGCCAGGCGCGGCTTGCGGTCGAATGCCGCATGAATCCGGTGTTCGTGCATGACCCGCGGCGCGGCAAGACGCTGCGCGAGACGTTCTCGCTCGACGGCAACCCCGACCCGGACAAGACCTGGGCCAAGGGCACGCTGGAATACCGCGACGAGAACGGCGAACTCAAGCTGATGGAGATCGATCTGACGCCGGCGCATTTCGCGGCCGGTGAAATCCGCTTCAAGAAGCAGTTCAGGAAACTGCCGGCCGATACGAAGGCGGATTTGGTTCCGGTGGCCGAATTCATCGACCTGCCCGCCGAGGCGCGCAAGGGCCGGACGCCGTTCGTCTTTTCGGTGGACGCCGACGGGCATCTCGCACGCCTGGGCGTATCCAGGGCCATCATCAGCCTCGTCGAGGAACGGCGCGCCCACTGGCGGACGCTGCAATACCTCGCCGGTTTCGACGTGGCGCGCATGGACGAAAGCCACCGCGCCGCCATCGACGCCTTGCAGGCGGAAATGAAGGAATTGGCCGCGCGTTACGACGGTTCGCTCGACGCCATCGCACGCGCCATGTCCGATCTCGCCACGTCGAGCAAGGCGGCCGTCGCGGGTTCCGCGCGGTCGATTTCGATCGCGCCGGTGGCGGCGGGGAACGCCGCCGCGCCAGCGGCCGTGGCCGATGCCGCCGCCGCCGACGCGCTGGTGACGATCGAGGATTCGACCCGGTGCACCAACTGCAAGACGTGCTACCAGGACGTTCCCGAACTGTTCGAAAAGACGCGCATCGTGGTGGGCGGCGAGAGCCGCGAGGCGGCGCGGCTGATTCCGGGCATCCTGGAGAAAGTGGCCGCCACGCCCGAACTCAAGGCCCGCATCGCGCGGGTATCGGCCAACTGTGACGCGGAGATCATACGATGAATACCACGGGATCGACCCGACAATTCAGCCAGGACGACCTGCGCGACTATCTGGCGGCGAGTCACGCGCTGGAAAGCTCGCGTTCGCGGGTCGAGGCGCTGGAACAGACGGCCGCCGTCGAAACCTTCAACCGGCAGATGGAACTCCTGCGCCGGCGGCTGCTCGACGAGCCGCGGGCGTTCCGCGAAATGTTCATCGCCGACGGCATCGCCGCCGTCGCCGCCGAATTCCGGCAGGAGGCGCTTTCCGGCGAATTCATCCGCGCCTTCTGGGAACAGCTGCTGCGCGACGACGACATGAGCGTCGTCCTCATGCGCTTCGTCTGGAGCGTGCCGCTGGGCCTGAAACGCAAATTCGTCAGGGCGCTCGACGAGCACCTTTCGGAGCGTTATCCGATCTTCAAGGGGCTGTCGGAAAACTGGCCGATGGAAAGCCACATCCCGCCGTACATCCGCTCGCCGGAGGAACGCTCCGCCGACTTCGGGCTGGTCAACCAGGGCTACCTCGGCTATATGAACCTGGGGCTGTCGCGGCGCGAGGTCGACCTCATCGTCTGGCTCGAAGTGCTGCGCGACAAGCAATGCGAAGAACGGCCCTGCGAAGTCGGCCAGTGCGTCGAAGGCCGGCCCGAACCGAAGGGCGGCTGTCCGGTCAAGATACACATACCGGAGGCGCTCGATCTGCTCGGCAAGGGGCGTTTCCGCGAGGCGATGGAACTGATCGAGGGCATCAACCCGCTGCCCAACGTCACGGGGCG
>JAIRPF010000133.1 GCA_031257115.1 Accumulibacter sp.
TGTCGCTGTGAACGAACCTGGAAGGGGTTCGCACCCCTCCCAAGTAGCCACGGTCGAAACCCCGGCCTTCCAGGCCGGGGTTCCAGCCTTCGCACCGCCCTAAAGGGCGGGGTTTCAAAACGGAGTCAGTTTTACGATGAAAGGCTTTCCCACATTTTCCGCAGTCTTTTCACCGATACCGGCGTCGGCGTGCGCAGTTCCTGCGCGAAAAGCTGTACGCGCAATTCTTCGAGCAGCCAGCGGAATTGTTCGATTTGCGGATCGGAAACGCCCTGTTTGGCGAGCGTGAGGGCGCGGCGTTCGTAGCTGGTCCACAGCGGCGCGTAGTCGGCCATCGATTGCGCGTCGCGCGCCGCGCCGCCGCCGTTGCCACCGCCGTTGCCGCCATTGCCCCGGAGTTTGTCGAGGCGCATGGCGGCGGCTTTCAGGTAGCGGGGGAGGTGTTGCAGGCGATCGAAGGGCGTGTCGGCGATGAAACGCTTGCCGACCAGCCGCCCGATCTGCTGTTCGACGTCGCGCGCGGCCGCCGCGAACGCCTTGAACGCCGGCAGTTTTTTTTGCACGGCCTGCCATTCCGTCAGCACCGCGCCGGTCAGCCGGCAGATTTCCTGCGTGAGCAGACCGAGGCGCGGCTTGGCCTCGGCGCAGCGTTGACGGAAAGCCGCCGCGTCGGACGGCCACGGCTCGGCGAGGCAGGCGCGGCGCAGCGCGACGTCGATCAGCTGGCCGCGCAATTCTTCCTGCGAGCCGAGCGTCCGGTACTGCATCGCCATCCGCGTGAGATCGGGCAGATTCTTCTCGAAGTATTTGAGCTGTTCCCGGAATTGCAGCCGGAACAGGCGCAACAGTCCGGCGGCGTGCGCGCCGCGCGCTTCTTCCGGCGAGCCGAACACGCGCAGCGACACCGCGTCGCCGTCGTCGGAAAGGCCGGGGTGGCCGATCACCCGCTGGCCGCCGACTTCGACTTCCATCAGTTCGGGCAGTTCGCCGAAAGTCCAGTCGGTCATGCCGGTGTATTCGGCCGGCGTCTCGTGCGCCCCGGAGAATTCCCGCCGGGCCTGCCCGCCCCATTCGGCGCGCAATTCGGCGAGGTTGCGGCTCATCGCGAGCTGCCGTCCGTGCTCGTCGACGAGCTTGAAGTTGAGGAAGAAATGCGCCGGCACCGCGTCGGGCCGGAAGGCATCGGGCGTGATCTCCCAGCCGCGCGCGTTGAGGCCGCGCGTCCGCAGGATGTAATGGATCAGCGCGGGAATCAGCCCTTTGTCGCCGGCGGGCGCGGCGGCGGCGAATTCCGCCGCGAAATCGGGCACGGGGACGAGCTTCGCGCGGATTTTCTGCGGCAGCGTCTTGACGAGCCGCGCGACCTTTTCCCTGAGCAGCCCCGGCACCAGCCATTCGCAGCGTTCCGCCGGAATCCGGTTGATCTGGGCGAGCGGCACGGTGGCCGTCACGCCGTCCTTCGGCGAACCCGGCTCGAAATGGTAGGAGAGCGCGAAATCGACGCCGCCGAGCCGGATCGACGGCGGAAAGGCTTCGGTCGTCACTCCGGCGGCCTCGTGGCGCATCAAATCCTCGCGCTTCAGATACAGGAGTTCCGGGTTTTCCCGTTCCGCTTCCTTGCGCCATTTCTCGAAACCGGCGCCGTCGACGACGCTCTCCGGAATGATCCGGTCATAAAAGGCGGCGATCAGTTCGTCATCGACCAGCACGTCGGGGCGGCGCGATTTGTGTTCCAGCGTCTCGATGTCGAGCATCAACTGCTGGTTGTGCGTGTGGAACGCCCAGCGCCGCGCGTATTCCTCGGCGATCTCGCCGCCGACGAGGCCCTGCCGGATGAACAGTTCGCGCGCCTCGGCCGGATTCAGCGGCCCGTAGGCGACGCGCTTCCTCGGTTCGATGACGATGCCGTAGAGCGTCGAGCGTTCGAAGGCGACCGCCTGCATCGCCTTCTTCTCCCAATGCGGATCGAAATGGCTGCGCTTGATGAGGTGCGCGCCCGCCGTCTCCAGCCACTCCGGCTCGATGCGGGCGACGCAGCGGGCGAAGAGCTTGCTCGTCTCGGCGATCTCGGCGGCGGCGATCCATTTGCCGGCTTTCTTGTTGAGCGGCGAACCCGGATGGATCAGGAACTTGATGCCGCGCGCGCCGAGATAATGGCCGGAATCCTCCGATTTGCAGCCGATGTTGCCGAGCAGGCCGGTCAGCAGCGCGCGGTGGATCGCGTCGTAACCGGCGGGAACGCCGTTCTCCCGCCATTCGCGTTCCGCCGCCAGGGCGCGCAACTGGCCATGAATGTCGTGCCACTCGCGCATACGCAGCGCGGAGAGGAAATTGGCATGGCACGCCTGCGCGAGCTTACGGTTCGATTCCTTGCGCTCCAGCTCGCCCGCGTACCACCGCCAGAGTTTGAGCCAGGCAAGGAATTCGGACTTCTCGTCGGCGAATTTCCGGTGCGCGGCGTCGGCCGCGCCCTGTCTTTCCTGCGGCCGCTCGCGCGGGTCCTGCACGGTCAGCGCGGCGGCGATGATCAGCATTTCTTCGAGACAACCCTCGTCGCGCGCGGCGACGATCATGCGCGCGACGCGCGGATCGAGCGGCATCCCGGAAAGTTCCTGTCCGATCGGGGTAAGCGCGCGCGCTTCATCGACGGCGCCCAGTTCCCGCAAAAGCTGGTAGCCGTCGTGGATCGCCCTGGCCGGCGGCGCTTCAAGAAACGGAAAGCTCTCCACGTCGGGCAGGCGCAGCGCCTTCATGCGCAGAATCACGCCGGCCAGCGACGAGCGCAGGATTTCCGGGTCGGAATACGCCGGACGCCGGGCGAAATCCTCTTCGTCATAGAGCCGGACGCAGACGCCGGCCGACATCCGGCCGCAGCGTCCGGCGCGCTGGCTGGCCGAGGCTTGCGAGATTCTTTCGACCTGCAACTGCTCGACCTTGTTGCGGTAGGAATAACGCTTGACGCGCGCCAGCCCCGTGTCGACCACGTAACGGATGCCCGGCACGGTCAGCGAGGTTTCGGCGACGTTGGTCGCCAGCACGATGCGCCGCCCCTGATGCGGCCTGAAAATCCGCGCCTGCTCCTCGGCCGAGAGGCGGGCATAGAGCGGCAGGATTTCGGTGGCCGCGCCGCCGCGCCCGAAAACGTGCTTCCTCAGCGCCTCGGCGGCCTCGCGGATTTCGCGCTCGCCGGGCAGAAAAACGAGGATGTCGCCGGGGCCGAGGCGGTTCACCTCGTCGCAGGCATCGACGATGGCGTCATACAGATCGCGCTCGCCGTCCTCCTCCGCCTCGGCGGCTTCGACCGGACGGTAACGAATCTCGACGGGATACAGGCGGCCCGAAACCTCGATCACCGGCGCGCCGCCGAAGTGTTCCGAAAAACGCCGCGCGTCGATCGTCGCCGAGGTGACGATGATTTTCAGATCGGGCCGTTTCGGCAAAAGCTGCTTCAGATATCCGAGCAGGAAGTCGATGTTCAGGCTGCGCTCGTGCGCCTCGTCGATGATCAGCGTGTCATAGTGCGCGAGCAGCGGGTCGCCCTGCGTCTCGGCCAGCAGGATGCCGTCGGTCATCAGCTTGACGTAGGCATGAGGCGACGTGCGGTCGGTGAAGCGTATCTTGTAGCCGGCGTACCGGCCCAATTCGCTCGCGAGTTCCTGCGCGATGCGCGCCGCCGTCGCCCGCGCGGCGATGCGGCGCGGCTGCGTGTGGCCGATCAGGCCCCGCGTCCCGCGTCCGAGTTCAAGGCAGATTTTCGGCAACTGCGTCGTCTTGCCCGAACCGGTTTCGCCGCAGACGATGACCACGGGATGCCTGTCGATGAGTTCCGCGATCTCCGCGCGCCGCTCGTTGACCGGCAGTTCGGCGGGAAATTCCGGACGCGGCAGATTCTCGCGCCGCGCCGCCACCGCCGCGCGGGATTTCTCCAGCAGGCGATCGTATTCCGCCTGCAAGGCGTCACGCCTCGCGCCGTAGAGATGACGCAGATCGCGGCGCATCGCCGCCAGCCGGCGCGCGTCGGCGGCAAGGCAGTCGGGGAATTCGGTGGGGCGGCTCCATGCCCGCGGGATGCGCGGCGCGGCGTTCCGGGACACGGAGGAATCATCGTCCATCAAATCGATCGTCATGGGGAAAATCGTCCGCCGGGCAAGGAAAGCTCATTTACTGGACATGGGGCGCTTCAGTCTGTAAGCTGCCTTGTCACAATGGTTTGCTCGCGGAACACAATCCGGTGGCATCGGAGATCACCGAATCATCAGCCTGTTTCGTGGAGTGTTTGAAAAGCGCGATTCTATCCCATACCCGGAACCACGTGAAAACGGCCGCGTGGTGTTATTGGGGAATCTGCCGTCATCAGGAGGAAAAATGAACAGGCATTCGTTTTTTATCATGGCCGCGGCGGCCGCTCTCGTCATGACCGGCTGCGCGGGAACCAATTTCACGCGCCCAACCGGGGACGATCTCGTTCTCGGAAAATCGAGCTTGTCCGATGTCGTCAAAAAAATGGGCGATCCCCGGCAGACTGGCGAGTTGATGAAGAACGATCAAATGTTGAAAGTGGCGAAATACGCCTATGCCGCCGCCGGTGGCGAAAGCGCCTATCCGGGCGTCACACCGGCTCGCGCCCTGGTATTTACATTCTTCAGGGATACCCTGGCGAGTCATGAGTTCGTCAGTTCTTTCAAGCAGGATTCCACCGATTTCGACAGCCAGAAAATCTCGTCGATCGTCAAGGGAAAGAGCACGCGGCAGGATGTCACCGCGCTGTTCGGCAAGCCCTCCGGGGAAGCCATCTACCCTGTGATCAAAGGCTCTGGCGACCGCGCTTTCATTTACACTTATACGCAAGTGAAGGGCGGCATCTTCACCCTGAAGATCTTCAGCAAAACTCTCATCGTGTCGTTCGGAAATGACGGCGTCGTTTCCGACGTCGAGTATACGGCTTCTGGCGACCAATGACCCGGCTATCGCGCGCGCCGAAAGCCAATGCCGATGAATCCCGGCTCGTGGCCTGGAAAATTCCTGCCATGAGAGAAAGAAAAGCATGGGCAAAACCATTCTGATTACCGGAACGTCATCGGGGATCGGCTTGGCGTGCGCCAGACTGTTCCTGGAGAAGGGCTGGAACGTCATCGCCACCTTGCGCGACCCCGCGCAGGCTCCGGAATTCGGGGACGCCGGCCGGCTGCTCGTCAGCCGTCTCGACGTGCGGGACGTTCCGGGCATCGAACGAACCGTCGGCGAGGGCTTGCGCCGTTTTGGCGCGATCGACGTGCTTCTCAACAACGCGGGTTACGGCCAGTACGGCGTTTTCGAAGCGGTTCCGCGTGAAAAAATACTCGAACAATTCGAAGTCAACGTGTTCGGCCCGATGAATGTGATCCGGGCGGTTCTTCCGGCGATGCGCAAGGCGCGTGACGGCGTCATCATCAACATGAGTTCGGGCGCGGGCATTTTCACCCTGCCGATGATTTCGCTCTACTGCGCCAGCAAGTTCGCCCTCGAAGGCTTTTCGGAGGCGCTCTCTTTCGAACTGCTTTCGCTGGGAATCGTCGTGAAAATCGTCGAGCCGCACGGAGGCGTCGATGCGACCCGGTTTGGCGAGCGCGCCTCGGCCAGCAATGCCTTCTCCGGAGAATTGACGGATTACCGGCCGTTCGTCGAGCGCGGCGCCGAAGCGTTCGCCCGGATGTCCGCCGCCCGCCTGATCGACGCCGGCGACGTCGCCAGGGTCGTCTACGAAGCGGCGACGGACGGCTCCCGCCGGTTGCGTTACCTGGTGGGCAACGACACGCGCGGCTTCATCAAGGCCCGCGCCGAACTGCCGGATCAGGACTACGTGGATTTCCTCCGCGCCCATTTCCGCGACGCCATCGGGCAAAAGAAAGGCAATGAAAAATGACGTCCGGAAGCCGCGCGCTCCACTTTTGAGGATGCGCCGCCGCGTCATCCGCGCGCAGCGCGCTGGAATAAGGCCCTTCTCTTGACAAACCTCCCTCCAGAGGGAGGTTTTCATATTGGAGCGCGACGGAAAGAGTAGGGCGGTCGAACTCCCAGACGCGGGCAAACAGGAAAACCCGTCATTCCCGCGAACGCGGGAATCCAGAAACATACTTTTCGGCGCGAAGCGCCGCATTCTTTGAATTGACAGCCCTTCGGACTGGAGGCAAGGAACTGGATTCCCGCTTTCGCGGGAATGACGAGGGGGAGGGCGCGCATGGGTTGGGGTAAGCAAGGCGAACCCCAATGTTTGAAACGGCTTGCGCCGGGGTTCGCTCCGATCACCCCAACTCATTGCCCTTCCACTCTCCGCAACTCGTTTTCGCGCCGTCGACGATTCGGAAGTGGGGCGAGGCTCGCGCGACCCGCTCCGGGGCGCGCTTTTTCTCCGCGTCAGGGTTCGGATTCGTCCATCCGCCGCTTGTCCGCCATTTGCCCGCCGTTCAGCATCGCCCGCATCGCCGCCAGGCGCGCCGCGCTGGTGGTTTTGTCCGGAACGGCGGCGGTCTTGCCGCCGGAAAAGCGCAGGTCGTCCTTGCCCATTTCGGCGATGAAGCGCGAAGGCTCGCGCGGGATCAGTTCCCGGCCCTGTTTGCGCCTTTCGGCATAGCTCAGGTGCAGCGACCGCCGCGCGCGCGTGATGCCGACGTACATCAGGCGGCGTTCTTCCTCGATTCCGGCCGGATCGAGCGATTCGCGGTGCGGCAGCACACCCTCTTCGACGCCGACCAGGAACACGTGCCCGAACTCCAGTCCCTTGGCCGCGTGCAGGGTCGAGAGCTGCACGGCGTCGGGCTGGCCGCCGTCTTCCTGCCGGTCGAGCATGTTGATGAGGGCGATCGTCTGGGCGAGTTCGAGCAGGGTCTTTTTTTCCTCCTCGCCCTTTTGCGTCAGCCAGCCGACGAGTTCGCGCACGTTCTCCCAGCGCGTCCGCGCGATCTGTTTTTCCTCCTCGCCGTACAGCCAGCTTTCGTAGCCGATCGCCGCGAGCAAATCCTCGATCACCGGCCCGGCGGCTTCCCTGGCCGCGCGATCTCCGAAGCGCCCGATGAAGCGGCGGAATTCCGCGAGCGGCGCGAGCTGGCGCGGTTGCGCGCGCTGCGCGAAACCTTCCTCGCCAGCGGCGGCGAACAGCGACAGGCGCCGTTCGCCGGCGTAATGCCCAAGCGCCTCCAGCGTCGCGCCGCCGACGCCGCGCCGGGGCGTGGTCACGGCGCGGATGAAGGCCGGATCGTCGTCGCCGTTCGCCAGCAGGCGCAGATAGGCGGTGATGTCCTTGATCTCGGTCTTGTCGAAAAACGATTGCCCGCCCGAAAGCTGGTAGGGCACGCGCTGATCGCGCAATTGCTGTTCCAGCGCCCGCGCCTGGAAATTGCCGCGATAGAGGATCGCGTAGTCGGAGTATTTCGCGCGATGCTCGAAACGGTGCGCCTGTAGCTTCATCACCACGTGCTCGGCTTCCTTCTCGTTGTCCCGGCACGCCGTGACGCTGATCGGGTCGCCCTGCCCAAGCTCCGACCACAGTTTCTTGTCGAACAGCTTTTCGTTGTGCGCGATCAGCGCGTTGGCCGCCTTGAGGATGCGCGCGGTCGAGCGGTAATTCTGTTCGAGCTTTATCACCTTGAGCCTGGGATAATCGCGCGGCAGGCCGCGCAGGTTTTCGATATCCGCGCCGCGCCAGCCGTAGATCGCCTGGTCGTCGTCGCCGACCGCCGTAAACGCCGCGCGCGGACCGGCCAGCAGCTTGAGCAGTTGATACTGGCTGGCGTTGGTGTCCTGGTATTCGTCGATCAGCAGATAGCGCAAGCGGCCCTGCCACTTGTCGAGCGTCCCGGTACTGGCGCGGAACAGTTCGACCGGCAGGACGATCAGGTCGTCGAAGTCCACGGCCTGGTACGCCCTGAGCGTCGCCGCGTAGCTCGCGTAGGCTTGCGCGGCGAGCTTTTCGATCTCGCCGGCGGCCATCTTCCCGGCCTGGTCGGGCGAAACCAGCGCGTTCTTCCAGTTGGAAATCAGGGACTGCAAGCGGCGGATCGCCGCCTTGTCCACGCTGCCCGACAGATCGGCCAGGATGCCGAGGCAGTCGGTGGCGTCGAAGATCGAAAAACGCGGCTTGTAGCCGAGCGTCCTCGCTTCCTCGCGCAGAATGCGCAAGCCGAGCGAATGGAAAGTGGAAACGGTCAGCCCCGCCGGCTTTCCCCCAAGCAATTGCCCGACGCGCTCCCGCATTTCGCGCGCGGCCTTGTTGGTAAAAGTGATGGCGGCGACGTTGACCGGATCGAACCCGCATTCGCCGATCAGGTAGGCGATTTTCCGGGTGATGACGCGCGTCTTGCCGGACCCCGCGCCCGCCAGCACCAACAAGGGGCCGTCGAGATAGCGGATGGCTTCGCGCTGGGCGGGATTGAGGTGCATCGGGTGTCAGGGATCGGAAATCGGGAATCGGATCGGTCGGCGGCGCTTCGCGCGAGATATTACAGCCAGCGGACTTCGTTCGCCCAGCGCGGCGCGTCAATACAAGACACGGCATAACCATGCGTCATTCCCGCTCATCGAGGAAATGACGCACGGTTCCGATTTCCCGCGCCGGAAGGATCGAAACCCCGCCAGCCGGACAAAGAAAAGCCCCAAACCCGCATGGTCTGGGGCTTTTCGTTGGTGGGCCCCCTGGGAGTCGAACCCAGCACCAACGGATTATGAGTCCGCTGCTCTAACCAGGCATGAGCTAGAGGCCCGAAAATGGATCAAGTATTGCTGCTGTCGAGGAAACTGCGTAGTTTGTCCGAACGCGACGGATGACGCAACTTTCTGAGGGCCTTGGCTTCGATCTGGCGGATGCGCTCGCGCGTGACGTCGAACTGTTTGCCGACTTCCTCCAGCGTGTGATCGGTGTTCATCTCGATGCCGAAGCGCATGCGCAGCACCTTGGCTTCACGCGGCGTCAGCGTGTCGAGCACGTCCTTGGTGATCAGGCGCAGGCTGGAGGACAGGGCCGCGTCGGTGGGCGCCAGCGTGGCGGCGTCTTCGATGAAATCGCCGAGGTGCGAATCGTCGTCGTCGCCGATCGGCGTTTCCATCGAGATCGGTTCCTTGCTGATCTTGAAAATCTTGCGGATTTTCTCTTCCGGCATGTCCATCTTCCTGGCGAGCGTCGCCGGGTCGGCCTCGATGCCCGTCTCTTGCAATATCTGGCGGCTGATGCGGTTCATCTTGTTGATCGTCTCGATCATGTGCACCGGGATGCGGATGGTGCGCGCCTGGTCGGCGATCGAGCGCGTGATGGCCTGGCGAATCCACCAAGTGGCATAGGTCGAGAACTTGTAGCCGCGCCGGTATTCGAATTTGTCGACCGCCTTCATCAGGCCGATGTTGCCTTCCTGGATCAGGTCGAGGAATTGCAGGCCGCGGTTGGTGTACTTCTTGGCGATCGAAATGACGAGCCGCAGATTGGCCTCGGTCATTTCGCGCTTGGCGCGGCGCGCCTTGGCCTCGCCGGTGGACATCTGCTTGTTGATGTCCTTGAGTTCCTTGAGCGGAATGCCGATGCGATTCTGCAAGGCCAGCAGTTTTTTCTGCTCTTCCTTGATGTTGGGCACGTTGCGGGCGAGCACCGAGGCATATGCCTTGCCGTCGGCCGCTTCGATTTCCTGGTCCGCCCAGTCCAGATTGAGTTCGTTGCCGGGGAAAATCCTGATGAAGTGCGGACGCGGCATGCGCACGGCGTCGACGCAGATGCGCTGGATCTTCCGTTCGCAGGCGCGGGCTTCCTCGACCATGTTGCGCACCGAATCGCAGAGGCGTTCGATGGTTTTCGAGGTGAAGCGGATGTTCATCATCTCCTCGGAAATTTTTTTCTGGTACTTGAGGTACGTTTTGTCCTGCGACCCTCTTTTAGTGAGCGCGGCGCGGGCCTTGGTGTAGAAACCCTTGATGACGGCCAGCTTGGCCAGCGAGTCTTCCCTGAGCTTGATGAGCGACGCCGAGGCCGCGCCTTCCCCGCCTTCGCCGTCGTCGTCATCGTCGACGCCGGCCACGTCCTCCTCGGCCAGCTCGTCGAGAATTTCCCCCGTGGCGTTCGGGTCGATCAGGCCGTCGATGAACTCGTCGACGCGCATTTCGTCGCGCGTGATCTGGCCGGCGCAATCGAGGATTTCGGCGATCGTCGTCGGACAGGCGGAAATGGCCTGGATCATGTGCTTCAGGCCGTCCTCGATGCGCTTGGCGATCTCGATCTCGCCCTCGCGCGTGAGCAGCTCGACGGAACCCATCTCGCGCATGTACATGCGCACCGGGTCGGTGGTGCGACCGAATTCGGAATCCACCGTCGACAGCGCCTGTTCCGCCTGCTCCTCGACGTCGGCGTCGTCCGCGGCGGCCGCCGGCGCGGTCTCGGCCATCAGCAGCGTTTCGGCATCCGGGGCCTCGTCGTAGACCTGGATGCCCATGTCGTTGAAAGTATTGATGATGTTGTCGATCTGCTCGGCGTCGACCACGTCGTCCGGCAGGTGGTCGTTGACTTCCGCGTAAGTCAGAAAGCCGCGCTCCTTACCCAGCTTGATCAGCGTTTTAAGCCGCGTCTTGCGCGTTTCCTCATCGATCGGGGACGGTTGGTTCCCGATTTGCGCCAAAAGTTCGGCGGCTTTCGCCTTTGCCGATTTGCTCGCTGCCTTTTCCCTGGCCATGATTCGTTCCTGTCCGGTAAGTCGTTGAAAAATTATAGATTTTGTATAGTGTTGCCATGCTACGCACGCCTATCCAGCACTTGCAGATAGCGCGCTTTTTCCTCGCTCGACAAGCCTGCCACGCCGAGCCTTGCCACTTTTTCCTGAAACACCGCGAATGCCCGCTTCCTCTCGCTTTCCTGCAACCGGTCGATCGCTCCGCTGAATTCGGCCTCGACATCTCCTTCGGCAAACGGTTGCCGCATGAGTTCGGCCGCCGCCTCGCGCAGGACGGTTTCTTCCCCGCTGCCCCGGAAATGTTCCAGCAGGGCGGCGTATTCCGGAGCCACATCACCGGCCTCCACTATCGTCGAACACAGCTTCATGATCGCGCGCGTCTCCTCCGAATCCGCGGGCAAAGTTTCCAAAGGCACGCGCCGGGCCAGTTCGGGTTTTTGCAGCAGGAGTCGAAGCAGCGGGCGCAACAGCGAGGGCGCCGGCCGCGATGCCTTGGCGGGCGCTGGCCGCGCGATCGGTTTCAGGTCGCAGAGGCGCTCTACTTCGGCCTGCGAAAAACCACTGGTTTCGGCAAGCCTCTTGACCAACTGTAGCCTCAATAACGGCGTTTGCAAGCGATTCAGCAAAGGTTTGGCCTCGGCGACCAGCCGGGCGCGCCCTTCGGCGCTCGTCAGATCGCAGCGCGCGGCCAGCTCCTTGAGCAGAAATCCGGAAAGCGGCGTGGCTTCCCTGACCAGCCGCTCGAAAGCCTCCGCGCCCCGTTCGCGCACGAAACTGTCGGGGTCGTCGGATTCCGGCAGAAAGATGAAACCGATCGTTTTCTGCTCCGTCAGTGCTTCGAGGCTGTTCTCCAGGGCGCGCCAGCCGGCCTTGCGCCCGGCGGCGTCGCCATCGAAACAGAAAATGAGCCGGTCCGCCTGGCGCAGCAGTTTCTGGACGTGAATCGCGGTCGTCGCCGTGCCCAGCGTCGCCACCGCGTTGCCGACGCCGTGCTGCGCCAGGGCGACGACGTCCATGTAGCCTTCCACGACGATGATCGTGTTTTTTTCGCGCAGCGCCCGCCGCGCCTGCGGTAAACCGAAAACCTCGCGCCCTTTTTCGAAGAGTGGCGTCTCCGGCGAGTTGAGATACTTGGGTTCGCCCTCGCCGAGGACGCGCCCGCCGAAGGCGATGATTTCGCCCTTCGGATTCATGATCGGAAACATCACCCGGTCGCGGAAGCGGTCGTAGAGCCGGCCCTGTTCGCCGGACAACACCAGTCCGGCCTGCTGCAGGCCGGCCATCGAATAATCCTCGAACGCCGAGGCCAGGTTCTGCCACCCGTCCGGCGCGTAGCCGATGGCGAACTTCTGGGCGATCTCGCCGCTGACGCCCCGCCGCTTGAGGTAGGAAATCGCCTTTTCCGAACGCTTCAACTGCTCGTAATAGTATTTGGCGGCGCGCGCCATGATCTCGGTCAGGGCCTGCGCCGCCGGCCCGCCGTGGGGCCTCGCGTCGTCCTCCGGCACCTGCATTCCCGCCCGCGCCGCCAGATCCTTGATCGCCTCGACGAAACCCTGGCCGAAATACTCCATCAGGAAACCGATTGCCGTTCCATGCGCCCCGCAACCGAAACAATGGTAAAACTGCCTGTCCGGATTCACCGTGAACGACGGCGTTTTTTCGTTGTGGAAAGGGCAGCGCGCGGCATAGTGCGCGCCGGCCTTGCGCAAGGGCACGTAGGCGTCGATCAGATCGACGATGTCGATCCGATGCAACAGCTCCTGGATGAAAGACTCCGGAATCACTTCTTGGGCAAAAAAGCGCGCGTCAACGCATGAAAATCGCGGCGTCTCACCGGGACAAGGCCGCCTTTACCCGCGCCGACACCTCGGCCATGTCGGCGCGGCCCGCCAGGCGCGGCTTGAGCGCGGCCATGACCTTGCCCATGTCGCCCGGCCCCTTGGCGCCCGTCTCGGCCACCGCCGTGGAAATCGCCGCGTCGATCTCCGCATCGGAGAGTCCGGCGGGCAGGTAAGCCTTCAGCACGTCCGCCTCGAATTGCTCGGCGTCAACCAGATCCTGACGGCCGGCCGCCCGGTACTGGGCAATGGAATCGCGGCGCTGCTTGAGCATCTTGTCGACGACGGCGAGCACCGCCGCGTCATCGAGCGTGACGCGTTCATCGATTTCCTTCTGCCTGACGGCCGCCAGCAGCAAACGGATGGCCCCCAGTCTCGCCGTTTCCCTGGCCCGCAGCGCGGCCTTCATGTCTTCGTTGATGCGTTCCTTCAAATTCATTTCACGGCTCCTGATAACCCTGGCAAACCTGCCGGCGAACGGACGGCGGACGGAAAAACGCGCTCATTTCCTCAAGCGCAAAAAGCCGCCTATCTCCAGACAGGCGGCTGACTGACTCCCGGAAAACCGGATCAGTAGAGCTTGGGCGGCAGGGTCTGACTGCGCATGCGCTTGTGGTGGCGCTTGACCGCGGCCGCCAGCTTGCGCTTGCGTTCGGCGGTGGGTTTTTCGTAAAACTCGCGGGCGCGCAACTCCGTCAACAGGCCGGTCTTTTCGACCGTGCGCTTGAAGCGGCGGATGGCCACCTCGAACGGCTCGTTTTCCTTAACGCGAATGGCAGGCATTAACTCTTTCCCAAGTTCAAGATTCGATGGACAACAGGTGACAGACGACAAGTAAGCGCGGGATTATAAACGATCCGATCCCGAAAAGCCAGACGGTTCCCCGCTTTTTTGCCGTGCCGTCCCTGGCTTCGCGTCGGCGAGGAAGCGGCCCCGCGCCGGCGGCGGGTAACGATGCGTTCCGTTTCCCGCCGATACGGCTTGTCTTTTTCACGCGGCGGGCGGCAGGAAACGCCGATCCGGCCCTTCCAGCGATTCCGTTTCCAGATCGTTCGCGCCGCGAAAACGAGCCGCGGGCAGCGCCCTGGCGCGGCAAGGCGAAGCCGGCAAAGGCGCGGACGGTCTGAAAATGGAATAACCGCATCGATGGGGCTATCATTGAGAGCCACGCCACTCCCGCGAGGCCCGGCATGAGCCACAAACATCTGCGCCTGCTCCAGACCATCTACAGCGATCCTCCGAGCGCGAACATCCACTGGCGCGAAGTCGAATCCCTGCTCGCGCACCTCGGAGCAAACATCGAAGCGGCGCATGGCGCGCGCTTCCGCATCGTGCTGAACCGTTTCGAGTTCTTCATGCACCATCCCCACAACAACACCACCTGCGCGAAGCAGGAAATCAAGCAACTGCGCGAATTCCTGGCGCGCGCGGGAGTCACGCTGTCGGCCTACGAGGCGGGCCTGGGCGATTCCCCCCGGCGCTCCGGGGACGCCCGGTAAAAGACACGCGGCGTCGGCCCGCGCGATAGCCCCGGTTCGCGCGAAGCGCCCTGGGCAAGCCTCTCTCCCACGGGAGGCTTGCCCCCGCGCCGAACCGCCAACGCCCGCAAAACCATCCGCCGCGCATCCGCTCCGCCGAATTTCCCATTGGAGATCACAAGTTGGGGTTCGCCCCGCTCACCCCAAGCTATGCGCCGCCGATTCAAGAGATGCGGCGCTCCGCGCCGGAAGGTACGCGCTGGATTCCCGCTTGCGCGGGAATGACGGGTTCTTTCTTTGTTTTTCGTCGTATCCGTCGTGTTCGTCGTGGTTAATGATTTCCGCCTGTCGCCGTGGTCAAAAGAATCGGATGCCGCTGGTTTACTTGGCGGCGCGGCGGCGGAATCCGGTCAGGCCGGTCAGGGCGAGGCTCAGCAGGGCCAGCGAACCGGGTTCCGGCACGTTGCCCGAATCAACGACGATGTTGTCGTTGGCGCAGTTCTGCGTCCAGTGAATGTTGAACGCGCTGCCGTCCCAGCCGGCCTGGTACAGCAGGTCGAGGTCGAGGCTGATCTCGTAGAAATAATGCGTGTCGCTGACCTGCGCGCCGTAGCCGGTCTCGCCGGACGTGGTGTAGCTGTAGGCGGCCAGGCCGAGCAGGGAGCCGCCGAGCAGCGATGTGGGATGCGTCTTGTCGACGAGATTGGCGTCATGCGTTTCCTGCCCGTTCGCGTCCCAGAGACCGTAGGCCCACGCGGGCGAGGCATAGACGCCGCCCAGCACGCCGCCGGCAAAATTGTTGACGACATTGATTCCCAGTTCGTAGCTTCCGTCCTTGCCGAAATCGATGGCGAAATCGCCGGCGGCGTAAATGTTGCCGCCGGGATTGTCGACGGTCAGCGGATCGTGGCCGGTCGCCAGCGCGATGAACAGCTTGCCGTCCTGGAAAATGGCGTATATCGCCTCGGCGTCGTAAGCCTGTCCGCCGTAGCCGGGATTCAGGTAATAAGCGCCGCCGCCGGTCTGGTCTTCGATCGTGGAATGCACGCCGGGCAGCGACGAGACCCAGGTCGTCCTGTCGATTTGCCAGTCGGCCAGATTGCCGTCGACGACGAGTCCGGCGAAAGCTGGATTAACGGCGGTCGCGGCGAGAACGCACGCGCAAAGCTGAAGAGTTTTCATGATGATCCCGGAAATGACGTGGCAACGAATGTGTCAAGCAATCTAGCGCCCCTAATTTAGCGACCCATTTCGCGCCGCGCCAGGAACTAATGCACATTCCGGATCATTTTTGCGCTTCGACCGCCTCGTAGAGTTCCCGCCGCAGGGCTTGCGCCGGCCGGCCCTGCTCCTCGGCCGCGCGAATCTGGCGCATCAGTTCGGCGATTCGCGCCTGGGCGGCGTTCCGGTCGACGGGCTTGACCTCGATCGTCGGCGCGGCGCGGCCCTTTTTCGCCGGAATCGCCGGAACCGGCGCGGCGGACTTTTTGCCCGGCCGCCCCGTGGCGGTGATCCGCGCGCGCTCGCCGCCAAACTGGTTGCGCCTGGCCGTGACCACGATCGAATTCGGCCGGTACGGCAGCGGCGGCGACCGCCTTGCCTCGCGCTGGGCGAGGGCTTGGACGCGTATTTCGTCGACACGCTGGCGCAGCCGCGCGCGCAGCGGCTCGCTGGGCTGCCCCGTGGCCTCGGCTTCGCGGATGCCGGCCAGCAATTTCTCGATTTCGTCGGGCACGGGAACCGAGCGCGCCGGCGCGCCGAAATCCTCCCTGGGTGTCTTGACGGCGATCTCGAATTCCGCGGGCGAGGAGATCATCTTGCCCACGCGGTAATGCTCGTGACGCATGGCCAGCGCGAGCGCCGTGTCGCCCCATTCGTTCCTCGGCCGGGTGTCCGCGCCCGATTCGAGCAGCAGCCGCGCCGCGTCGTCGTGCCCCTCGCGCGCCGCCATCATCAGGGGCGTCGAACCGTTAGGCGAGCGCGCGTCGACGTTGGCGCCCCGCTCGATCAGGTAACGGGCCACGTCTTGGTGGCCGTTGAATACCGCGTAATGCAGCGCGCCCCAGTAGTTCCCGTCGCGGTTGACCGGCGCGCCGTGTTCGAGCAGCCATTTCACCGCTTCCAGATGGCCGTTCCAGGCCGCCAGTTGCAGCGCCTGTTCGCCGTAGCGGTTGGCGCGGCGCGGATTGGCGCCGCGCTCCACGAACAGCCGCATCAGCTCGACGTTGCCGTACCAGGCGGCGCTCATCAGTCCGGTGCCGATTTCCTGCCCGAAAAAGTCGGGATCGAGGCCCTCGTCCAGCCAGCCCCGCACCCGGACGACGTCGCCGCGCTCCAGCGCCCAACTGAACGTCACCGGATCCGGCAGCGCCGCCAACGCTTGGCCGGCCAGCATCAAGCCAAGCAACAGCGCGCCGCCCTTCGCCAGAATTCTTCGCATCGAATTTCCTTTGCCATCGCTTTCGCCGCGCACGGCGCGACTCCGATACTTGTTGCACAATACCCGCGCCATGCCACGTGCCCTGATCATCGCCCTGACGCTTTCGCTCGTCCTGCACGGCGGCCTGCTGTCCCTGGACACGCGGCCGTCTCCCGCGCCGCGCGCCCCGGCCTTGCGGGCGTCGCTGCGCCCGCCGCCGGAACCGGCGAAGCCCGCCGAACCGCCTCCCGAAACGGAAGCGCTGCTCAAGAACACGCTGGACGGCGAACCGCCGGAGAAGCAAACGCCGCCGTCACCGCCGGCGGAAAAGCGCAAAACGCCCGCTCCTTCGCCCGTCGGCGAGCGCCAGATGGAAGCCGTCCGGAAAAAGCTGGCCGAATACGTGCTCTATCCCGAACAGGCCTGGCGGCTCGGTCTCGAAGGAACGGTCACCCTGTTCGTCGAACTCGCCGACGACGGCCGCGTCGAGGACGTCAGCGTCGTCGCCAGCAGCGGCTACCCGATACTCGACAACGCGGCGATCAGGGGATTCTACGCCGTCGGACGCCTGCCGGGAGAATCGGGTTACTGGGAGTATACCTTCCGGCTGGAATGATCCCGAAACGCGCGGCCGGAGCATTTCCCGTCCGGGTCATGAGTCACCGGCGCGAAGCGCCGCAAGAAAAACCTTCCTCTTGAGGGAGGCTTGCAACGAAAAACGCCCTGAACGAACGGCGGGCGCGGCGAAAGGCGAGCCGGGCGGAACCGGAAAATTTCCCGTTTTTCGCTGTGTCCGCCGTGGGTGAAAGATTTTCGCCGCGCCCGCCGTGGTTAAATTCATCATTTTTCACCGTGGTCGACAATCGGATTCCCACAGGATGAAATCGTTTCTCATCGTCAACCCCAAGGGCGGTTCGGGGAAAACGACCCTGGCCACCCAGCTGGCGGGGTATTTCGCGCAATCCGGCCGGCGGGTCATGCTGGGCGACACCGACCGCCAGCAATCGGCGCGCGCCTGGCTGGACGTCCGGCCCTCCATCCTGCCGCGCATCGACGGCTGGAGCGCCGAAAAAGACCAGCCGCTCCGCCCCCCGAAAAATACCACGCACGTCGTGCTGGACACGCCGGCCGGACTGCATGGCAAGGCGCTGGAAAGGGTGGTGCGCCAGGTCGACCGGATCATCGTGCCGGTGCAGCCGTCGCTTTTCGACATTCTGGCGACGCGCGATTTTCTCGCGGCGCTGCTTGCCGAAAAAGCCCTCCGCAAGGAACGCGCCTTCGCCGCCGTGGTCGGCATGAGGGTCGATCCGCGCACGCGCGCGGCCGGCGAACTGGAGCGTTTCATGGCGTCCTGCGGCTTGCCGGTGCTGGGCCACGTCCGCGACAGCCAGTTGTACGTGCAACTGGCCGCCAACGACATGACGCTGTTCGACCTGTCGCCGTCGCGCGTTGAACGCGACCTCGACGAATGGCGACCGATCCTGGATTGGGTAGACGGCTGACCGGATTCCGGCGTCAACGCCGATACCTGTCGTGACGAGAGTGATCGTCGGCGCGCCGGTGGACGGCGGGTGGTGGCGGCGGACGGTGGACGGCGACCCGATGGGTGGGGTAGACCACCGGCGCGGGCGCGTATATCCGGGCGGGAACATAGACCGGCGCATAAACCGGCGCGGGCGTGTAGACCCGGACGGGCGGCGGCGGCGCATAGTCATAATGGTACGCGCCGCCGCGATGGCGATGGTCGCCGTCGGAGGCGATGAGCGCGCCGGCGGCGGCTCCGATGACACCGCCGATGATCGTGCCGTCGCGGCCGCCCGTCTGGTAGCCGATGACCGCGCCGAGTCCGCCGCCGACGATGGCGCCCAGCGCCGCGTCGCTGGCCTGGGCGGCGCCGGCGGAGAACAATCCCAGGGAAAGCGAAAGAACGAGGGCAAAACGGGTTTTCATGACGATCTCCTTTTTGTGTGACGGGAGCAGGCTACCGGGTTCCCTCGCGGAATGTATGGCGCGGCGGTTAGCATCTGTCAGGAATTGTTTCCGTCCGCCGCGAGCCGGGCGGTTCGCGGCGGACGCTTCCATCGCGCGCCGCTACAATGGGCAGCGGCCTGGAATGATCTCGGAAACGCCTTGCGAATCTTGGGCGAACGTGAAAGCGGGACGGCGCGCCTGGAAGAAGCGGTGAAGGCGTATCGGGACGCGCTGCCGGTCTTTCGGACGGGCGCGCCGCATCATGCGCAATGGGCATCCAGAAATCTCGCCCTCGCGGAGAACCTGATCCGCCAGCGCGGAGCCTTCGACCTCATGAACGACCGGAACTCCCCGCGCAAACAGCCGTGGCGGCGGAGCTTCGGCCTTCTGGCGGAACGCGGATCCATCCTTTGGCGGAAGCCGGCTCCCCGTCGTCACTCCGGTCTTCGCCGCGCCCGTCGTAACCAAGGCTTTTCGCTCCTGTTTTTCGCCGCGCACGTCGTGATTGAAGGGTTTTTGTTTTTCTCCGTGGTTTCCGTGATTCCGGTGGTCAGTGCGTTTTTGAATCAAACGCCCGCGATTTTCCGTACCATCTCATAGATTCCCGTCATTCCCGCGAAAGCGGGAATCCAGTTCGTGGCCTCCAGCCCGAAGGGCTGCCAATTCAAGGGATGCGGCGCTGCGCGCCGGAAAGTACGCGCTGGATTCCCGCTTTCGCGGGAATGACGATATCGATGCCTCGCGCTCGGATACGGTGGATTTGTTTGGGCACGGCGGGTCTGGATTTCCGTTCGTCAAGGGAATGGCGAATCGTGATTGAAGGGATTTTGTTTTTCTCCGTGGTCTCCATGACTCCAGTGGTCAGTGTGTTTTTGAATCAACCGCCCGCGAATTTCCGTACTCGCCCATAGATTCCCGTCATTCCCGCGAAAGCGGGAATCCAGTTCGTTGCCTCCAGCCCGAAGGGCTGCCAATTCAAGGGATGCGGCGCTGCGCGCCGGAAAATACGCGCTGGATTCCCGCTTTCGCGGGAATGACGATATCGATGCCTCGCGTCCGCCGCCCTGGCGACGCCCCGGAGTAGAATAGCGCGATGCCCAGTCCGCGTTTCGTCCACCTCCGCCTGCACAGCGAGTATTCCGTCACCGACGGGATGGTTCGCCTGGACGTCGGCAAGAATCACGAATGTCCGCCCGTCCAGCGCGCCGTGGAGTACGGGATGCCGGCGCTGGGGCTGACCGACCTTTCCAACGTGTTCGGGTTCGTCAAGTTCTATCTGGCCGCGCGTGGCCTGGGCGTGAAGCCGATTCTGGGCTGCGACGTCCATCTCGCCAACGAAACCGACCCCGACCGGCCTTACCGGATGCTGCTGCTGTGCCGTTCGCGGGAGGGCTACCGGCAGTTGTGCGAGCTGCTGACGCGGGCGTACCTGCAACCGCGCGTGCGCGGCCGCGCCGAGATTTCGCGCGCGATGTTCCAGGAAACCGGCGTCGACGGGCTGATCGCCCTGTCCGGCGCGGCGCAGGGCGACGTGGGCGAATCCCTGTCGCAGGGGAACACGGGGCAGGCCAGGGAACGGGCGGCGTATTGGGCCGGGCTGTTTCCGCAAGCCTTCTACCTCGAAGCGCAGCGCCCGCATCAGCGCGGAAACGCGGCGCAGGAAACGCTGGTGGCGGCGACCGCGCGGCTGGCGGCCGGGATGGGGCTGCCGCTCGTCGCCACGCATCCGATCCAGTTCCTCGACCGCGCCGATTTCCGGGCGCACGAGGCGCGCGTGTGCATCGCCGAGGGGCACATGCTCGGCGACACCCGGCGGCCGCGGCTCTTCACCGAGGAGCAGTATTTCAAGTCGCCCGATGAAATGGCGGCGCTGTTCGAGGATTTGCCCGAGGCGCTGGAGAATTCGGTCGAGATCGCCAAACGCTGCAATCTCGAAATCGAACTGGGCAGGAATTATTTGCCGATCTTCCCGACGCCGGACGGCGTTTCGCTCGACGCGTATCTGGCCGAGGCGGCCGAACGCGGCCTGGAGCGCCGTCTGGAACAACTTTATCCGGCCGAGGCCGAGCGCGAAAAACAGCGTCCGAGATACGAGGCGCGCCTGAAAACCGAGACCCGGACCATCATCGAAATGGGTTTTCCGGGCTATTTCCTGATCGTGGCCGATTTCATCAACTGGGCCAAGCGGCACGACGTGCCGGTGGGGCCGGGGCGCGGTTCGGGCGCGGGGTCGCTGGTCGCTTTTTCGCTCGGCATCACCGACCTCGATCCCCTGGCCTACGCCCTGCTGTTCGAGCGCTTCCTCAATCCGGAGCGGGTGTCGATGCCCGACTTCGACATCGATTTCTGCCAGGACAACCGCTACCGGGTCATCGAGTACGTGCGCGACAAGTACGGGCACGACGCCGTGTCGCAGATCGCCACGTTCGGCACGATGTCCTCGAAGGCGGTGATCCGCGACGTCGGGCGCGTGCTCGACATGCCGTACAGCTTTTGCGATCAGATCTCCAAGCTGATTCCGGTCGAACAGAACAGGCCGCTGTCGCTGAAAAGGGCCATCGAGGCCGAGCCTCAACTGAAGCGCCGCATCGAGGAGGAAGAGGAAGTCAGGGAACTGTTCGGCCTGGCCGAACGCCTCGAAGACATTACGCGCAACGTCGGTATGCACGCCGGCGGCGTGCTGATCGCGCCGGGCAGGCTGACCGACTTCTGCCCGCTGTATTCCGCCGACGCCGGCGCGTCCGTCGTCTCGCAGTACGACAAGGACGACGTGGAGAAGGCGGGACTCGTGAAGTTCGACTTTCTCGGCCTCCGGAACCTGACGATCATCCGGCTCGCCGTCGATTACGTCGAAAAGCTGACCGGCGCGCGCCCGGATCTCGACGCGCTGACCTTCGACGATCCGGCGGCCTACCAGATTCTCAAGGACGCCAATACCACGGCGATCTTCCAGGTGGAATCGGACGGCATGAAGAAGCTCCTGAAAAAGCTCCAGCCGGACCGCTTCGAGGACATCATCGCCGTGCTCGCGCTCTACCGTCCGGGGCCGCTCGGTTCGGGCATGGTCGACGATTTCATCCTGCGCAAGAAGGGCCAGCAGAAGATCGATTATTTCCACGACGATCTCAAGGCGTGTCTGGAGCCGACCTACGGCGTGATCGTGTATCAGGAACAAGTGATGCAGATCTCGCAGATCATCGGCGGCTACACCCTGGGCGGCGCGGACATGCTGCGCCGGGCGATGGGCAAGAAAAAGCCCGATGAAATGGCCAAGCACCGCGAGACGATCGCCGCGGGCGCGGAGAAAAACGGCTACGATCCGAAGCTCGCCGAACAGTTGTTCGACCTGATGACCAAGTTCGCGGAATACGGCTTCAACAAGTCGCACACCGCCGCCTACGCCGTCGTCACCTACCAGACCGCCTGGCTCAAGGCGCACCATTGCGCGGCGTTCATGGCCGCGACGCTCTCCTCGGACATGGACGACACCGACACGGTGAAGGTCTTCTACGACGATTGCCTCGCCAACAAGCTCACCGTGCTCGGGCCGGACGTGAACGCCTCGGAATACCGCTTCGTGCCGGTCGACCGCCACACCCTCCGCTACGGCCTGGGCGCGGTGAAGGGCACCGGCGAGCAAGCGGTCGGCGCCATCGTCGTGGCGCGCGAAGCGGGCGGCCCGTTCAAGGACCTTTTCGATTTCTGCGCGCGCGTCGACAAGCGCCTGGTCAACCGCCGCGCCATCGAGGCGCTGATCCGCGCCGGGGCGTTCGACGCGATCGACGACCACCGCGCGCGCCTGCTGGCCTCGGTCGGCGTGGCCATGGAAACGGCCGAGCAGGCCGAACGCAACGCCCTGCAAGGCAGCCTGTTCGGTGGCGCGGCGGAAAAGCCGCGCTACCGCGAAGCGCCGCGCTGGAAGGAACGGCAGAAACTGGCCGAGGAAAAGCTCGCGCTCGGCTTTTTCTTCTCCGGGCACCCGTTCAACGAAGTCCGCCGGGAAGTGGCGAATTTCGCGCGCCGGCCGCTGTCCTCGCTGGAACCGAAAAAGGAGCCGCAACTGCTCGCCGGCCTGGTGACCGGCGTGCGCACCAAGATCACCTCGCGCGGCAGGATGGCCTTCGTGCAGATCGACGACGGCACGGCGGCGCTGGAAATCACCGTGTTCAACGAAACTTTCGAAAGCGAGCGCGACAAGATCCGCGAGGAAGAAGTGCTGATCGTCGAAGGCAAGGTGCAGCCCGACGATTTTGCTGGCGAAGGGAAAATGCGCGTCGTCGCCGAGCGCCTGTGGACCCTGGCCGGCGCGCGCGGGCGCTTCGCCCGGTTCCTGCGCCTGTCGCTCAACGGCCAGACCGGCGGCGCGGCCGCCGCCGCGCGGCGTCTGCACGCCCTGCTGACGCCCTACATGCCGGGGAGCTGTCCGGTGCGGCTCTCTTACCGCAACGCGCAGGCGGCGTGCGAACTTTCGCTCGGCGAAGCCTGCCGCGTGCGGCCGGAAGACGCGCTGCTGGCGGAACTGGGCGACTGGCTGCGCAGCGAGAATGTGCAGGTGGAATATGGCGGATGACCCCGTGTCCGCTGTCCTGTCCGCCGTCCTTTATGGATTCGCCCATGTCCTTTATGGATTTGCTTATTTACTTTTCGCCGGATTCTTCTTACACTCCGATGCCTGTTCGTTCCGTGGCTGCCAGAAACGGAAATTTGGTTCCTAAAATGCAGGATCATGTGATGATTCGTCGTTTGTGATGGAAATAAAACCCTGCAAAAATGGAAATCGAATCTGGGGCGGAGACCGCGCATTCCAGGCGTCGGCTTCGATCGAGAGCTTTCCCCGATTTGTCTTCTCAGCGAACATTGATCAGTAGGGGTCCTACATGGCACAAGAACATCCCGAAACAACCACTCCCCCGACTTCCGCCGACGGCGCCATCGATTTCAACGAGTTGATGCGCAAGTACGATTCGGAATCCGCGTTCCGGATCTTTTCCGGCTGGCTCGCCAAACTGGTGATGCTCGTCGCGCTCGCCATGTCGTGCTTCCATTTCTACACGTCGGGATTCGGCCTCTTGCCGGCGCAGCACCAGGGCGCGGTCCACCTGGCGTTTACCCTGCTGCTGACGATTTTCCTGTACCCGGCCAGCAAGAAGTCCAAAAAGGACGGCGTGCCGTGGTACGACGTCATCGTGGCGCTGCTCGGCGTTTGCGCGAGCATGTATCTCGTTGTCAATTACATGACGCTGATCGAGCGTTCGGGGCTGCCCTCCACCCTCGACCTCGTCTGGGGCTTCATCCTGATCATCGTGATGCTGGAAGCGACCCGCCGCATTTCGAATCCCGTGCTTCCCTGCCTGGCGATCGTCTGCCTGCTGTACTGTTACTTCGGAAACATGCTGGGGAGCCACCGGGGATTTTCCATCTCCCGCATCGTCAACCACATGTATCTGGGCACCGAGGGGGTTTTCGGCACGCCGCTGGAAGTCTCCTCGACCTTCGTTTTCATGTTCATCCTGTTCGGCTCCGTGCTCGAAAAGACCGGCGTCGGCAAGTTCATCATCGACATTTCCCTGGCGCTGGCGGGCTGGGCGTCTGGCGGGCCGGCCAAGGTGACGGTCGTCGCGTCGGGCATCATGGGAACCGTTTCGGGTTCGTCGGTCGCCAACGTCTGCACGGTGGGCATGTTTACCATCCCGCTGATGAAAAGCGTGGGCTACCGGCCGCATTTCGCCGCCGCCGTCGAAGCCGCCGCGTCGACCGGGGGGCAGATCATGCCGCCGGTGATGGGCGCGGGCGCTTTCATCATGGCCCAGTTCCTGGGCTGGCCGTACATCGAGGTGGCCAAGGCCGCCATCATTCCGGCGCTGCTCTATTACACCGCCGTGCTCATCCAGGTGCATTTCGAGGCGAAGAGGCTTGGCTTGTCCGGCATCGCGCGCGAGAACCTGCCCAACGTCTGGCACCTCCTGAAAAGCCGCGGCTTCCTGCTGCTTCCGCTTGCCGCCATCATCTATCTGCTGGTGGCGGGGTATACGCCCCTGATGGCGGCTTTCTGGGGCATCATCGTCAGCATCCCGCTCTCCTGGCTGAACAAGGAAACACGGCTGACGCCGAAAAAACTCGTCGAGGCTTTCGAATCCGGCGCGCGATCCGCGCTGGGCGTGGCCTGCGCCTGCGCCTGCGTCGGCATCATCGTCGGCACCGGCACGCTCACCGGGCTGGCGCTGCGCATCGCGGGCGGGATCGTCGACCTCTCCGGCGACCAGCTGCTGCCAACGCTGCTGCTGACCATGTGCGCGAGCATCCTGCTGGGAACCGGCCTGCCGACCACGGCCAACTTCATCGTCACCAGCACCATGGCGGCTCCGGCCCTGAAACTGCTCGGCGTTCCGGACATCGCGGCCTACATGTTCGTGTTCTATTTCGGCATCGCCGCGGACTTGACGCCTCCCGTCGCGCTGGCGGCCTACGCGGCGGCGGGGATCGCCGGCGCGGACCCGATGAAGGCGGGGGTGACGTCGGTAAAACTTGCCCTGGCGGGCTTCCTGGTGCCGTTCATCTACGTCTATAACCCGATCCTGCTGCTGGTGAACGCGACTCCCCTGCCCATGCTCCAGGCCACGGTCACTTCGCTGATCGGCGTCTACCTGCTCTCCATGGCGACGATCGGCTATTACAATGGATATCTATCCTGGCCGATGCGCATCATAGCGATGGGCGGGGCGCTGGGATTGCTGATTCCCGGAACCATTACCGACCTTTGCGGCCTCGCGGCATTGGTCTTCATTTACTTCTGGCAGCGTTTCACTGCGAAACCTCGCCAGGCTACCACGGCAACCAACCAGGAGGAAACATGAAAGAGCACAAATCGATGTTGAGTCTGTTCGCGGCAACCGCCCTGAGCGCCGCCCTTTGCACGGGAGTCGCGCAGGCCAAGGACTTCGTCACCGTCGCCACCGGCGGGACGTCCGGAACCTACTATCCCATCGGCGGCGCGATCGCCCAGGCGGCCAGCAAGAGCGGCGCCCTGCAAGCCACGGCGGAAACGGGCAACGCCTCCGTGGCCAACCTCAATCTCCTCGGCAAGGGCGAGATCGAAGTGGCTTTCGCGCAGAACGACACGGCGTTCTGGGCGTACAACGGGCAGCAGATGTTCAAGGAGCCGACCAAGAACCTGCGGGCCGTCGCCGCGCTTTACCCGGAACACGTCCAGGTCATCACCGCCAAGGACGCCAAGATCGCCGGCGTCAATGACCTGAAAGGCAAGCGCGTCAGCGTGGGCGCCGCCGGATCGGGCACCGAGGCGGACGCGCGGGCGATTTTCGAGATCGCCAAGCTGACCTACAACGACATGAAGGTCGACCATCTGGATTTCGGCGCGACGACCAACCGCTTCAAGGACAACCAGATCGACGTGGGTTTCGTCGTGGCCGGTTTCCCGACGGCTTCGGTCATGGACTTGACGACGACCAAGGATGTTGGCCTGCTGAGCTTCAGCGACGAATTCCTGGCGCAACTCACCAAGACCTATCCGTATTTCGTCGCCAGCCTCATCCCCGCCAAGACCTATCGCGGCGTCGATCAGGACACGAAGACGCCCGCCGTCGTGGCCATGCTCGTGACTCACGACAAGGTGCCCGATAACGTCATCTATGAGTTCGTCAAGGGCATGTACGAAAACCTGGCCACGATCCACGCCTCGCACGCCACGGCCAAGCAGATCACGCTGGACTCGGCGCTGAAGGGAATCACCGTTCCCGTGCATCCTGGCGCCGCCAAGTATTACAAGGAAAAGGGCATCGCGGTTCCCGACATCAAGTAAGGAAAACCGCCGCGGTTTCAAAGACGCCTGCCGGGTGGCCCGGCAGGCGTCTTTTTGTCTCTGTCGGAATCGAACGCAGCGAACACAGTAAACGTGCCGGGTACGGCAAAAGACAGGAGCAAAAAGCGTTAATCACGGCGGACACAACGAAAAACAAAAAAAGAATCCGTCATTCCAGCAAACGCGGGAATTCAGCGCGTAAACTCCGGCGCGAAGCGCCGCAAGCTAAACTTGCCTCTTGAGGGAGGTAGCACGGCGAAGACGCGACAAAGGGAGTTTCGCCGTTGGGTTTCCAAGCGCGAATGAACAGAAAACCATCATCCCTCGACGATCGTCGAAATCCAGTCCGATCATCGTAAAACTGACTCCGGTTTGAAACCCCGCCCTTCAGGGCGGTGCGAAGGCTGGAACCCCGGCCTGGAAGGCCGGGGTTTCGACCGTAGCTACTTGGGAGGGGTGCAAACCCCTT
>JAIRPF010000143.1 GCA_031257115.1 Accumulibacter sp.
AAGGGGTTTGCACCCCTCCCAAGTAGCTACGGTCGAAACCCCGGCCTTCCAGGCCGGGGTTCCAGCCTTCGCACCGCCCTGAAGGGCGGGGTTTCAAACCGGAGTCAGTTTTACGATGACGAACACGACGGGCGCGACGAAAAACAAGCGAAAATCTTTTCATCGACCCGGTACGAAAAATCAGAACGATTCGTCATTCCCGCGCCAGCGGGAATCCAGAGCGTACATTCCGGCGCAAAGCGCCGCATTCTTTGAATTTACATTTGCAGACCTTCGGACTGGAGGCTACGAACTGGATTCCCGCATTCGCGGGAATGACGGGGATTTGTAAGTCCTGGATTTCCGCATTTATCGGAATGACGGTTTCCTGTTCATCCACGTTTGATGATTCCATCGCCAAACTCCCTCCGTCGCGCCTTCGGCGCGACACCTCCCTCAGGAAGGAGGCTTGGATTGCGGCGCTTCGCGCCGGAAGGTACGTTCCTGGATTCCCGCTTTCGCGGGAATGACGGGTTCTTTCTTCGCTTCTCATCGTGCCCACCGTGTTCGCCGTGATTGATTGCCTTTTTGGTTTTTCTCCTGCCCTCCGTGGCTCGACAGCTCCCGGCTAGGATGGCGTTTTGCGTCGCCGGGCGAAAGCCAGGAGCGGCAGGAGGGAGGCGGCCACGGCTGGGGTGTTGCCCCAGCGCGCGAAGGGTGTGCTGCCGGCGTGGGCCGTGACTTCTCCGGTCAGCGCGGCGCGGGTGAAGGGGGGCAGGGCGGCGCGGATGGCGCCGTCCGCGCCGATGATCGCGGTCATGCCGGTGTTCGTGGCGCGCAGCATCATGCGGCCGGTTTCCAGCGCGCGCATGCGGGCGATCTGCAAATGCTGCGCCGGGGCCAGCGAATCGCCGAACCAGGCCATGTTGGAAAGGTTGAGCAGCAGGGTGGCTTCCGGCAGCGCGCGGACGATTTCCGCGCCGAAAGCGTCTTCGTAGCAGATGTTGACGGCGATCTTCTGGCCGCCGGCGGAAAAGGGCGTTTGCTTTTCCTCGCCCGGCGTGAAGCTGGACATCGGGATGTTCACCATCTCCATGAACCAGGCGAAACCCGGCGGGGTGAATTCGCCGAAGGGCACCAGGTGCGATTTGTCGTAGCGTTGCGTTCCCGACGCGCCGAGGCTGACGGCGCTGTTGGCGTACCGCGACCAGTCGCCCGTGACGACGCCGAAGATGAGATCGCCGTCCTGCCGCGCGGCGAGCTGACCCATCGCGCCGAGATACTCCGCCGGCACGTCGCTCAGGAACATCGGCAGCGCGGCCTCCGGCAACACGGTCAGCCGCGCCGGGTTGTCGCGCATCAGGTAATAGTAAGCGAGCAGCGATTCCTCCAGTTCCTCGGGACGCCATTTCATGTCCTGGGCGATGTTGCCTTGCAGCAGCGCGACGCGCAGCGTCTCGCCCTGGGGCGTGGTCCAGCCGTGGCCGGAAAGCGCGACGCCGGCCAGCAGGAGGACGGCCGGGACGGCGGCCATCGGGAGCCTGTTTCTCCGGCATCCGCCGAACGCGGCCTCCGCGAGAAAAGCCCCGGTCAGCACCGTGAGAAAGGAGACGCCGTAGACGCCGGCGATTGGGGCGAAACCCGCCAGCGGGCTGGGCGGCGTTTGCGAATAGCCGACGGCGAGCCAAGGGAAGCCGGTGAGGAACCAGCCGCGCAGCCATTCGGCGAGCGTCCACAGCGCGGCGAAGACGAGCGCGCGCCGCGCGCCCGCCGGCGGCGCGAGACGCGCGAAGAGCGCGCCCGCCAGGGCCGGATAAAGCGCCATGCCCGCGCAGAAGACGAACGTGGCGAAGGCCGCGCCCGGCGCGGGCATTCCGCCGAAGGTGGAAAGGCTGACGAATATCCAGGAGACGCCGGCGAGGAATCCGCCCAGACCGAACAGCCCGGCAGTGATCGCGCCCTGACGGACGAGGCCGCCATCCGCCGCCGGGCCGAGCAGCGCGTACAGCCCGCCGAGCGTGAGCCAGAGGACGGGGAAATACTCGAACGGAGCGAAAGCCAGCGCGCTCGCCGCGCCGAGCGGCAAGGCGGCGAAGCGTCGCCATGAAACGGACTCAGCCGGCCGCATTCGGCGCCGCCGGCAAGCGGGTGACGAGCAGGGTATACAGGCGGCGGCCGTCGGCGCGCAGGACGACGAAGCGCAGGCCGCCGAGGTCGATTTCCTCGCGGCGGCGCGGCACCCGGCCCAGATGGCCGAGAATCAGGCCGCCGACGGTGTCGTAATCCCCGCCGCCGAAGTCCGCGCCGAAGCTCGCGTCGAAATCCTCGATCTTCGTTTGCGCCTTGACGCGGAAACGGCCGAAATGATCCTGGCGGATGTTGTCCTCGTCCTCGTCGAAATCGTACTCGTCCTCGATGTCGCCGACGATCTGCTCCAGCACGTCCTCGATGGTGACGAGGCCGCTCACGCCGGCGTATTCATCGACGACGATGGCCATGTGGTTGCGCGAGACGCGGAACTCGCGCAGCAGCACGTTGAGCCGCTTCGATTCGGGGATGAAAACCACCGGGCGCAGCCAGTCGCGCAGGCGGAACGCCTCATCCTTCGGGATGCGCAGCAAGTCCTTGGACAACAGGATGCCGATCACGTTGTCGCGGCTCCCCTCGATGACCGGGAAACGCGAGTGGGCGGTACGGTTGATCCGCGCGACGATCGCCTCCAGCGAATCCTCGATATCGACGATTTCCATTTTCGCCCTGGGCACCATGACGTCGCGCACCGCGATCTCCGAGGCGGCGAGCGCGCCCTCGGTGATCGACAGCGCGTCGGCGTCGAGCAGCCTGCGCTCGCAGGCCGAGCGCAGCAGCTCGATCAATTGTTCGCGGTCTCCTGGTTCGCGCAGGAGGAGCGAGGAGAGGCGTTCAAGAAAGGTCGGCGGGGCGGGGTCGGTTTCCATTTTTTGGGCGGCGAACATTCGATACGTCGGAGCGGGTTTGAATCAAGCGCCTACAATACAATAACCTCGCCATTGCCGCGAACGCGGGAATCCGGTTCGTTCTTTCCGATCCGAAGGACCAGAAATTTCAATGATGCGGCGCTTCGCGCCGGAATATACGTTTCTGGATTCCCGCGTTCGCGGGAATGACGGAAATTTGTGAAGGGTTGATTCAAAAACGCCCCAAGCGCGGCAGCGGGGAAAAACCATGATCCTGATCGGGTGGAGTGCCTCCGATTCAAGTGATGACCATTCCATTTCTCCGTCATTCCCGCGCAAGCGGGAATCCAGCGCGTACCTTCCGGCACGGATCGCCGCATTTCAAGCCTCCCTCCTGAGGGTCTGGATTCCCGCGTTCGCGGGAATGACGGAAATTTGTGAAGGGTTGATTCAAAAACGCCCTAGGCGCGGCAGCGGGAGAAAACCATGATTCTGATCGGGTGGAGCGTCTCCGATTCAAGTGATGACCATTCCATTTCTCCGTCATTCCCGCGCAAGCGGGAATCCAGCGCGTACATTCCGGCACGTAGCGCCGCATCTCTTGAATTCGTGGCCATCCGGACCGCAGCAAGAAGCTGGATTCCAGATTTCGCGGGAATGACGGAAATTTGTCAGGCTGCGGGCTGGGTTGGAAAACCGCGGAAACTGAAGCCACGGCACAGGAAATTGGAACAGCCGTGTACGCTTCGCCGCAGCCCGGCTACGTGGGCCGTAACGTCCGCTACCAGTGTCCGCGACACCAACCACCCCGCCCGTGCCAGTAACCGCCCGGACCGTGGCCGGGACTGCCGCGCCAGCCGGGGCCGTGACCGAGACCATCGTTGGCCACCAGATCGTAACTCTTGCCGCCTATGGTCAGCTTCGTGGCTTGCAGGTAGTTGCCGCTTGGCGCGGCATACCCGTCGACGCTCGCCTGCGCGCCTTCCTTGATGGCGTCGATAAAGCCGATGAACCGCTCCAGCGCGGGGACGTAGTAAACCGTACTACCGTTCACCACGGCGATAGTCCCATTTTGCAACTGCAACGTTCCGCTAACGGTCAGGGGCTGCGCCGTCCAGCCCTGATTTCCCCAAGGACCGCCCCAGTCCTGCGCGGCGGCGATGTCCGCCATGCCCAAGGCGATGAATAGCGCCAACATCAATTTTTTCATGCAATATCCTCCACTAAAGCAATTGAAGAGTGTAGCACATATAAGTCGGGGTGAATGAAACGAACCCCAACACCTTTTCTCGACGATATTTCATGCGGTTATTTCACCTGTTTCATCGGGGTTCGCCACGCTCGCCCCAACCTATGTGTGTTGCAAATTCCAATGATGCGGCGCTCCGCGCCGGAGTGTATGTGCTGGATTCCCGCGTTCGCGGGAATGACGGAGATTTGTGGGCGTTCGATTCAAAAACGCCCTGGCCCGCCCTGGCCGTTTCCATCTTCATACGGATCGCCGAACCCCAGCGACGCCAGTATTTCGCGCTCTTTGTCTTCCATCCGGCGCGCGGCGGCGTCATTGGTTTCGTGGTCGTGGCCCAGCAGGTGCAGCACGCCGTGCACGATGAGGTGGGCGTGATGCGCCGTTGGACTCTTGCCTTGTTCCGCCGCTTCGCGCCCGGCCACCGGGGCGCAGATGACGAGGTCGCCCTGGATCAGGGGGGCGTTGGCGTAGGCGAAGGAGAGCACGTTGGTCGGGCGATCCTTGCCGCGATACTGGCGGTTGAGCGCGCGGCTCTCGCCGGCGTCGACGAAGCGGATGGCGATCTGGCCGCCGCGCGGGCCGTCGGCGTCGAGCGCCGCGCGAACCCAGGAACGGATTTCAGCGCGCGTTGGCAGCCCGTCCGCGCGGCTTGCGTATTGCACGGCCAGATTCAGGCGTTTACTTGTGGCCGCCGCGCTCATTCTTTTCTTCCAGCGCGGCGTGCGCTTCGTAGGCCGAAACGATGCGCGCCACTAGCGGATGACGCACCACGTCTTCCTTCTGGAACTCGGTGAAGGCGATGCCGCGCACGTCCCTGAGAATCCTGCGCGCCTCGACGAGGCCGCTTTTCTGGCCGCGTTGCAGGTCGATCTGGGTCACGTCGCCGGTCACCACGGCCCTGGCGCCGATGCCGATGCGGGTGAGGAACATCTTCATCTGTTCGGGCGTCGTGTTCTGCGCTTCGTCGAGAATGATGAAGGCGTGGTTGAGCGTGCGCCCGCGCATGTACGCCAGCGGGGCGATTTCGATGGCGCCGCGTTCGAACAGCCGGCCGACCTTGTCGAAGCCCATCAGGTCGTAGAGCGCGTCGTAGAGCGGGCGCAGGTAGGGATCGACCTTGTGCGCCAGGTCGCCGGGCAGGAAACCCAGGCGCTCGCCGGCTTCCACGGCCGGGCGGGTGAGCACGATGCGCTGCGCCAGCTCGCGCTCGAAAGCGTCGACGGCGGAGGCGACGGCGAGATAGGTTTTGCCGGTGCCCGCCGGGCCGGTGCCGAAGGTGATGTCGTGTTCCTGGATTTGCCGCAGATACTCGACCTGGCGCGGCGTACGGCCGTGCAGTTCGCTCTTGCGCGTCATCAGCGCCGGCGCGTCGCCGTCCGCCTGGCGCGCGGCAGGACGCGCCGGGCGGTTGGCGATCTCGATCAGGCCGAGCTGGATTTCGTCGACGGAGAGCGCGTTTTTCGCGCGGGCATGGAACATCTGCAAGGCTTCCGACGCTTTTGCCGTTTGCTCCTTTTCGCCGCGCAGCGTGAAACGCTCGCCCCGGCGGGCGATGGAAACGTCGAAAGCCGTCTCGATCTGGCGCAGGTTCTCGTCGAGCACGCCGCAGAGATTGGCCAGCTGGCCGTTGTCGATCGACGGAAACGAAAGCTCGACGGCGCGTGGCTTGGGTCTGGCGGAAGGCGTGGCGGCCCTGGGCATGGTTTACGGCTCCGGAGTCAGGATTTCGCCGCGCAGCGAATGCGGCATGGCCGAGGTGATGCGCACGTCGACGAAGCGGTTCAGGAGGCGCGGATTTCCGGCGAAGTTGACCACGCGGTTGTTGTCGGTGCGCCCCGCGAGCTCGTTTTCGTCCTTTTTCGCCCGGCCCTCGACGAGCACGCGCTGCGTCGTGCCGACCATCGACCGCGAAACGGCTTGCGCCAGTTCGTCGATGCGCCGCTGCAATCGCGCCAGGCGTTCGAGATGGATTTCGCGCGGCGTGTCGTCGGAAAGCCCGGCGGCCGGCGTGCCGGGGCGGGGGCTGTAGAGAAAGGAAAAGGAAGCGTCGAAACCGACCTCGTCGATGAGCCGCATCGTCTTTTCAAAATCCTCCGCCGTTTCGCCGGGAAAGCCGACGATGAAATCCGATGACAGCGAAATGCCGGGCCGGGCGGCGCGCAGCTTGCGCGCGAGGCTCTTGTATTCGAGCGCCGTGTAGCCGCGCTTCATCGCCGCCAGCACGCGGTCCGACCCCGACTGCACCGGCAGATGCAGATGCGAGACGAGTTTCGGCACGCGGGCATGGGCGTCGATCAGCCGTTGCGTCATCTCGCGCGGATGCGAAGTCGTGTAGCGGATGCGCTCGATGCCGGGGATTTCGGCGAGGTACTCGATGAGCAGCGCGAGATCGGCTTTTTCCTCCGAACCGCTCATGGCCCCGCGATAGGCGTTGACGTTCTGGCCGAGCAGCGTGATCTCGCCCACGCCCTGCGCGGCCAGCCCGGCCGCCTCGGTCAGCACGTCGTCGAACGGGCGCGAAACCTCGGCGCCGCGCGTGTAGGGGACGATGCAATAAGTGCAGAATTTGCCGCAGCCCTCCATGATCGAGACAAACGCGGCGGCGCCTTCGACCCTGGCCGGCGGCAGCTCGTCGAACTTCTCGATCTCCGGAAAGGAAACGTCGACCTGCGGGCGGCCGGAACGCCGGCGCTCGGCGATCAATCGCGGCAGGCGATGCAGCGTCTGCGGCCCGAACACGACATCGACGTAAGGCGCGCGGGCGACGATGGCCGCGCCCTCCTGGCTGGCGACGCAGCCGCCGACGCCGATGATGAGATCCGGCCGCTCCCTTTTCAGCGGGCGCACGCGGCCCAGGTCGTGGAAAACGCGCTCCTGCGCCTTCTCGCGCACCGAGCAGGTGTTGAAGAGAATGATGTCGGCGTCCTCGGGCCGGTCGGTCTCGACGATGTCTTCGGAGGCGGCCAGCACGTCGGCGATCTTGCCCGAATCGTACTCGTTCATCTGGCACCCGAAAGTGCGGATGAACAATTTCCTGGTCATTGTCGCCCGAATCAGTCGTTCTTCTTGATGGAATCGGCCTCGGCCTCGCTGATCATCCAGACGCGATACACGGAACCGAAATTGTCATTCACGTAGACCACGTTGGACGGCTGCTGCACCGACATGGGCATCACGATCAGGTTCTGCCGGTTGCGGAACTGCGCGATCGGCGACAGCGCCAAGCTCTGGTCGTCGATGACGATCACGCCGTTGCCGGCGGGAGGCTGCATGAATCCCACCTTCGCCTCGGGCGGCAAGGCGCGCCTGGCGACATACGACTCGTACCGCGCGACCGAGGCGGGGTCCGTCTGGGACGACTGGACGACGGTCTCGATGATGGCGCTGACGACCGATGCGATGAGCGGGGCGGGTAGGGGCATCGGCGCATTATAAACGAGCCTTCGCCGATTGTGATACTGGAACTTGACCGGCGAAAGGCCGCAAACTTATAATCCGAACCCCTGCACGGTGATGTAGCTCAGTTGGTTAGAGCGATGGATTCATAACCCATAGGTCGGCAGTTCAATTCTGCCCATCACCACCACTAACCAAAACCCAACCGTTCTCGGTTGGGTTTTTTCTTGCCCGTTCCCCTGCGTATTCACAGTGTTTGCAGGCATCATCTTTGGGACGCGCATACGCCCCGACCGCGTCTTTCGCCCTGCTGGCGTCTCTCTTTGCTTTTTCTCTCTCGCATCCGTGGAGTGCTCCACGGGCCATTTCCTTGCGCATCAACGACTTGGAGGTGTGCGGTTGTAGTTGGGGATTGCTACAGCAATGAGGACTGCGGCAGTGCTCCAACGGGGCCAGCGTCGAACAGTTCCACCGGCGCGAGCTTTAACAGGCTCTTGGCGTCGTCCAGCGAGCCATGCAACCACTGCTCGACGTCGCCCAGCTCGATGGGGATCACCGATCGCTTGTCCTGCGCGTCCGGCGGCAGATCGGGTTCGGGTTTGTGCATTTGCCGCATCAGCGGGTACTCGTCGGCGTTGAAGGTGAGCATCGTGTAGCTCTCGACCACCTCGCCAGTGGCCTTGTCCCCCCAGGTGTTCCACAGACCGGCCAGTCCCCACGGCGCGCCGTCCGTGCGGCGGAAGCGCCACCAGACGTTCTTGCCCGTCTCCCAATTTGGCTCGTCGAAGGACACGGCGGGGATGATGCACCGCTGGGCGGGCATCGTCGTCTCGCCGTGGTCGAAGTCTTTGTCAATGGCTGGGCATCAGGAAGGCGCAAGTGGTCGAAGACCCAGATCGAGACGGCATCTGGCGTTTCGTTCCGCTCGATGACTGAACTATTCCGTGGCGCACCGGAGTGGCAGACGTACTTCCGTGGAGCGGACGGCAACGCCAAGCCGCGCGTGCGGGAACTGAACATCGGCACGCCCGACTTTCAGGGCGCATCGCAAACGACCGATGACCAGCCTGTGGTGACTGAAACTGCATGAGTAACAAGCACTTGCAATTTCTGCGTGATTTCTGCGGGAAGGCTGCGAAATATCGCAAGCCGTTTGACAAGAAAGTGGGAGCACTTCAACGAAAGGAGTGCCCCTCATGCAAAACCAAGTCCCTTCCATTCAAAACCGCCGGCATCCCCTCCGGCCAACCCTCACGCTGCCACGCGCATCGCCCTTGACGAAAACGAACTGGCCGCTCGCAGTATTCCGTTCCCGAATTGCGCTTCAACGCGCTGCCGCCCCTGATTTACTGACGGCGACGATCACGCCAGCGACCGGGGACAGGGCGCGGCCCATGCCAGCCACCAGTTGCATGGGCAGGATCATGGAAACGGCGCTGATGCCGAAGCCGGCGGCCATGTCCGGAGCCAGCCCGGAAAAAGCGAAGAAACCCGCCACGCCGGAGCCGGTGATGATGGCGGTGGCGCCAACCAGCAGAGTCATGACCACGGTCATGGCGGTGCCGCCAAGCCCCATGCCCGATACCGAGTCAATGACAAAGCTTACGGCGCCGGTCGCTTGAAAACCCTGGGTGAAAACATTGGCGCAGGCCAACAGGGAAACGACGCTGGCGAACATTTTGCCCATGCCGTTGAAGAAAGTCTGGAAACCCTTGAATACGTTTTTTGCGTCGCGCTTCGTCAATAGCTCGCACACCAGAGCCAGCATGGCGCCGACGATCATGGCGATTATCACGTGCGTCCTGGCGCCCTTCACCAGCCAGGAGTCGAACACCAGCACCAGCGTGACGGGCACGGCCGGCAGTAACGCATAAAACGCCGGAACGGTATCGCCCTCGGCCTCCTCTCGATCGGTATCCACCAGCGCCACCGCCACATGACCTTCTTTTTCATCATAATATCTGGCAGTGAAATAAATCAGGATCGCCACGACGATCATGACCCCGATGGCAACCGGAATCTGGTAACGGACGAAATAAACGGCGCTCTCCATGCCGGATTGTTGAGCGGCCAGGTTGGCGGTACCGACGGAAGGTCCCAAATCCATGAACGCGGTCATGCCGATCATTGCCGCCGCTGCCGCCTTGCTGACACCGAGACGAACGAGAATCGGAAAGAAAGTGACCAATAGCAGCATTGCCAAGCCCGTGGCGCTTGAGATGGCCACATGCAAAATCTGACCGAAAATATAGCCCACGGCCAAGACGACGTAAGGCGCCTTGATCAGCCGCAAGGGTCTGATGCACAGATTCACCATGGCGTTGGACGCCTTGATGTGATTCATGTAGTCGGCGAAACCTCCGGCCGCCATGATGATCAAACCAACATTGGCAATCCGGGCGGCAAGAGATTCCACGGTAAAGGCGAAAATAGCGAAAACCGTCCAGCCAATGCCAATGGGTTTCGTTTCGCCATAATATTGCCCGGGGAAGAAAACCAGGGATACCGTCAGCAGCACGACGCCCGCTATCAGAAGCACGGTTTGCGGCTGGTAATCGTTGATGATCAATCGCGCGGCAATGATCGTCACAACGATACTGATGATAAAGCCTGCCATGATTTCCTTCGTGTTTCGTCGAAAGCTCCGGCGGAAATTACGGGCCGGAGCGTTACGATATGATACTTGCTGTCTGGATTGGGATATAGGCGCGGATCCTATGGGTATATGGGTATATGGCGGCACACCGGCGTGAACATCCCGGGCTGACCGCCCGTGGGAATTTCCAGCCCGATCGAAGAATGGCGCCGGACAGGCGGGGCGACATCACGCTCAGCATTCCGATGATTGACGACTTTCTCGCCGTCATCGTTTCGAATCATGAATCGACACGAAAATCGGCGCTTCGCGCGTGCGCGGGCAATCCTTCGCCCATCGCCAGGATCGAGGCCACGCGGCCGAGCGCCCTGGCGGCTTCACGCGGCACGCGGATCAGGCTGCTGCGTTTCTGGAAGTCATGGACGCCCAGCGGCGAGGAAAAACGCGCGCTGCCGGAAGTCGGCAGGACGTGGTTCGGCCCCGCGCAGTAATCGCCGAGCGATTCCGAGGCATACGGGCCGATGAAAATGGCGCCGGCGTTGCGTATCTCGTCGACCCAGCGTTCGGCGTCGGCGACCGACAGTTCGAGGTGTTCGGGAGCGATGCGGTTGGCGATTTCGCAGGCTTCGCCAAGATCGCGCACGGCGATCAGCGCGCCGCGCCCTTCCAGGGCGGCGCGGATGATTTCCCGGCGCGGCATCGCGGGCAGCAACTTTTCGATCGACCCGGCGACGCGCTCGATGTAACGGGCGTCGGGGCACAGCAGGATCGCCTGCGCCAGTTCGTCGTGCTCGGCCTGTGAGAAAAGATCCATCGCCACCCAGTCGGGATCGGTGCCGCCGTCGCAAATGATCAGGATTTCGGAAGGCCCGGCGATCATGTCGATCCCGACCGCGCCGAACACGCGCCGCTTGGCGGCGGCCACGTAGGCGTTGCCGGGGCCGACGATCTTGTCGACCCGGGGAATCGTTTGCGTGCCGTAGGCCAGCGCGCCGATCGCCTGCGCGCCGCCGACGCAGAACACGCGGTCCACGCCGGCCATCGCCGCCGCCGCCAGCACCAGCGGATTGCGATCCCCGTCCGGCGTCGGCACGGCCATGACCAGTTCGCCGACCCCGGCGACCTTTGCCGGAATCGCGTTCATCAACACCGAGGAAGGATAGGCGGCCTTGCCGCCCGGAACGTACAGGCCGACCCGGTCGAGCGGCGTCACCTTCTGGCCGAGCAGGGTTCCGGCCAGCGCGCCTTCGGTTTCCTCGTACCACCAGCTTTGCTGCAACTGGCGTTGATGATAGGCCCGGATGCGGCGCGCGGCCGTCTCCAGCGCCGTCCGCTCAGGTTCCGGCAAGGTTTCGAGGGCGCGTTCGAGCGCCGCGCGCGGCAGTTCGAGTTCGGCCAGCGACGACACGGACAGGCGGTCGAAACGGCGGGTATGCTCCAGCACGGCCGGATCGCCCCGCTCCCGCACGTCGGCCAGGATGGCGGCGACGGTCTCGTCGATCGCCGCGTCCAGCGCCCCGCCGTGGGCGCGCAGGGCTTCGAGCCTTTGCCCAAAATCCGCGTCGCCGCTGGAAAAGCGTCCGATGGCGATCATGGCCCGACCGCCCTGGCGATGGCGTCCATGATCGGCACGAGCTTCTCGCGTTTCAACTTGAGCGCCGCCTGGTTGACGATCAGGCGCGACGAAATGTCGACGATATGCTCGACGGCCACGAGATCGTTGGCTTTCAGCGTTCCGCCCGTGGATACCAGATCGACGATGGCGTCCGCGAGTCCGGCCAGCGGCGCCAGTTCCATCGATCCGTAGAGTTTGATCAGATCGACATAAACGCCCTTGGCCGCGAAATGCTCGCGCGCGATGTTGATGTATTTCGTCGCCACCTTGAGGCGCGCGCCCTGGCGCACGGCGTGTTCATAATCGAACCCCGCCGGCGCGGCGACCATCATCCGGCACTTGGCGATTTTCAGGTCGAGCGGCTGGTAGAGTCCCTCGCCGCCGTTCTCGATCAGCACGTCCTTCCCGGCCACGCCGACGTCGGCCGCCCCATACTGCACGTAAGTCGGCGCGTCGGTGGCGCGCACGATGACCACGCGCACGTCGTCGCGATTGGTCGGAATGATCAACTTGCGCGAAGTTTCCGGATTCTCCAGCGGCTCGATGCCGGCAGCCGCCAGCAGCGGCAAGGTCTCTTCAAAGATTCTGCCCTTCGACAGGGCGATGGTGATGCCATCCACGGTGTGCTTCCTGCGCAAAATGAGAGATTCTATTCCGTTTGCGGGCGGCGATGATAAACCGCGAGAAACGCGCGGCAAACGGCCGCGTCACGGCGACACCCCACGCCCGCCCAAGCATCTTCCACGCGAAGCCGCGCCGACCAAAACCTCCCTCTAAGAGGGAGGTTTGTCCAAGGCGTTTCGCGCCGGTAATTTTTTCGGGCGGTTATCATCCGTTCCGCATGTCGTTCGTTTTTTCGCCTTTCGCAAGGGATAGGATTAAACTGAAAACGCTCTGACGAAACATCGATTCACCGAATACGGCAGATATGTTCATGACCGACGCCACATCGACAACACCGGAAGGAAGGCCGCCGGCCGCCGGTTCGCCACGCAATTCTCCGGGCGGGGAAGCGTGATGTATCTCGAACACTTCGGCCTGCGCGAGGCGCCGTTCGGCATCACGCCGCACACCGAATTCTTTTTCGCCGGCGCCAACCGGGGCGCGACGCTCGAAGCGTTGATCTACGCCATCGCGCACGACGAGGGCATCGTCGAGGTGAGCGGCGAGGTCGGCAGCGGCAAGACCATGCTTTGCCGGATGCTCCTCGAACGGCTGCCGGAACACGTCGAGACGGTTTGCCTCGCCACGCCGTCGCTCTCGCGCGAGGACATCCTCCACGTCATCGCCGGCGAACTCTCGGTCGAGCCGGCCGGCCCGCGCGCGCATCAGATGATGGACGCCCTGCGCGAGCGCCTGCTGGAAATCCACGCCGCCGGCCGCCGGGTCGTGGCGATGATCGACGAGGCGCACGCCATGCCGGCGGAAACGCTGGAGGAAATTCGCCTGCTCTCGAACCTCGAATCTTCCCGCCACAAGCTGCTGCACATCGTCCTCTTCGGGCAGCCCGAACTCGACGAGCGCCTGGCCGAAAAGGACATGCGCCAGTTGAAGGACCGGATCACGCACCACTTCGCGCTGGAGCCGCTGCGCCGGAGCGACGTCGGCGGCTATCTGGCGTTCCGGATGCGCGCCGCCGGCTATCGCGGCCCGGACGTTTTCACGCCCTGCGCCGTGCGCCTCATCGCCTGGGCGTCGCACGGCCTCACGCGGCGGATCAACGTCCTGGCCGACAAAAGCCTGCTCGCCGCCTTTTCCGGCGGAGAACACCGGGTGGGCGTCCGGCAGGCGCGCGCCGCGATCCGCGACGCCCGGCTTTCGCCGATGGACGGAAAACGCCGGGGATTTTTCGCCGTGATCGTCCCCATCGCTTCCGTCGTCATCATCGTCCTGCTCGCCGTCTTTCTCGTCCTCGACGCCGTTCCGTTCCGTCAGACGGAAACCCAGGCGGCGGCGGGCGCGTCCGCCACCGCGCCGCCCGGCGGCGTTTCCGCGCGAGCGCCGCCGGGCGAGCGCCGGCGGACGCTCGGCGAGCGCATCGCCGCCACCGGCGAATGGCTGAAAAACACGCCGGACACGCATTACTTCATTCAACTCCTGAGCACCGACGCCAACAATCTTTCCGACGTCCAGCTTCTGGTCGACGAACTTTCCGCCCGGATCGATCCACGGCAACTCCGCGTCTACCGTTCGCGCCTGAGCGGGAGCGACCGCCTCGGCGTCATTTATGGCGATTACGCCACCCGCGCCGAGGCCGAGGCCAATCTGCCGGAATTGTCCCGGATCACGCCGGCGGGAACGCCCTACGTGCGCGCCGTCGGCAAGCTCAAATAAAGGCGGGGAAGCGTCCGGACATTCCCGATCAACCGATACAAATCAATCACTTGTGGATTCGCGTGCTATGATCCTGAAATTCCACCGGGCGATGACCTCCATGCTGAAAACCGCCGGCGCGATCCTGGCCGCGTCGTTTCTCGTCGCGGGATGCGCTCCCGCGACCCTGAGTGGCGGCCCCTCCGCCGGACACCTGCGCGCCGGGGACGCCGCCGCCCGGCTCCCGGCCTCCATCCCCGAACCGGTGCGGCAGGTCGTTCCGCTGCCGCCTCCAAGGGCCGCCGGCAAGACCGAGACCTACAGCGTGGTGGTCAACAACGTCAGGGTGCGGGATTTGCTGTTCGCCCTGGCCCGCGACGCGCGATTGAACGTCGACATCCATCCCGGCATTTCGGGCGACGTGACACTGAACGCCATCGACCAGACCCTGCCGCAACTGCTCGGCCGCATCGCCAGGCAGGTCGACATGCGTTTCGAACTCGACGGCCCGAACCTCGCCGTCATGCCCGATTCGCCCTACCTGAAGCACTACCGCGCCGATTACGTCAACCTGGCCCGCGAAGTCACCGGCACGGTGTGGACGAACACGCAGATATCGACCAGCGCCCTGGCGGCGAACCAGGGAAACCCGAACGGCGGCAACGTCTCGCGCATCCAGATCGAGAACAAATCGAAGAACAGCTTCTGGGAATCGCTGGAGAAAAACCTGAAGGACCTGCTGCGCGAAACCGACAAGACATTTCCCGAAGGCTCTTCCGAAACGGTCGTCGAACAGAACGCCTCGGCGAGCGCGACCGCCGCCGTCGCGCCGTATTCTCCCGTCGACGGCGCGACCACGCGCGGCGTCCAGGCGGCGCGGCCGCCGGCGAACGGCCCGAATCAGGCGGCCATTCAGAACAGCGGCGCGACCGTCGTCAAAAAGATGACCTTCCGTGAAGCCGCCTCGGTGATCGTCAATCCTGAGACCGGCGTGATCGCCGTGCGCGCCACCTCGCGCCAGCACGAAAAGGTGCAGGAATTCATCGACCGCGTGATGCGCGGCGCGCGCCGCCAAGTGATGATCGAGGCGACGATCATCGAGGTCGACCTCTCCGACAACTACCAGCAGGGCATCGAGTGGTCGAAGCTGGCCGACCGGACCGGCTTTTCCCTGCTGCCGGCGACGAACACCCGGAGCGCCGGATCGACCGTGTCGCCGTTCAGCCTGACCTATCGCAACGCCTCCCGCGGACTCGATGTGATCGTCGACATGCTGCGCGGATTCGGCACGACGAAAGTGCTCTCCAGCCCGAAGCTCACGGTGCTGAACAACCAGACGGCGACCCTGAAGGTTTCGGAGGATTTCGTCTATTTCAACGTCAAGCAGGACATCGCCGCCGGAAACGTCAACGTCAACGCGGTGACGACCACGACCACGACGCCGCAATCGGTATCGATCGGCTTCTTCATGAACCTGACGGCCCAGATCGGCGACGACGGCGTGGTCACGCTCAACGTCCGGCCCTCCATCTCCAGCATTTCGGCGCTGAAGCAGGACCCCAATCCGGCGCTCACCGTGGTCAACGAAGTCCCGCAGATACGCACGCGCGAAATCGAATCGATGATGCGCGTGAAAAGCGGCGACATCGCCGTGCTCGGCGGCCTGATGGAAGACCGCCTGGAAAACCGGAGCGGACGCCTGCCCGGCGTCGGCGACATTCCCCTGTTCGGGGAGATATTCACCACGCGCAACGACGCCTCGCGCAAGAGCGAACTGGTCATCGTCCTGCGCCCGACGGTCATCCTGGACGCCTCGATCGAAGGCGATTTCAGCCATCTGGCGGACACGCTGCCCAACCGGGATTTCTTCGCCACGGACAAGGTCTATGAACCTTTCTCCGGCCCCGAAATGCCCTCGGAGCCGCTCCGATGAGCCTCCTGATGGACGCCCTCAGGAAAGCCGAGGAAGCCCGGCGGCAAGCCGAAAGCAAGGCCGTGCCCGCCACGGAACTGGCGCTCGCGCCCCTCGACCCGCCCGCCGCCGCCGCGAAAACCGGCTTCGCGCCGGAACCTTCGCGGTACGCCGGCGCCGCCTACGCCGACGACGACGCCGTCCATCCGGCGCGTATCCCCGGTGCGCCGCCGAGGCGTTCCACGGCGGAAAGCGGCACGCGGGAACGCGCCGCCGCCGCGCATGACGCCCTCGCCGCGAAACATCCGCCCAAAAACAGCCGCCTCTGGCCGATCGCCGGCCTGGGACTCCTGGCCATCCTCGGCCTGGGAATCCATTACGGATGGCCACTGCGCATCCTCGACCCGCTCGCCACCGGCCGCCCGCTGGCGACACCCGCCGTCCCGCCGCCCTTGTCCGCGTCGACGCCCGCCGTCCCACCGCCACCCTCATCCGCGCCGACGGGCGAAAGACCGGGAGCACCGGCGCGGACATCCGCCGATGCCCGATCCACGGAACGCGGCTCCGAAATCGCGCCGTCCGCGTTGCCGGGCGAAAGACCGGGAACGCGGACGCGAGCATCCGCTGAATCCCGATCCACGGAACGTGGCGCCGAAACCACATTGCCCGCGTTACCAAGTGAAAGACCGGAAATACCGACGCGGACATCCGCCAAATCCCGACTCGCGGAACGTGGCCCCGAAACCACGCGCCCCGCGCCATCAAGTGAAAGGCCGGAAACATCGGCGCGGACACCCGCCGAATCCCGATTCGCGGAACGCGGCACCGAAACCACGGGCGTCTCCCGTCCCTCCGGCGCGCGCGCCGGAAACGCGGCCCCGCCGCGCCGGAAACGGATCGACACGGCGACCGGCGCGGCGAACGACACGGCAGTCGACGCCGACGACGCGACGCCGCGCCTGACGCGCACATCCCCGCGCCCGGACGCGGCGCTGGAAGGCGCTTACCAAGCCCTGCGTTCCGGCCGGAACGAAGAGGCGCGGAACGCCTACGAACGGGTGCTGCGCGCCGACGCCCGAAACATCGACGCCCTGCTCGGCCTCGCCACCCTCGCCGCGCGGCAAGGGCAGGCCGACGCGGCCCACGCCTGGTATCTGCGCGCGCTCGAAGCCGACCCCAACGACGCCACGGCCCGCGCCGGCGCGTTCAGCACGGCCCGCCAGATCGACGCCGAGGCCGCCGAAAGCCACCTGAAAATCGCGCTCTCCGCCCAACCCGGCTCGCCGCCGCTGCTCTTCGCGCTGGGCAACCTGTACGCCCGCCAGCAACGCTGGAGCGAAGCCCAGCAAGCATACTTCGAAGCCCACACCGGCGAACCCGACGACCCGGACATCCTCTTCAACCTCGCGGTCAGCCTGGACCACCTGCGGCAAGCCAAACTGGCCGCCCAATACTACCGAAAGGCGCTCACCGCCCGCGCCACCCGCGCGGCAACCTTCAACCAGGAACAAGCCCAAACCCGCCTCCTCGAACTGCAACCCTGAAAACCTCGGCCACGGAGAGCGCGGAGGAACGCGGAGAAGGGCAGAAGCGAAAAGCGAGTGACCACGCGGACACGGCGAACACGACGGAAAGCAAGAGCGAAAAGCCCTAACCGGCGGGCACGGTGGAGGGCGAAAAAGCGTTGGCCACGGAGAGCATGGAGGACACGGAGAAAGGCAGGAACGAAAAGCGATTGACCACGGCGCACACGGCGGTCATGGCGAAAAAGCGAAAGGCGAAAGAAAGTCCTCGTCATTCCCACGAAAACTCCCCTCATCCCCACGCTCTTACGCCTCCTCATCCCCGCACCTCACGCCCCGCCACTCCAACAAAAGCCCCCCTCATCCCCCGTCCCCGTCATTCCCGCGAACACGGGAATCCAGTACGTACACTCCGGCGCGCCGCGCCGCCAAAAAACCCTCTCCCTTTTGGAGAGGGGTTGGGATGAGGGAACTGGCGAAGGAGACGGCGAGC
>JAIRPF010000157.1 GCA_031257115.1 Accumulibacter sp.
TGGAAGGGGTTGGCACCCCTCCCAAGTAGCCACGGTCGAAACCCCGGCCTTCCAGGCCGGGGTTCCAGCCTTCGCACCGCCCTGAAGGGCGGGGTTTCAAACCGGAGTCAGTTTTACGACGAAAGGCGAACGGGGAGGCGCGGGGCGGAAAGTGCCCTCCCCCCGAAGTCACTGACGATTGGGCGGCGGGGGCGGGCCTCTTGGTGAAGACGGAAGAGCCGCGTGGATGTGCCGGGGTTCGTTTTGCTCACCCCGATCTAGGCGTGCTTAATCACGGAGTTTCGTTCCCTTCGACCAAAAAGCCCGCGAATTCAAGGGATGCGGCACCTCGCGCCGGAGTGTGTGTGCTGGATTCCCGCGTTCGCGGGAATGACGGTTTATTTCTTTGCTTTTCGTCGTGTCCACGTGGTTAAAAGGATTTTGTTTTTCCCGTGTTCTCCGTGCCGATCGTGGCTAAAGTTTTCACCTTCCGCCGTACCCGCCCCGAGGTCAAAAATTTCCCGCGACGGGAGATGGGCATGCCCGTTCAGGAGGCTGCTTCGATCCGTTCGGAGAGTCGCAGCCATTCTTCTTCGCTGGCGGCGAGGTCGTCGTTGACTGCTTGCAATTCCAGTCCGATCTCGCCGATTTCGCGGGGTTCGAGCGCTTCGCCGAGGCGGGCTTCCAGGGCGGCCTTGCGCGTTTCCAGTTCGGACAGGCGCTGCTCGATTTTCTCCAGATCGCGCCTGAACGCCTTGACGCGCGAAGTGGCTTTTCTGTCCGCCGGCGGCACGGCGATCTTTTCCTCTTTTCGCGCGGCTTTCGTTTCCTCGCGCGCGCGCTTCGCCTCGTCGAGCAGGAATTGCTGGTAGTCGTCGAGATCGCCGTCGAACGGCGTCACGCCGCCGCGCGCGACGAGCCAGAATTCGTCGCATACCGAGCGCAGCAGCGCGCGGTCGTGGCTGACCAGCATCAGCGCGCCCTCGAATTCGTTGAGCGCCACGGCCAGCGCCTCGCGCGTGGCGAGGTCGAGATGGTTGGTCGGCTCGTCGAGCAGCAGCAGGTTCGGGCGCTGCCAGACGAGCATGGCCAGCACGAGGCGCGCCTTTTCGCCGCCGGAAAGCGTGTCGACCGGCTGCATGACCATGTCGCCGGAGAAGTTGAACGAGCCGAGGAAGTCGCGCAGATCCTGTTCGCGCCCCGGCTCGCCTTCCGCCGAGGCGTCGCGGGCCAGCCGCCGCAGGTGGCCGAGCGGGCTGTCCTGCGGGCGCAGCACGTCGAGTTCCCGCTGGGCGAAGTAGCCGATGGACAGTCCCTTGCCTTCGATCACCGTTCCGCCGAGCGGCATGAGGGTCCGGGCGATCGTCTTGATGAGGGTCGATTTGCCCTGCCCGTTGGCGCCGAGGATGCCGATGCGGCTCCCGGCGGCGACGATCCGCGTCACCTTGCGCACGATCAGCGCGGGCGGCCCGCCGCCGGCCGCCGGGTAGCCGCAATCGGTATCCCGCAGGACCAGCATCGGATTGGGCAGGCTGGCCGGTTCCCTGAACTCGAAGGTGAATTCGGCGCTGGTCAGCGCCGGCGCCAGCCTTTCCATGCGCGCCAGCGCCTTGACCCGGCTTTGCGCCTGCCGCGCCTTGGTGGCCTTGGCCCGGAAGCGGTCGATGAATTTTTGCAGGCGGGCGATTTTCTCCTGCTGCCTGAGATAGGCGCTTTGCTGCCATTCGAGCCGTTGCGCGCGCGTTTCCTCGAAAACGCTGTAGTTGCCTCCGTAACGCGCCAGGCGGCCGTTCTCGATGTGCAGCGTGACGTGAGTGACCGCGTCGAGGAATTCACGGTCGTGGCTGACGACGATCAGCGTGCCGGCGTAACGCTTGAGCCAGGATTCCAGCCACACCAGCGCGTCGAGGTCGAGGTGGTTGGTCGGTTCGTCGAGCAGCAGGAGATCCGACGGGCACATCAGCGCGCGCGCCAGTTGCAGGCGCATTCGCCAGCCGCCGGAAAAACTGTCGACCGGATTCTCCAGTTCCGCGGTCTTGAAGCCAAGCCCCAGGATCAGCGCCTGCGCGCGCGCGCCGGCGTCGTTCGAACCGGCGTCGTGCAGCGCCATGTAGGCATGCGCCATGCGCTCGCCGTCGCCGGCGGCCTCGGCGGCGGCGACTTCGGCACGGGCGGCCGCCAGCGCCGCGTCGCCCGCCATGACGAACGCGGTCGCGCCCTGCCCTGTTTCCGGCATTTCCTGCGCCACTTCCGCGATGCGCCAGCCCGGCGGCCGCGCGAATTCGCCGCCGTCCTCGTGCAGGCGGCCGCCGATCAGCGCGAACAGCGACGATTTGCCGGCGCCGTTGCGCCCGATCAGCCCGACTTTCTCGCCGGGATTGATTACCGCCGAGACCTTGTCCAGCAAGACCTTGGCACCGCGCCGCAGGGTGAGGTCCTTGAGAAGGATCATCGTAAAACTGACTCCGGTTTGAAACCCCGCCCTTTAGGGCGGTGCGAAGGCTGGAACCCCGGCCTGGAAGGCCGGGGTTTCGACCGTGGCTACTTGGGAGGGGTGCCAACCCCTT
>JAIRPF010000175.1 GCA_031257115.1 Accumulibacter sp.
ACGGTCATCGCCAACGGCCTTCCCGCCGTGATTGTCTCGCACGGAAAGAACGGCGCCGGCGCTTTCAACGCCTCCGGCGGAACGAATCCGCCGCCGGCCGGAGCGGATGAAATATCGAATCAGAACGCCGGCAACGATTTCGTCATGCACGCGCCGAGCACCGTCGCGGGCAACGAATTCGACGACTTCGTGATCTGGATATCGCGCCACATCCTCTTCAACCGCATGGTCGCCGCCGGCCGGCTCCCCTGAAGGACGTCATTCCATTTCCGGATTGAACTCGTGATTCCCCGCGATCCTGACACGGGGATCGCTTTGGATTCTGGTTTGTCTTTGGCGATGCGCGCCGTTTTCGTGTCGTAATATCCCACGCTCTTGCCGCGGGGATAGGCGCGAGCGCGCCAAACCATTTCTCCGAGTCCGCGAAGGGACAAAGCCCGGCGAAACTCGCTTGGCCCGCCATCTGTCAAACAGGCGTGTCAAGAATATCCCGGTTCCAGCGGTGAAGCAGATAAAGCGATAACCACGACGAGCACGACGGGCATGGCGAAAAACGGGAAGCGAAAGAAAGACCCCGTCATTCCATAGACAAGCGAAAATTCGGTACACCGTTGCCTTCGCTGTCGCTTTCGCCGCTTCCATCTCCGCCGTCATTCCCGCGCAAGCGGAAATCCAGTTTGCGCCCCGGTCTGAAGGGCTGCCAATTTACCGTCGGCCGGTCCGGCTTTCGAGGAGAATTGCGCCCGGCGTTTGCGCGACACCTCCCCTGCCGACGGAACGGCGAGACGCCGTTTCCTTTCCGCCGTCCGTTTCTGGTGGCGCGGCGCTGGCGGCATCACGGCCGCCAGCGGTTTGGACGGGTTCAGCGCGCCAGCCAGCCGCCGTCGACGGCGATGGTGTAGCCGTTGACGTAATCGCCGGCCCTGGAGGCCAGGAAAACCACGGCGCCGCCCAGGTCTTCGGGCAGACCCCAGCGCCCGGCGGGAATGCGGCCGAGGATTTCCGCGCTGCGCGCTTCGTCGGCGCGCAACTGGCTGGTGTTGTCGGTGGCCATGTAGCCCGGCGCGATGGCGTTGACGTTGATTTTGTGCTTGGCCCATTCGTTGGCCAGCAGCATGGTGATGCCCTTCACGCCGCTCTTGGACGCCGTGTAGGACGGCACGCGGATACCGCCCTGGAAGGAGAGCATCGAGGCGACGTTGACGATCTTGCCGCCGTTCCCCTGTTTGATGAACTGGCGCGCGACGGCCTGGCACATGAAGAAGGTGGTCTTCACGTTGAGGTCCATGACGTCGTCCCACTCTTTTTCGGTGAAATCGACCGAGTCGTTGCGGATGATGATGCCGGCGTTGTTGACCAGGATGTCGATGTGGCCGAATTCCCGCAGCGCGGTGTCGACGATCCGTCCGATCGGTTCGGTGGTCAGCAGGTTGGCCTGCACGTGCGCGTAGCGCCTGCCGGCGGCCCGCACCGCGGCGGCGGTTTCCGGGGCGCTTTCCACGTAAGTCGCGCCGACGATGTCCGCGCCGGCCTGGGCCAGCGCGGTGGCCATGCCGCGGCCGAGGCCGCGTTCCGAGCCGGTGACGATGGCGACTTTGCCGTCGAGCTTGAAGGCGTCGAGTATTCCGTTCATGAGGTCATCCTTTATTTGAGGTCGTTGGGGCCGAGCGTGTCCATGTCGTCGAAGGTCTGGTTCTCGCCGGCCATGCCCCAGACGAAGGAATAGGCGCCGGAACCGACGCCGGAGTGAATCGACCACGACGGCGAAATGACGGCCTGCTCGTTGGCCATCACGATGTGGCGGGTTTCGAGCGGCTGCCCGTGCATGTGGAATACGCGGGTGCCTTCGGCCATGCCGAAATAAAGGTAGACCTCCATGCGCCGTTCGTGGGTGTGCGGCGGGTAGGTGTTCCACACGCTGCCCGGCTCCAGCACGGTGACGCCCATGACCAGCTGACAGCTCTTGCACACGGCCGGATGCACGTACTGGTAGATGGTGCGCACGTTGCAGTTGAGCTGGTCGCCCAGCTTCCTGGGATTGGCGTTGGCGCGGGTGATGCGCACCGTGGGATGCGTGGCGTGCGCCGGGCTGCTGACGAGGTAGAACTTGGCCGGCCGGGCGGCGTTCTCGCTCTCGAAGGAGACCGTCGCCGCGCCCATGCCGACGTACAGCCCGTCGCCATTGTCCAGCGGGTACGTTTTTCCGTCGATGACCGCGCGGCCGGGTTCGCCCAGGTTGACCACGCCCAGCTCGCGGCGGTCGAGGAAATTCGCCGTGCCGAATTCCTTGCCGCCTTCGAGCGCGAGCGCCTGCGTGGTCGGCATCGCGCCGCCGAAGACGACGCGGTCGTCGTGGCTATAGATCAGCGTCAGATCGCCGGCGGCAAAAATCTTTTCCACCAGGAAATGACGGCGCAGCGTCTCGGTATCATAGTGTTTGACGTCCTCCGGGTGGTGCCCGTAGCGCATGTCCAGCTTCATTGATTCATCCTCCAGGTCATTTTTTGAGAAAGTCTTCACGCTGCGGCGTGAAAATGTCGAGCAACCGCCCCTCGGCCAGGCAAACCGTGCCGTGCAACGCGGACGGCGGGATATAAACCGAGTCGCCGGGCCGCAGCCGGGTCGTTTGCCCCTCGACGGTGAAATCGAACTCGCCCGCGAGGCAATAACTGACCTGCTCGTGGATATGGCGATGCTCGGAACCGACCGCGCCCGCCCCGAACATCACCTCGACCATCATCAGATTGCCGTCGTGCGCCCGTATCTTCCTGTAAACGCGGCCTTCTTCCAGCGTTTCGCGTTCGATTTTCGCGTCATGAAAAAAAACTTTGTCCATCGTCGTGTCATCCAAATGAAATAATCGCGGCAGCGCGCCCCGGCGAAAAATCCGGACGCGGGACGCGGCGGCGTCACCGGACGCGCACCGCCCGATGCGCGCCATCCTACACCGGATTCACCCGGCGTTCAATGATTTCGGAACATTGTTCCATTTTTATTTCGCGGCGGCGGATCCGCCGGAATCGTCGCGCCTACGTTTCGTGTCCCAGCATCGCGGAAATGCGCGCGGCGGCGGTCTTGACCTGCCGGATTTTCTCCGCCTCATCCTCCCGCTCGTAGCGGAAACCCGGCCAGGAAACGGAAAGCGCGGCGACGATGGCGCCGGTGTAGTCGAAAATGGGCGCGCTGATGCAGTGCAGGTCTTCCTCGTTTTCCCGGTTGTCCAGTCCGTAACCCCGCTCGCGGGTGCGCGCGATCTCGGCGTCGAGGGCGGCGCGCGAGGTGATGGTGTTCCGGGTGAAGGGCAGCAACCTGACGTTTTCCAGCGCCGCTTCGCGTTCCTCCGGCGTCATGCAGGCCAAGAGCACCTTGCCGATCGCCGTGGAATACAGCGGCATACGGCCCCCGACGCGCGAATACATGCGGATGCGGTATTTCGACTCGATCTTCAACACGTAGACGGCGGCATCGCCGTCCAGCACACCCATATGGACGGTCTCGCCGACCTCTTCCGCGAGCTCCTCGGCCACCGGGCGCGCGGCGGCGTGCAGATCCAGATGATCGAGCGCGCGCGACCCGACGTTGAACATCCTGAGCGTGATCGCCCAGCGGTCGTTTTCGGCGCGGCGCGCGTAACCCAGTTCCTGCAAGGTCAGCAGGAAGCGGTAAACGGTCGACTTGGCGAGCCTGATTTCGCGGGACAGCTCTTCGAGACCGACCGTCCGCCGCAGGGAAAGCTTCTCCAGAACGGAGAGCACCCGCACCACCGCGCTAATCAAGGGCACGGTGGACTTCGGGGAAGATTTGTTTGCCATGGTGGGTTCGCTCCATTTTCATGCCCCATTCGGGGAACGCGAATTCTAATCCGTTCGTCTATCACCGTAGATCGTTTTTCCGGCTTTACAAGCCCCCCCGAATCATCATACGACCGATTCCATTTCCAACCCGTCCGCGCCTTTGTCGACTTCACCCCGCCGTGTCAAGGCGCTGCCCGGTCATCTGTGGAAAATTGAAAGCAGAAAATTTCCCAACAAGGATTGTAAAATCATATTTACAAAACAATAAGTTGGCGAAAACAGTCCCTTTCATATCACCCGATCGGGCGCCAGGCGAGAAAATTACTTATAGAGTGTTTTTTAACCGACCGGAGTTTCCGCGCGTGGTTCGCGCTTTTTCCCTTTCGCGCGTCCCGGCGCGGCGCGTGAAAAGCCCCTTCCCGTGGAAAGTGTCGCGTCAAAGGCGTGACGGAGGGAGTCCCCTGGCGCGGAATATCGCAAGCCGAGCCTCCCTATCGAGGAAGGTGTCACGTCGAAGGCGTGATGGAGGAAGTTTGGCGGCGGGGAATCAGGAAGCAAGCATCAAAAACCGGGCCGCCAAATCACCTCGTCATTTCCTTGACAAGCGTAAATCCGGTACCCGCGCATTTCCGTCGTTCCCCTTGCTCATTCCCGTCATTCCCGCGAAAGCGGGAATGACGAAGAAAGGGAATGATCATCGCTTGAATCGAATCCGCTCCAGTCCCAACTCGCGTGAAGCGCCCTGGATAAACCTCCCTCCTGAGAGAAGTGGCTCGCCGAAGGCGAGTCGGAAGGAGTTGGGCGGTGAGTCATCAAACGCGGACGGGCCACGAGTGTTCAGGGCAATTTGGTTTTTAATCCTGAGATACCTCGGCTGCGCGACACAACGCCATCCAGACACCACGCGATCCGTTTTGCTCCCTGACAAACGTACCAAGGGAATTTCACCGAAATCCCGGCATCATTCCCCTCATGCCGCGCATCAGTTTGCCGATGCCGCCTTTCGAGAACTGTTTCATCATCTTTTGCGTCTGCTCGAACTGCTTGAGCAGGCGGTTGACTTCCTGCACCTGGACGCCGGCGCCCGCCGCGATGCGCCGTTTGCGCGAGGCTTTGATGAGTTCGGGCTTGCCGCGCTCGGCCGGCGTCATGGAATCGACGATGCCTTCGATCCGCCGGATGGTCTTGTCCTCGGCGCCGGCGGGCATCCGGCCGGCGGCCTGCGCGAACTGGGACGGCAGCTTGTCGAGCATGGAGGCGATTCCGCCCATCTTGCGCATCTGCCCGATCTGTTCCTTGAAATCGTTGAGGTCGAAGGTCTTGCCCGACTTGATTTTTTTGGCGAATTCGAGGGCTTTCGCTTCGTCGATCCCCTTGCGCGCGTCCTCGATGAGCGAGAGCACGTCGCCCATGCCCAGAATGCGCGAGGCCATGCGTTCCGGGTGAAAGGCTTCGAGGCCGGTGAGTTTTTCGCCGATGCCGGCGTACTTGATCGGCTTGCCGGTGACGTGGCGCACGGAGAGCGCCGCGCCGCCGCGCGAATCGCCGTCGAGCTTGGTCAGGACGACGCCGGTGAGCGGCAGGGCGTCGCCGAACGCCCTGGCGGTGTTGATCGCGTCCTGGCCGAGCATGGCGTCGACGACGAACAGCGTTTCGATCGGCTTCAGGGCCGCGTGCAGTTCGGCGATCTCCCGCATCATCGCCGCGTCGATCGACAGGCGCCCCGCCGTGTCGACCAGCAGCACGTCGTGGAAATGCCGCTTCGCCCAATCGACCGCGGCGCGCGCGATGGCCACCGGCTCGTCCGCCGGCGACGAGGGGAAGAATTCGACGCCGGCCTGTTCGGCCACGGTTTTCAACTGCTCGATCGCCGCGGGCCGGTAAACGTCGCATGAGACGACCAGGACTTTCTTTTTCTGCGTCTCGCGCAGGAACTTGGCGAGCTTGCCGACCGTGGTCGTCTTGCCCGCGCCCTGCAGGCCGGCCATCAGCACGACGGCCGGCGGCTGGGTCGCCAGATCGAGTCCGCTGTGCGCGTCCCCCATCAGGGCCGTGAGTTCCCGGTGCACGACGCCGATCAGCGCCTGCCCCGGACTGAGCGAACCGATCACCTCCTCGCCGACGGCTTTTTCCCTGACCGAGGCGATGAACGCCTTGACCGCCGGCAGGGCCACGTCGGCCTCCAGCAAGGCCAGGCGCACCTCGCGCAGCGCGTCCGCGATGTTGTTCTCGGTCAATCTCGCCTCGCCGCGGAGCGTTTTCATCACGCGCGCGAGGCGCTGGGTCAGGTTATCGAGCATTTGGCTTCCAGCTTGGTGTAGACTCAAAAAATGCCGGATATTCTATCGCACCTGCTGCCGCCCATCGCCGCCGCCCTGCTCTACGCGGGACTCGGCTACCACTTCTGGCACACCCGCTGGAACGACGCCGGCAAACCGCCGGAGCCCTTGCCGATGCGCCCCTGGGAGCGGCGCGCCATCGCCGCCGCGCTGCTTTTGCAGGGAGCCGGCCTGTACGGAGAACTGTTTTCCGGCGGCGGATTACGCTTTTCCTTCAGCCTGGCCGCGTCGCTGATGCTGTGGCTGGCCGTCCTGATCCATTGGCTGGAGAGTTTCGCCTCGCGCATGGACGGCATGCAGCCGATGGTGCTGCCCCTGGCGGCGATTTCCGCCGCGCTGCCCGTGGCGTTTCCGCAAACGCACGAGATCGTCTACGCGCAGGCCTTGGGTTTCAGGATGCACTTCCTGGCGGCCATGCTCTCCTACAGTCTGGTCACGCTGTCCGCGCTGCACGCCGTTTTCATGGGAATCATCGGGCACAAACTCCATCGCCGGGACCTGCGCGCGCCGCAGGCCAGCCTGCCATCGATCCTGTCCATGGAATCCCTGCTCTTCCGCATGATCGGCGTCGCCTTCCTGCTCCTGACGCTGACGCTGGCGAGCGGGCTGGCGTTTTCGTTTTCGGAGCGAGCCGCCGGAAAGGCGCTACTTTTCGATCACAAAATTTTTTTCGCGTTTTCTTCCTGGTTGATCTATGCCGCGCTGCTTTTTGGCCGTTATAGGTATGGATGGCGTGGGCGGATCGCGTTGCGCTGGACGCTGGCGGGATTTCTGCTGCTCATTCTCGCTTACATCGGCAACCGTTTCGTTCTGGAGGTGCTGCTGGACCAGGCGTGACCGGGGGCTTGCTCCAAAGCGCGGCGGACGCGCCGCCATCGCGGTATCTCACAAACATGGGACACAACGTATCGTCGTATGACATAATCCGGAAAAGTTAAGGATTCCAGACACGGCAGAAGCGCCTCCGCCGATAATCGCACATGGTAGCCAACCCCCAACAATCGACCGTCAGCGGACTTGCCCGCGCGCTCGTCCAGGCCGGCAAAATCAAGGAATCGGACGCCGAGGCGCTGCTGTCTCTGGCCAGCGGCGCCCACACGACGTTCATCGAGCAACTGGTGGCTTCGCAGAAGCTCAAGTCGGCGGACATCGCGCGGTTCGCCTCGGAGACCTTCGGCTATCCGCTGCTCGACCTCAACGCCTTCGATGGCGAACAAATCCTCGCGACGGCCATCGACCGCAAGCTGATCGCCGCCCACCGCGTCATTCCCCTGCACAAGCGCGGAAACCGCCTGGCCATCGCGATCGCCGACCCGACCAACCTGCGCGCGCTTGACGAAATTCGCTTCCAGACGGGACTGGCGGTCAACCCGGTCATCGCCGACGCGGTCCATCTGGCGGCCCTCGCCGCGAAATTGGCGGAGTCCTCGGAAGAATCGCTGAAATCCCTGTCCGGCGACGAACTCGAACTCGAATTCGCCGACGAGGAAGGGCCGAAAAAGGCCGAGGAAACCCTGCCCGACATCGAGGACGCGCCGGTCGTCAAATTCATCCACAAGATATTGTTCGACGCGATCAACGACGGCGCTTCCGACATCCATTTCGAGCCTTACGAGAAAAACTACCGGATTCGCTTCCGCGTCGACGGCACGCTGAAGGAAATCGTCTCCCCGCCCCTGGCCATCAAGGAAAAGATCGCCTCGCGCATCAAGGTCATCTCGCGGCTGAACATCGCCGAGAAAAGGGTGCCGCAGGACGGCCGGATGCGCCTCGTCCTGTCGAAGAGCCGCGTCATCGATTTCCGCGTCAGCACCCTGCCGACCGTGTACGGCGAAAAGATCGTGCTGCGCATTCTTGATCCGAGCAGCGCCACCCTGGGCATCGACATGCTCGGCTACGAGCCGGAGCAGAAGGCGCTGCTGCTCGACGCCATCTCGCGCCCCTACGGCATGGTGCTGGTCACCGGCCCGACCGGATCGGGAAAAACGGTGTCCCTCTACACCTGCCTGAACATCCTGAACAAGCCGGGAATCAACATCTCCACGGCGGAAGACCCGGCCGAAATCGCGCTGCACGGCATCAACCAGGTCAACGTGGACGACCGCCAGGGGCTGACTTTTCCCGTGGCGCTCAAGGCTTTCCTGCGGCAGGACCCGGACATCATCATGGTCGGCGAAATCCGCGACCTGGAAACGGCCGAGATCGCCATCAAGGCCGCCCAGACCGGACACATGGTGCTCTCGACGCTGCACACCAACGACGCCCCCTCGACATTGACGCGCATGATGAACATGGGAATCGCCACGTTCAACATCGCTTCCAGCGTCCTCCTGATCACCGCGCAGCGGCTCGTGCGCAGGCTGTGCAACTGCAAGAAGCCGATCGACACGCCGCCGGAAACCCTGCTGGACGTCGGCTTCACGGAAGAAGACCTCGACGGGAGCTGGACCGCCTACGGGCCGGGCGGATGCGAACGATGCAAGGGGTCCGGATACAAGGGGCGGGTCGGCATCTATCAGGTCATGCCGGTGACGGAGGCGATCCAGCGCATCATCATGACCAATGGAACCTCGCTGGACATCGCCGAACAGGCGCGCCGCGAGGGCGTCAACGACCTGCGTCGTTCCGGGTTGATCAAAGTAATGCACGGATTGACCTCGCTCGACGAAGTGCTTGGCAGTACCAACGTTTAACGCACGGAAGGAATGATTCATGGCGACGGCAGCAAACCCGGCGAAGGCCAGACAGCGTTTTGAAACGAAGGAATTCACCTACTTCTGGGTCGGCAAGAACAGGGCGGGAAAGATCGTTCGCGGGGAACTGCGCGCGGCAAGCGAGGCGGTCGTCAACGCCACCCTGCGCCGGCAGGGCATCCTGGTGACGAGAATCACCAAGCAAAGGTTCCGCCGGGGGGGAAAGGTCGCCGAAAAGGACATCGCCCTGTTTACCCGGCAGCTCGCCACCATGATGAAATCCGGAGTCCCGCTCCTCCAGACCTTCGACATCGTCGGCCGCGGGCACGACAACCCGGCCGTGGGCAAGCTGCTGCTCGACATCAAGGCCGACGTGGAAACGGGGATGTCCATGTCGCAGGCGTTCCGCAAATACCCGGTCCATTTCGACGCGCTCTACTGCAACCTGATCGCCGCCGGCGAACAGGCCGGCATCCTGGAAACGCTGCTCGATCGCCTGGCGACCTACAAGGAAAAGATGCTCGCCATCAAGTCGAAGATCAAGTCCGCGCTGTTCTATCCGGTGGCGATCATCATCGTCGCCTTCATCATCACCGCGATCATCATGCTTTTCGTCATCCCCGCGTTCAAGGACGTCTTTACGAGCTTCGGCGCCGATCTGCCGACGCCGACGCTGCTGGTCATCGCCATGTCCGACTTTTTCGTGGAGTACTGGTATCTGATCTTCGGCTCGATCTTCGGCGCCGTCTTCCTTTTCTTCTATACCTGGAAGCGTTCCGAGAAGATGCAGTTCTTCCTCGACAGGCTTTTCCTGCGGCTCCCGATCTTCGGCCCGATCATCACCAAGTCGGTCATCGCCCGCTGGACGCGGACCCTGGCCACCATGTTCTCCGCGGGCGTGCCGCTGGTCGAATCGCTCGACTCGGTCGGAGGCGCCGCCGGCAATTACGTATACAAGAAAGGCACCTTCCAGATACAGGGCGAGGTCAGCGCGGGCACCAGCCTCACCGCGGCCATGCAGAACACCAACCTCTTTCCGAACATGGTCAACCAGATGGTGGCGATCGGCGAGGAATCGGGATCGCTCGACTCGATGCTCGGAAAGGTGGCCGACTTCTTCGAATCCGAGGTCGACGACGCGATCGAAGCCCTATCGAGCCTCATGGAGCCGATAATCATGGTCGTGCTCGGCGTGGTCATCGGCGGCCTGGTGATCGCCATGTACCTGCCGATCTTCAAGCTCGGCTCGGTCGTCTGATCCGATGGAAAACTCCCTCCTGCGGGCGCTGGCCGATCCCGACGTCTTTCCCCCGGCCTGCGGGCTGCTCGGCCTGCTGGTCGGCAGTTTTCTCAACGTCGTGATCCATCGCCTGCCCCGGATGATGGAACGGGAATGGCAATGCCAGTGCGCGGAACTGCGCGGAGAAGAAGCGCCGCCGGGCGAGGCGCTCTCCCTGGTCAGGCCGCGCTCGCGCTGCCCCGCCTGCGGCCACGCGATCTCCGCGCTGGAGAACATTCCCATCATCAGCTGGCTGGCGCTGCGCGGCAAATGTTCCGCGTGTCACACGCCCATTTCCGCCCGCTATCCGCTGATCGAGGCGCTCACGGGGCTGCTGACCACCTTCGCCGCCGCGCATTTCGGCTTTGGATGGAGCGCCCTGGGGGCCATCCTGCTCATCTGGTCGCTGCTCGCGCTCTCCTTCATCGACTTCGACACGACCTACCTTCCCGACGCGATCACGCTGCCGCTGCTCTGGTGCGGCCTGCTGTTCAACCTCTGGAACATCCACGCCAATCTTTTTTCGGCGGTCGTCGGCGCGATGGCGGGTTATCTGGCCCTGTGGTCGGTCTACTGGGGATTCAAGCTGCTGACCGGCAAGGAAGGCATGGGTTACGGCGATTTCAAGCTGCTCGCCGCGCTGGGCGCCTGGCTGGGCTGGCAGATGCTGCCGCTGATCGTCCTGTTCTCCTCGGTGATCGGCGCGGCCGTGGGCATTTTCCTCATCGCGCTGGCAAAACGCGGACGTGAAATTCCCATTCCCTTTGGCCCCTATCTCGCGGTCGCCGGCCTGCTGGCGCTGTTCTGGGGCCGGGAAATCACCCAGCGTTACCTGGAATTCATCTCGTAGGCTGAAATCGGCATGACGTAACCGGCGAACGCCCTGTAGAATGTGGGCGACCGCCGGTTTTACGGGAACCCCGCGGACGGAAGACCGCCGCGGGTCGCGCTGGCCGGCCGGAAAGCAATGTCGACCACGACTTGCGCGAAGCATGACGCCCATGCGAGCCGCCAAACGCCAAAGGACGCCTATGTTCAAAATCCTTGCCAACAACTTTCTGGGCAAAAACCCGCCGTGGTACAAGCTCGCCATCCTGTCCTTCCTGATCGCCAATCCCCTGGTGTTCCATCTGGTCAGTCCTTTCGCGGCGGGCTGGCTGCTGCTCGTCGAATTCCTGTTCACCCTGGCGCTGGCGCTCAAGTGCTATCCCATTCCGTCGGGCGGCCTGCTGGCCCTGGAGGCGGTCATCGTCGGCTTCACCTCGCCGGAGAGCATCTACAAGGAAGTGGCGAACAACCTGCCCACCTTGCTGCTGCTCATCTTCATGGTCTCCGGCGTCTACTACCTCAAGGATCTGCTCTTTCTCATTTTCACCCGGGCCTTCGTTTCCATTCGCAGGAAATCCGTCCTTTCCTTCACCATCGCCCTCATCAGCCTCCTGATTTCCGCCTTTCTGGACGCGCTGACGCTGATGGCGGTCATCACCGCGGTGGGCTTCAATTTCTCCGCCATCTATCGCGGCCTCAAGAGCCTGGATAGCGGCGGCGGCGAAAACAACCGCCTGGAGGCGCTGGAATACGAGGAATTCCACGGTTTCCTGCGCAACATCGTCATGCACGGCGCCATCGGCACGATCCTGGGCGGCACCCTGACCGTGGTGGGCGAGCCGCAAAACATGATGATCGGCTCCATGATGGACTGGTCGTTCGGGGAATTTTTCGTCCAATGTTCGGTGGTCTCGCTGCCGGCGGTCGCCGTCGGGATCGCGCTCTGCCCCCTGCTGGAAATCTTCAAATTTCCGGGCTATGGCCACGAACTGCCGGAAAAAGCACGGCAAATGATCCTCCGCGACTACAGGGAAATGATGCGCCTGGTCAGCAAGCAGACCGTTTTCCTCTGCTGCGCCCAGGGCATGGTGTTCGTGCTGCTGATCCTGGCGCTGGCTTTCCACGTGGCGGAAATCGGGCTGATCGGCATCGCGGTGATCGTCGTGCTCACCGCGCTGACGGGAACGACCAAGGAACACGATTTCGCCAGCGCCTTTGGCAGCGCCATGCCCTTCGTGACGCTCCTCGCTATCTTTTTCGCCATCCTGGCCGTGGTTCACGACCAGCACCTGGTCACCCCGCTGGCGTCCTGGGTCTTCGGCTTCGAAGGCCGGACGCAACTGGTGATGCTCTACGTCGTCAATGGCGCGCTGTCGTTCGTCAGCGACAACGTGTTCATCGCCTCGGTATTCATCAACGAGATACGCCAGGCTTTCGAGGCCGGCGCCTTCTCCAGGCAATGGTATGAAAAGCTGGCCGTGGTCGTGAACATGGGCACCAACGTGGTCGCCATGGCCACGCCGAACGGCCACGCCGCGCTCCTGTTCCTGCTCACGTCCTCGCTGGCCCCGGTCATCGAACTCTCCTACACGCGCATGGTGAAGCTGGCCCTGCCCTACACCGTCGTCATCAGTATCACCGGCGGACTGGCGGTCTACTTTCTGCTGTGACTCCATTTCCGTCTTGAAATCGCGGCGTTCATTCGCATATTGGCGCGTATGGAATCACGGGGCCGCCCCCTTTTTCCGGGTATATAATCAAGAGTTCTCCAATCGAAGGTATGCCATGCCAATCTACGCCTATCGCTGCGCTTCCTGCGGCTTCACGAAGGATCACCTGCAAAAGCTCGACGACCCCGTGCTGGTCGCGTGTCCCCAGTGCCACCGGAACACCTACGAAAAACAACTGACCGCCGCGGGCTTCCAGCTCAAGGGAAGCGGCTGGTACGCCACCGACTACAAGGGAAAAGGCAAGCCGCCGGCCAAGCCCGAAACGCCGCCCGCCTGCCAATGCTGCCCCGGAGCGCACACGTGCGCCGGCAACTGATCAAGCGCTACTTCATCACCGGCCTGCTCATCTGGGTCCCCCTGGCGATCACCGCCTGGGTCCTGTCGCTGATCGTGGGCGTGGCGGACCAGTCCCTGCGGCTGCTGCCGGAAGCGGCGCGGCCGCAAAACCTGCTGGGTTTCAACATACCGGGCGCGGGCATCGTCGTCACCCTGGTGGTCGTCCTCGCCACCGGCCTCCTGGCCGCCAACATCATCGGACAGCGCCTGGTCGGCTGGTGGGAAAAGCTGCTGGCGCGCATTCCGGTCGTCAACTCCATCTACAACGGCGTCAAGCAGGTTTCCGACACGCTGCTGTCCCCGTCCGGCGTGGCGTTCCGGCAACCGCTCCTGGTGCAATATCCCCGCCAGGGGGCTTGGACAATCGCCTTTCTCACCGGCGAACCGGGCGCCGAGATCGCCCGGCGTCTCGACGGCGAACACGTGAGCGTCTACGTCCCGACGACGCCGAATCCCACGTCGGGCTTTTTCCTGATGTTCCGGAAGGACGAAGTCATCGCGCTCGACATGGACGTCGACGAAGCCCTCAAATACATCATCTCGATGGGTGTCGTCGCCCCACCCGCCCACACCCCGAAACCGTCCTGAAAGAAAACACCTCCCAGCCAGCCTGCGGCGTCGCGCCTTGTCATGGCTTTCTTCGACCTTCTCCGGCGCGAAGCGCCGCAAGCCAAACCTCCCTCAAGAGGGAAGTGTCACGCCGAAGGCGTGGCGGAAGGAGTTAAGCGGTTGGACTTCCGAACGCGAGTGGGAAAACGATGGAGAAGTGAGGCGGTTTAGGACTCAAGAGCCGGATATCGGGTATCAGACCGCCAAGTCACCTCGTCATTCCCCTGACAAGCCGGAACCCGGTTTCACCGTTGCCCTTGCCACTTCCATCCACACCGTCATTCCCTTGACAAGCGAGAATGACGGGGCGCCGTTTGTATGTCTGCTTATCCGCGTTTGGTGATTCGACCGCCGAACTCCTTCCGACTTGCGGCGCTTCGCGCCGGGGGCTACATTCCTAGGCTCCCGCTTGCGCGGGAATGACGGGGAGTTTCTTTCGCTTTTCGGCGTAGCCGCCGTGCTCGTCGTGGTTGACGCTTTTCGCTCTTGCCTTTCTCCGTGTTCTCCGTGGTTAACGATTTCCGCTTTTCGCCACACGCTCATTCCTGCGGCGGCGCGCTTGCGGCTTGTGCGGCGGCTTCGGCGGCGACGGCTTTCATCGACAGGCGGACGCGGCCTTTTTCGTCGGCTTCCAGCACCTTGACGCGCACTTTCTGTCCTTCCTTGAGGTAGTCGGCGACGGCATTGACGCGCTCGTTGGCGATCTGCGAGATGTGCAGCAGGCCGTCGCGCCCCGGCAGGACGCTGACGATGGCGCCGAAATCGAGCAGCTTCAATACCGTGCCGTCGTAGGTCTTGCCGACTTCGACGTCGGCGGTGATCGATTCGATGCGCGCCCTGGCCGCGTCGGCGGCTTGCCCGTTGACCGAGGCGATGGTGATCGTGCCGTCTTCCTGGATGTCGATCGTCGTGCCGGTCTCCTCGGTAATCGCGCGGATCACGGCGCCGCCCTTGCCGATCACGTCGCGGATTTTCTCCGGATTGATCTTCATGGTGTAGAGGCGTGGCGCGTAGGCGGAGACTTCCTGGCGCGGCGCGGCGACGGCGGCCTGCATTTTGCCCAGGATGTGCATCCGCGCTTCCTTGGCCTGCGCCAGCGCCACTTGCATGATTTCCTTGGTGATCCCTTGAATCTTGATGTCCATTTGCAGGGCGGTCACGCCGCTGTCGGTGCCGGCTACCTTGAAATCCATGTCGCCGAGATGGTCTTCGTCGCCGAGGATGTCGGTGAGCACGGCAAAGCGGTTGCCTTCCTTGATGAGTCCCATGGCGATGCCGGCCACGTGCGCCTTCAGGGGCACGCCGGCGTCCATCAGCGCGAGCGTGGAGCCGCAGACGGAGGCCATCGACGAGGAGCCGTTCGATTCGGTGATTTCCGAAACCACGCGCATGGTGTAGGAGAAATCCTCGGTCTTCGGCAGGACGGCGATCATCGCGCGCTTGGCCAGACGGCCGTGGCCGATCTCGCGGCGCTTCGGGCTGCCGACGCGGCCGCATTCGCCCGTGGCGTAGGGCGGGAAGTTGTAGTGCAGCATGAAGCGTTCGCGGTATTCGCCGGCCAGCGAATCGATGATCTGCTCGTCGCGGCCGGTGCCCAGCGTGGCGACGACGAGCGCCTGGGTTTCCCCGCGCGTGAAGAGCGCCGAGCCGTGCGCGCGCGGCAGCGCGCCGGTGCGGATCGAGATCGGACGCACGGTGCGCGTGTCGCGCCCGTCGATGCGTGGTTCGCCGGCCAGGATGCGGCCGCGCACGATGCGCGATTCGATCTCGAACAGCAGATCGCCGATCGTCGCGGCGTCCGGCGCGTTCTCGCCGGCCGTCAGCGTTTCGACGGCCTTGGCGGAAATTTCGTCGAGGCGCTGCGTGCGCTTTTGCTTGCTGGTGATGCGGAAGGCTTCCTGCACGTCGGCCTCGACCAGGGCGTTGAGCCGAGCCGCCAGTTCCTCGTCCCTGGCCGCCGGCTCCCAATCCCATTCCGGCTTGCCGGCCTTTTCGACGAATTCGTTGATCGCGCCCACCACGGCCTGCATCTGCTCGTGGCCGAACACCACGGCGCCGAGCATGACGTCCTCCGGCAGCACGTCGGCTTCCGATTCGACCATCAGCACCGCGCCCTCGGTTCCGGCGACGACGAGGTCGAGGCGGCTATCCTTCAATTGCGTGGCCGTCGGGTTGAGCACGTACTGGCCGTCGATGTAACCGACGCGCGCCGCGCCGATCGGGCCGTTGAACGGAATGCCCGACACGGCGAGTGCCGCCGAGGCGCCGATCAGCGCGGGGATGTCCGGATCGACCTCCGGATTGAGCGAGACGACCATCGCCACGATCTGCACTTCGTTGTAGAAGCCGTCGGGAAACAGCGGACGCAGCGGCCGGTCGATGAGCCGCGAGGTGAGCGTCTCCTTTTCCGAGGGCCGGCCTTCGCGCTTGAAGAAGCCGCCGGGAATGCGCCCCGCGGCATAGGTCTTTTCGATGTAATCGACGGTCAGGGGAAAGAAATCCTGGCCCGGTTTGACGGTCTTGGAACCGACCACGGAGACCAGGACGACGGTGTCGTCCATCGACACCACGACGGCCGCGTCGGCCTGACGCGCGATCTCTCCGGTTTCCAGCGTTACCTGGCGCGAGCCGTAGGTGAAAGTTTTTTTGGCGATCTTGAACATTATTACCTCTCGATTGGTTCGTTACGCATACCCACGACGCCGGTATGCCATCCATCAACACGCCTTGTCGGCGAAACCACGAAAAAACACAGCGGACAACCCGAAGAGGCTGTCCGCTGCGACGTGTTCAGAAATATGAAGATAAATCCGGCGCACAGCGGCCCGGCCGGCGATTTACTTGCGCAGCCCGAGGCGCTGGATCAGCGAACGGTACGAATCGACGTTCGTCCGCTTCAGATAATCCAGCAGCTTGCGGCGGCGGCTGACCATGCGCAGCAGGCCGCGGCGGGAATGGTGATCCTTGACGTGCGCCTTGAAATGCTCGGTCAGGTCGTTGATACGCGCGGTAAGCAGCGCGATCTGGACCTCCGAGGAGCCGGTATCGCCGGCGGCGCGCTGGTATTCGCTCATGATTTGCGCTTTTTGCGCAACGGTAATCGCCATGTCAAACTCTCTTTCCTGAAAAACGGCGCCGCCCCGGTTTGATAGAGCCAGCGCCAAATCGATGAAAACACGCCTTTTGCTTGGCGAAGCAGAAAGCGGATTATAACGCCGCCCCGCGCCGGCGGCAAGCGCGGGAGCAGGCGCGACGGAAGGCGAAAAAGCGTTGGTCACGAAGAGCGTGGAGAACACGGAGAAAAATAAGAACGAAAAACTTCAACCACGGCAAGCGCGGCGGAAGGCGAAAAAAACGAAAGGCGAAAGGCCCCGTCATTCCGGCGCAAGCCGGAAACAAACCCCTCTTGAGAGAGGTTCATCCAGGGCGCTTCGCGCGAGTTGAGACTGTCGCGCGAGTCGCCTTTCCCAAGAATGCCGTCTTTCCCGCGAACGCGGGAATCCAGCGCGTACCTTCCGGCGCGAAGCGCCGCAAGTCAAGCCTCCTTCTTGATGGAGGTGTCGCGCCGAAAGCGTGACGGAAGGAGTTCGGCGGTGGAATTGCCAAACGCGGATGAACAGGAAACCCCGTCATTTCCTTGATAAGCGGGAATCCGGTTCGTTCATCAAGATATGGAGCGCGGGCGTCCTGTTCGCTTCGTCCGTTTTTTTGCGTGCAGGACACTCGCGCTCCATGTTTCAGACCGGCCTGCCATAATCAACTGCCCGACTCTTTCCGGCCTGTGGCTTCGCCGCGGGCCACCTCCCTTAGAGGGAAGCTTGTCCAGGGCGCTTCGCGTCGGAGTCTACGCGTTGGATTCCCGCTTTCGCGGGAATGACGGGGACTTCCGCAGGAATGATGGAGTTTTCACGGAAGTGACGGGGTTCTTTCGCTTTTTGTTTCTCGCCGTGTCCGCCGTGCTCGCCGTGTCAACGCTTTTCGCTTTCGTTTCGCGCCGTGGTTGAAAACATTTCCGCCTTTCACCGGAACGAAAATTACTGCCCGCGAAGAACACGGGGCGCGGCCTCGTTCATCTTCGCCCGGTTCTGCCCGGCGGCGGGCGCTGGCCGACGTGGATCGGCAGTTGCAGGGGGTTTTTCTGGCGGCGGAAGGTGAACGCGACGGTTTCTCCGGGTTTCAGCGCGGCGATCAGGTCGAGCATGGCTTGCGGGTCCTTGACCGGTCTGTCGGCTACCGCGAGCAGGACGTCGCCGGGCTTGACGCCGCCGCGGTCCGCCGGGCTGCCGCGTTGTACGCCGGCGATCAGCGCGCCGTCCGTGTCCGGCAGGTCGAACGATTCGGCGAGATCCTCGGTGATTTCCTGCGCTTCGACGCCGATCCAGCCGCGCGTGACCGAGCCTTCGCGGATGATTTCGTCCATGACGCTGCGCGCCGTCGAGACCGGGATGGCGAAACCGATGCCCAGCGATCCGCCGGAGCGCGAATAGATGGCCGTGTTGATCCCGATCAGCCGGCCCCGGGCGTCGACCAGCGCGCCGCCGGAATTGCCGGGATTGATCGCCGCGTCGGTCTGGATGAAGTTTTCGAAGGTGTTGATGCCCAGGTGCGAGCGGCCCAGCGCCGAGACGATGCCCATGGTCACCGTCTGCCCGACGCCGAAGGGGTTGCCGATCGCCAGCGCGACGTCGCCGACGCCGACATCATCCATCCGTCCAAGGGCGATGGCCGGGAACGCCCGCGCTCCGTCCTTGCCCGGCAAGAGCTTCAGCACCGCCAGATCGGTTTCCGGATCGCCGCCGACGGGCTGCGCCCTGAGCGTCCTGCCGTTGTCGAGCGCGACCTCGATCTGGTCGGCGCCGTCGACGACGTGATGGTTGGTCAGGATGTATCCGTCCGCGCTGACGATGACGCCGGATCCCAGGCCCGACCGGCGTCGATCACCGGCGTCCGCCTCGTCGCCGAAGAAAAAGCGGAAGAACGGATCGTTGGCCAGCGGATGGGCCGGCGGCCGTTCTTCCCGCGAGGTGAAAATGTGGACGACGGACGGCAGCGCCCTGTCCGCCGCTTCGCGGAAAGAACCCGGCGCGGGGCGCGGCGTCCCGGCCGCGTCGTCCGTGGGGACCTTGGCGATCTTGGCGGCGGTCTCGGCGACTTGGGTGGCTTGAGTGGCTTGAGTGGCTTGGGTGGCTTGAGTGGCTTGGGTGGCCGCCGCCGTTTCGGGACGGGGACCGACCGGCCAGGGCAGGCCGACCGGCCATCCGAGTCCGAGCGCGCCGGCGACGAACGCCACGGCAAGGCTTATCGTGACGGTTTGTGCGAAAATCAGCCAGAGTTTACGCATGGATGGCGCTATCGGTATCGGAAGGAATGGAATGAGACGCGAGGAACTTGTCCGGTATCTCGACGAATTGCTCGAATCGGCGCGGTTCAGGGATTATTGCCCAAACGGGCTGCAAGTGGAAGGCGCGCGCGAGGTCGGGCGGATCGTCGCCGGCGTGACCGCCTGCCAGGCGCTAATCGACGCCGCCGCCGAACGCGGCGCCGATGCGCTGCTGGTTCACCACGGCTGGTTCTGGCGCGGCGAGGATGGCCGGGTGACCGGCTTTCGCAAGACGCGCATGAAAACCCTGCTCGCGCGCGACATCAACCTCATCGCCTACCATCTGCCGCTGGACGCGCACCCCGGACTCGGCAACAACGCCCGCTTGGCGGCGCTGCTGGGCTGGCGGGCGGAAGGGCGGTTCGGCGAGCAGGACATCGGCTGGATCGGCCGTCCCGGTTCGCCGCAAACCCTCGCGGAACTGGAGCGGAACGTCGCCGGGGCGCTGCGGCGCGCGCCGCTCTCCATCGGCGACGCCGACCGCCGGATCGAGCGGCTGGCCTGGTGTTCCGGCGGCGGACAAGGCTATTTCGAGCAGGCCGTGTCCCTGGGCGTCGACGCCTTCGTGTCCGGCGAAATTTCCGAGCCGGCGGTACACCTGGCGCGCGAAACGGGCGTCGCGTACCTCGGCGCCGGGCATCACGCCTCGGAACGGCTCGGCGCACAGGCGCTCGCCGATCATCTGTCGGCGAAATTCGGCCTCGAATGCGAATTCATCGACATCGACAACCCGGTTTAGAATTTTCGACCCCAGGAGAAAACATGGACTTCGCCGTTCCCCCCATCGCGCAAACCGTTCTCGCCATCGCCGGCGGCCAGGCCGTTTTCCCGGTACGCCGGGTCTACTGCGTCGGGCAAAACTACGCGGATCACGCCGCCGAAATGGGCGACGGACGCACACCGCCGTTCTTTTTCGGCAAACCCGCGGATGCCCTGGTTCCAGGCGGCGGCAAGATCGCCTACCCGCCGCGCACGGCCAATCTTCAACACGAAGTCGAGCTGGTCGCGGCCCTGCGCGGCGGCGGCGCGGACATCCCCGTGGAACGGGCGCTCGATTGCGTGTTCGGCTACGCGGTGGGCATCGACCTCACCCGCCGCGACTTGCAGGCGCAAGCCAAGGAAAAGGGGCGGCCCTGGGAAATGGCCAAGGGCTTCGACCGGAGCGGGCCGATCGGCGCGCTCGCGCCCGCCGCCCAATGCGGGCATCCGGCCGGCGGGCGCATCTGGCTGAAAGTCAATGGGAACGTCAAACAGGATGGAGACATCGGGCGAATGACCTGGAACGTCGCCGAGATCATCGCCAATCTCTCCACCTACGTAACGCTCGCGGCGGGCGACCTGATCTTCACCGGCACCCCGGCGGGCGTATCGACCGTGGCGCGCGGCGATTCGCTCGAATGCGGCATCGACGGCGTGGGACGCCTGGAAATCGAACTGGTTTGAAGGCAAAGCCGCGATGAATGCGGCGGAATCTCAAAGAACGGTAAACACGGCGGGCGCGGCGAAAGGTGGAAAAAGAATCCGTCATGCCTTTCCTGCCGATATCCAGGACGGCGGCAGGCAAACCGCTGGAACGCTCTTGAATCAGACGCCCACGAATTTCCGTTGTTCTCGCGCGGGCGGGAATGACAGGGTGGGGAGCGTGGGCGTCTCGCCCGCTTCGTTCATTCCGGCGCGAAACGCCGCAAGAATGAGCCTCCCTCTTGAGGGAGGTGGCTCGCGGCTTTGCCACAAGTCGGAAGGAGTCGGGTGGTTGAGTTTCGGGCGCGGATGTTTGGTGAACAGGTTGGATTTCGGCGATCGAGGGATGGTGGTTTTCTGCTCACCCGCGTTTGATGATTCGACCGCCGAATTCCTTCCGTCACGCCTTCGGCGTGACACCTCCCTCGTGAGGGAGGCCTGGCTTGCGGCGCCCTGCGGGGGGATTGGCAAGGGCGGATATCATCCGCCCCGCATGGCGTTCGCTTTTTCGCTCTTCACGACGCATGGGATTAAACCGAAAACGCTCCAGCCACGACGGGCACGACGAAAAACGAGGCCATCTTTTTGCCTTCCGTCGTGTTCGTCGTGGTCAAAAGGTTTTCCGCCGTCCGTGGTTAAAAACAGTCAACCACGAAGCGCACGGAGAAAAGCAAAAACTCCCAAAAGATTTCTCTCCGTGTTTCTCCGCGCCGCCGTGGTTTTCAACCCAGCGCCTCGATCGCCGCGTCGTAGTCCGGTTCGTTCTTGATTTCGGGAACCAGTTCGGCGTGCAGGATCCGGTTCTTGCCGTCGAGGACGATCACGGCGCGCGCGGCGAGGCCGACCATCGGGCCGGAGGCGATCTCGACGCCGTAGTCCTTGAGGAATCCGCGGCCGCGCATGAGCGACAGGGTGACGACGTCGTTCAGGCCCTCGGCGCCGCAGAAACGTTTCTGGGCGAACGGCAGGTCGGCCGAGACGCACAGCACGGCGGTATTGGGCAGTTCGCTGGCCCGTTTGTTGAAGGCGCGCACCGACATGGCGCAGACCGGCGTGTCGATGCTCGGAAAAATGTTCAGAATCTTGCGCTTGTCGCCGAACCGGCCCAGCGCCACGTCGGCGAGATCGTTGCCGACGAGCAGGAAATCGGGAGCGGTCTGGCCTTTTTTGGGGAAATCGCCGGCGACCTCGATGGGAATTCCGCCGAGAGTGATCGTGCTTGACATATGAGTGTCGTCCTTTGTGTGATCGTGATGAAGGCCCTGGGAAACGGCTTGTCCGCGAGGCGTGTGGAACAGCTCAGGTTTGTCAGCGCGCCGGGAGAAAAGTTCGGGCGGCCCTGGCCGTTTCCGCCGGTTTCCCCTGCCCCTGCCCGTCCGGGCGCGGTTCGTTCCGTTATCATCGCGGCTTCGTTCCCCGCACGGAAGCGTCGCCATGCCCAACACCGCGCCCGAATCAGCCGCCCATTCCAATCATTCCAATCATTCCGATCATTCCGATCATTCCGATCATTCCGCCCGGACGATCCGCCTCGAAGACTACGCGCCGCCGCCGTACCTGATCGAAACGGTCAGGCTCGACGTGGATATCCGCGCCGGCGAAACCTTCGTTTCCGCCGCCCTGGAATGCGTCCGCAACGCCGCCGTCCCTGGCGAGAATCCGCTGATCCTCGACGGCGAGGCGCTGGAAACCCTGTCGGTCGGCCTGGATGGAAAGCCTCTCGCGGCCGGGGATTACCGGCTCGACGACACCCGGCTGGTCATCGACGCGGTTCCCGAACGCTTCACGCTGGAGACGCGGGTGCGCATCCGGCCCGACGCGAATACCCGGCTCTCCGGCTTCTACCGCAGCCGCGACGGCTACTTCACCCAATGCGAGCCGGAGGGTTTCCGGCGCATCACGTGGTTCATCGACCGCCCCGACGTGATGGCGCGTTACACCGTGACCCTGCATGCCGACAGGGAAGCGTTTCCGGTGCTGCTGGCCAACGGCAATCCGGTGGCCCGTGGCGACGAGCCGGACGGCCGCCATTACGCGATCTGGGAAGACCCGTTCAGGAAGCCGAGTTACCTGTTCGCCATGGTCGCCGGCAAGCTCGACGCGCTGCGCGACACGTTCCGCACCGCCTCGGGGCGCGAGGTGTCCCTTTCGATTCATGTCGAGCCGGGCAAGCTCGACCAGTGCCCGCACGCCATGACCGCGCTCAGGAAGGCGATGCGCTGGGACGAAGAACGCTTCGGACTCGAATGCGACCTCGACCACTACATGATCGTCGCTGTCGGCGACTTCAACATGGGAGCGATGGAGAACAAGGGACTCAACGTCTTCAACGCCAAATATGTGCTCGCGCGCGCCGACGTGGCGACCGACAAGGATTTCGAGGACATCGACCGGGTCATCGCGCACGAGTATTTCCACAACTGGACCGGCAACCGCGTGACCTGCCGCGACTGGTTCCAGCTCTCGCTCAAGGAAGGGCTGACCGTCTTCCGCGACCAGGAATTCGGCGCCGACGCGCACGGCCGCGAAATCGCCAGGATCCGCGAAGCGCGCGCCCTGCGCGCCGCGCAGTTCCCGGAGGACGCCGGCCCGATGGCGCATCCGGTGCGCCCGTCCTCCTACGTCGAGATCAACAACTTCTACACGGCCACCGTCTACGAAAAAGGCGCCGAGGTCGTGCGCATGATCCAGACGCTGATCGGCCGCGACGCCTTCCGCGCCGGCATGGACGAATATTTCCGCCGCCACGACGGCCAAGCCGTGACCTGCGACGATTTCGTCGCGGCCATGCGCGCGGCGTCCGGCTTCGATTTCTCGCAATTCATGCGCTGGTACCGCCAGGCCGGGACGCCGCGCGTGACGGCGCGCGGCGAATACGACGCCGGCGCGCGGCGCTACACGCTGAGGCTCGCGCAATCGTGCGCGCCGACGCCGGGGCAGGCGGAAAAGGCCGCCTACCTGATTCCCGTGGCGGCGGGGCTGGTCGGCCCCGACGGCCGCGATTTCGACCTGGGCGGAACGGCCACGCGCGTGTTGCGGCTCACGGCCCGCGAGCAGGATTTCGTGTTCGAAAACATTCCCGCCAAGCCGACGCCCTCGCTGCTGCGCGGCTTCTCCGCGCCGGTCCTCCTCGATTACCCGTATTCGGACGCGGATCTGGCGCATCTCCTGGCGCACGACAGCGACCCGTTCAACCGCTGGGAAGCGGGGCAGCGGCTGTTCGGCCGGCTGATCCTCGGCAACGCGGCGCTCCTCGCGCGCGGCGAAGAGGCGCGATGGCCGGAGAGCGTCGCCGCCGCCGCCCGGACGGTGCTGCTCGGCGGCGGCGATCCGGCGTTCATCGCCGAGGCGCTGATCCTGCCCGGCGAGGCGACGCTGGCCGAACAGATGGAGATCGTCGACCCCGAAGCGTTGTTCCAGGCCCGCGACGGACTGGCCAGCAATCTGGCGGCGGCGCTGGAAGCGGACTTCTCCGCCATGTACTCGCGGCTCGCGCCCGCCGGCGCGTACCGGATCGACCCGGCGGAAACCGCCCGGCGGCGGCTGCGCAACCTGTGCCTCGACTATCTGAACCGGCTCGACTCGGCGGCTTGGCGGGCGCTGGCCTTCCGCCAGTTCAACGAAGCGGACAACATGACCGACCGGTTCGGCGCGCTCGCCGCGCTGTCCCAATGCGACGCCCCGGAACGCGCCACGGCCCTGCGGGACTTTTACGCCCGCTGGCGGCGCGAGGCGCTGGTCGTCGACAAATGGCTGTCGGTGCAGGCGGCCAGCCCCCTGCCGGAAACGCCGCGCCGCGTCGACGAACTGACCCGGCATCCCGCCTTCGACCCGCGCAATCCGAACAAGGTCTACGCCCTGCTGCGCGTCTTCGGCGCCAACCATCGGCATTTCCACGCGCCGGACGGCGAAGGCTACCGTTTCCTGGCCCGGTGGATCGGCGCGCTCGATCCGCTCAACCCGCAAGTCGCGGCGCGGCTGGCGCGCTGTTTCGACCGCTGGCGGAAATTCGACGACACGCGCAAAAAACACGCCCGCGCCGCGCTCGAAACCCTGCGCCGCCAACCCGGACTATCGCGCGACGTCTCCGAGGTGGTGGAGAAGAGCCTGGAGGAGCAAGGCGACGCGCCATCGCGCGGCACGGATTCGTGAATTCATCGGAGCGGAATCGGGCGAAGCGCGTTTCATCGGAAACCGGAAACAAATCGCGTTCGCCCACCGCCCGCGTGGCGGAGGGCAATGAAATCGGTATCGCGCGACGCGGACGAGTACAGGCTCGCCTTGTCCACGGGCCAATGCCACGGGAAATGGCAATGCGCGTCGAAATTCCTCCTTTCATTCAATCCGTCCGGATCGAGGGGATGACGATTCTATTTCTTCGTCATTCTCTCGACGATCAGGAACCCAGTTTACTTGCCATTGCCGGTTCCATCGCCATCGTCATTCCCGCGAAAGCGGGAATCCAGCGCCTACCTTCCGGCGCGCAGCGCCGCATCTTTTGTATTTGCAGCCCTTCGGGCTGGAGATAACGAACTGGATTCCCGCGCTCGCAGGAATGACGGGTTCTTTCTTAGCCTTTCATCGTGTCCGCCGTATTCGCCGTGGTTAATGCTTTTTTGCTCTTGTCTTTCGCCGTATCCGTTGTGGTGAACTTTATTTGGAATCGTTCGAGGATGGAACGAATCCGTTAAAATGGCCGGCCACGGTGGCTTTGTCCAAGCGCCGCCGTATGATTTCATCTTGCGTGAAAGTCAGGAAACGGATTCTGGCGGAGCGCGGTTTCTGTCAAACGATGACTACTGCTTCCGATTCTCCCGCCGCTTCACGGTCACGCTCGCGCGTCGCCGTCCTGGCCGCCAGGCTGATGGCGGAGGACGGCATCGCCGATTATTCGCTCGCCAAGCGCAAGGCGGCGTCGCTTCTCGGACTTCCGGCTGGCGCGCGGGCGCCCGAAAACGCCGAGGTCGAAGCCGAATTGCGCGTCCATCAACGGCTGTTCCAGGAGCGCGAGCAGTGCGAAAGGCTGGCCGTCCTCCGGCGGAAAGCCGCCGATTTCATGGAGATCGTGCGGCAATTCAATCCCTGGCTTTCCGGCGCGGTGCTCGACGGCACGGCCGGACGCGACGCCGAGATCGACATCCAGCTCTTCACGGATGGCGCCAAGGACGTCGAGATTTTCCTGCTCAACCGCCACATCGACTACCGCCACAGCGCGCCCCGTTCGGAGCGCGCCGAGGCCGTGCTGACGGTTTTCGACGGCGGGACGGCGATCAACCTCGTCGTTTATTCCCGCCAGGACGAGCGCGTCGTGTTCCGGACGCGCGACGGAAGGCGCCGTCCGCGCGCGCGGCTGGTCGCCGTCAGGCGGCTGCTGGCCGAATCCGGCGAAACGGGAAAGGATGATTGACGTGTCCTGGCTTTCCATCGCCGTCGAGACCGATTGCGGCCACGCCGAGCCGCTGGCCGACGCGCTGCTCGGCGCGGGCGCGCTCTCGGCCGGCATCGAGGACGCCGACGCCGGCACGCCGGACGAAACGCCGCAGTTCGACGAACCCGGTTCGGCCGCCGCGCCGGGCTGGGCGCGTTCCCGCGTCACCGCCCTGTTCGACGCCGGCGTCGACCCGGACGCGCTGCTGGAAGCCTGCGCCGCGAGGGCGGGCCTTCCCGGCCTTCCCGCGTATGCGCTGGAAAGGGTGGAGGAACAGGACTGGGTCCGGCTCACCCAGTCGCAGTTCGAGCCGATCCGGATATCCGGCCGCCTCTGGATCGTGCCGTCCTGGCATGAAGCGCCCGATCCGGAGGCCATCGTCCTCGTCCTCGATCCGGGCATGGCGTTCGGCACGGGGTCGCATCCGACGACCCGGCTGTGCCTCGAATGGCTGGAGAGCGTCGTGACGCCGGGCGCTTCCGTGCTCGATTACGGCTGCGGTTCAGGCATCCTGGGCATCGCCGCCGCCCGGCTCGGCGCGGCGGACGTGCTCGGCGTCGACATCGATCCGCGAGCGGTCGCCGCCGCCCGGAACAACGCGGCGCGCAACGCGGTCGACGTCCGCTTCGAGGATTCCGCGAAGGAAATACGCGAACGGTTCGACCTCGTGGTCGCCAACATCCTGTCCAATCCGCTCAAGGCGCTGGCGCCGGCCATCTGCGCCCACGTCCGTCCGGGCGGACGGCTGGCGCTGTCGGGCATCCTCGCGGCGCAGGCCGGCGAGCTGATCGCGGCCTATGCGCCGTGGATACCGCTCGCGGTGGCCGGCGCGCGCGAGGGCTGGGTCTGCCTGGCCGGGGAAAAAGCGGCGCGGCCCGCGCCATCGGATCGCCTCCTTTTCGCCGATCGTTCGGGATAGAATCCCTCCCCATGAAAACCCGCTGCCCGGATTGCCAGACCGTCTTCCGCGTCACCCCGGAACAACTCGTGAAGCGGGACGGAAAAGTGCGCTGCGGGTGTTGCCAGGCGGTATTCGACGCCTTCGATACCTTGCTCGAAGACCAGCCTCCCGCCGCCGCGCCGTCCGGCGGGCGCGCGCAATCCGCGCACCCCTCCGCACAGCCCATATCCACACAGCCTTTATCCACCCTATTCGCGCTGCCCGCGTCCGCGAACGCCCGGCTCGCGCGGGAGTCGCCGGTCGAACCGCCGACCGAGCCGGACGAGCCGTCGATCGCCCCCCTCGCGGACGCGCCGGAAATGGGGGAAAACGAGGAAAATGAGGATAACGAACCGTCCATCCCGTGGAACGTGTCCGAAACGATCGCCCCCCTGAAAGCCGGTCCGGACGCCGAACCGATTCTTCCGCGCGAACCCGGCGAGATTCCCGGTTACGACGATTGGGCCGGGGACATCATCGCGCCACCCCTGGTCATGGCGATTCCCGCCGAAAAGCCCTTGCGCTGGCCGTTCGCGCTGGCCGCCGGGGTGTTGGCGCTGGCGCTGGCCGGACAAGTCCTGTTCCACTTTCGCGGCGAACTGGCGCTCGCCGTCCCGGCCCTGCGCCCCGCGCTCGAAAGTTTCTCGCTCGCCTTGGACGGCCCCCTGCCACTGCCCAAACATGCCGATCTGGTCAGCATCGAGGCTTCCGACCTGCAATCCGATCCGGCGCGGGCCGGCTTGCTCGTCCTCAACGCCACGCTGCGCAACAAGGCGGCCTACGGGCAAGCCTACCCGTCGCTGGAACTCTCGCTCACCGACCTGCGGAATACGGTCATTGCCCGCCGCGTCTTCGCCCCGGCCGATTATCTCCCGGCGCGGACCCAGGCCGCGCCCGGCCCCGTCTTTTCCGGCAATTCCGATACCGTCGTGCGCCTGTGGATCGAGGTGGCGGGCCTCGACGCGACGGGATACCGGCTGTTCGTCTTTTATCCGTGACCGCCGGCTTTTTCCGCCGCCCCCGAAAGATCGATTTCCGCTTCTTGCCTGTCGCGCAAAGCCGGTTTTATCTTATGCCCGTTTCCGATCGCCACCCGCCGAACCCGCCGCGCGACCGGAACGTCCCCCGCGTTCAGAACGTGAGATTGCCTCGATGAGCCAGGAACAAAGCTATGCGGTCTGCGTGAAACTTCTGGATGCCTTCCCTCCTGGAGCGGAGGCGCTGGACACGATAGCCGGACAGCCCGAAAGCCACTGGATAAACCGGATGGAGCGCGTCATCCTGGTCTACGGCGGCAAGCTCACACGCAAGGACAAAAGGATGCTCCTGGCGAACTTCGCGACGGCGGACGCCGCGTCGCTCGCGGCCTGCGAAATGCAGCGGCGGTGCCTCCGCATACCCATGCTGGTCAGCCGTCCGCTGTCGCTGCACATCGGGATTCACCGCGTCGCCCGGCCCTACCTGCGCCGCGTGACGCTCTCCGGCTCCGGGGAAAGGCGCGACCCCGACCGCCGCTTCGGTTTCGGCATCGCCATCTCCCTGGCGGAAGAAGCCGCCGCCGACGGAATTCTCCTCTCCAGCCTGACCTTCCGCACGCTCATGGCGGAAATCCGCAAGGGATGCCGTCCGCGCGGCGGCCCGGCCGCGGGCACACCGATCTACGAGCTGGACTGGAACAGGATACTGTCGCAGCAAACCCGCGTCTCCCTGTTCGCGGCGCCGCCCTCCCTGAGCGAAAAGCAACTGGCGCTGCGCATCGGCGCCAGCCGGCTGGTGCTCAGCCACCTGAACACGGCGACGACTTTCGGCCGGGATCCCGCCTGCGACGTAATCATCTCCGACAAGCTCGTCTCGCGGGAGCACGCGTACATCGAAATCCGCCCCGAAGGCTGCGTCCTGACCGACCACAGCACCAATGGCACGAGCATCGTCCTGCACGGCGGGCACAAGATATGGGTCAGGAACGAGAGATTTCTCCTCGAAGAGCGCGGCCGCATCGGCTTTGGCCAATTTCCCGGCAAGGGCGGTGTCGGAATACTGGAATTCCAGGTCCGGAACGTTCTGAACACCCGGAAAGACGAAGCGCCCTACCACGCCGAAACCCTGATGATGGAAGAATGACCAGGCGGATGGCCCGCCGCTCTGCAACGGATTTCCCCGCCGCCCCTGACCGGATCGCCCCGTGGTTTTTGCCAGGGACTCGATGAAAACCTCCCTCTCGAGGGAGGCGGCCCGCGGCGAAACCGCGAGTCGGAAGGAGTCGGGCGGCTGAGTTTCAGGCGCGAATGTTCGATGAACGGACTCGATTTCGGCGATCGATGGGATAACGGGTTTTCCTGTTCATCCGCGTTGGATAATTCAACCGCCCTACTCTCTCCGTCACGCTTTCGGCATGACACCTCCCTCAGGAGGGAAACTCTGATATTGAAGCGCGGGCGTTCCGTTCGCGTCATTCGCTTTTTTGCGGGCGGGATGTCCGTGCTTCGTTTCATTTGAAGCCGAACGAATTTGCCTCAGGATTTCCCGCGCGTTCTGGCGGCATAGCGTTCTTTGCGGCTACAATACAAGACTACGCGACGCCGCCCCGCGCGAGGAGCGGCGCGAGGATGATCACGATTTCCTCACTCTCCGAAGGGATGGACAAATGAAAAAACGTTTTTCACTCCTGATGGCGGCCTTGCTGGCCTCCGCGTTTCTGATCGCTTGCGGCAAGAAGGAAGAACCCGCTCCGGCGGCCGCGCCCACGCCCGCGCCGCCGCCGATCGCCGCGCCCGCGGCGATCGTGATCGGCCTGGACGATCACTTTCCGCCGATGGGCTTCCGCGACGACAAGAATGAAATCGTCGGCTTCGACATCGATCTGGCCAGGGAAACCGGCAAGCGGATCGGGATGGAGGTGACGTTCAAGCCGATCGACTGGAGCGCCAAGGAGGCCGAGCTGAACGGCAAGCGCATCGACGTGCTGTGGAATGGGCTGACGATCACCGAGGAGCGCAAGGCCAACATCCTGTTCTCCAAACCGTATCTGGAAAACCGCCAGATCATCGTGGTGCCCAACGATTCGCCAATCAAGACCAAGGCCGATCTGGCGGGCAAGACCGTCGGCGCGCAGGACGGCAGCAGCGCGGTCGACGCGGTCAACAGGGACGCCGAGGCGGCCAAGGGCATCAAGGAACTGAAAATGTTCTCCGACAACGTCACGGCGCTGATGGATCTCGCCGCCGGGCGGCTGGACGCGATCGTCATGGACGAGATCGTCGGCCGTTACTACACCGCGAAGAAACCGGGCGAGTACCGCATCCTCGACGAGAATTTCGGCGCCGAGGAATACGGCGTGGGCGTGCGCAAGGGCGACGCTGAACTGATGGGCAAGATCGACAAGGCGCTGGAGGACCTGAAGGCCGACGGCGCGGGGGCGGCCATTTCGAACAAGTGGTTCGGCAAGGACATCCTGAAGAAATGATCCCGGTTCGGCGTCGCCGGGCGGCCGTTTCCGATGATCCGGCGGCGGCGTCCGCGCCGCCGCTTCCCCATCGATCCGGCCATCCGTTAGACTGATGGCTTTTCTTTCGCCGCCGGCTTGGTGGCCGGATCGGCGTTCCGGGTCGCGGGTCTCGCTCATGGGCTACGTGTTCGACATTTTGCCGTCTCTCTTGCGGGGCACCGCGGTTACCCTGCAAGTCTTCGTCATCACGCTCGTCCTTTCCGTGCCGCTCGGCCTCGCGCTCGCGCTGTTGCGCGTCTCCCGCCTCCGCCTGGTCGGCGTCCTGGTCAACGGCTACATCTGGCTGATGCGCGGCACGCCGCTGATGCTGCAAATGCTGTTCATCTATTTCGCGCTGCCCTTCGTGCCGGTGATCGGCGTCCGGCTGCCCGATTTTCCGGCGGCCATCGTCGCTTTCGTGCTCAATTACGCCGCCTACTTCGCCGAAATCTTTCGCGCCGGCATCCAGTCGATCGGCCGGGGGCAGTACGAAGGCGCGCGAGTGCTCGGCCTTTCCTACGCCCAGACCATGCGGCGCATCGTGCTGCCGCAGGTCGTCAAGCGCATCCTGCCGCCGATCAGCAACGAGACGATCACGCTGGTCAAGGACACGTCGCTGATCTACGTGCTGGCCATGAACGACCTGTTGCGCGCGGCGCGCGGCATCGTCCAGCGCGACTTTTCGACCACGCCGTTCATCGTGGCCGCCGCTTTCTACCTGACCATGACGCTGGTGCTGACCTACGGCTTCCAGCGCCTGGAAAAGAAATACGCCGTCTATGACGAATGAACCGATGATCCGCGCCGCCGGCCTCTACAAGCAGTTCGGCCCGGTGGAAGTCCTGAAGGGCGTCTCGCTGGAAGTCGGCAAGGGCGAGGTGATCGCCATCATCGGGCCGTCGGGTTCGGGCAAGAGCACCTTCCTGCGCTGCCTGATCCATCTCGAAACCGTGCAGCGCGGAACCATCATCATCGAGGGTGAAACGCTGGTCGAAACGGACGCCGCCGGGCAGTGCCGTTACGCCCAGGAAGCCGAGCTTCGGCGCATTCGCGGCAAGATGGGCATGGTTTTCCAGCATTTCAACCTGTTCCCGCATCTCACGGTATTGCAGAACGTCATCGAGGCGCCGCTCACGGTGAAAGGGCTGCGCCGCGAGGACGTCGTGCCGAAAGCCGACGCCCTGCTGAAAAAAGTCGGCTTGTACGAGAAGCGCGGCAGCTACCCTTCGAGCCTTTCGGGCGGACAGAAGCAGCGCGTGGCGATCGCCCGCGCGCTGGCCATGGAACCGGACATCCTCCTGTTCGACGAACCGACCTCGGCGCTCGACCCCGAATTGACCGGCGAGGTGCTGCGCACCATGCGCGCCTTGGCCGAGGAGCGCATGACGATGGTCGTCGTCACCCACGAAATGGGTTTCGCCCGCGAAGAGGCGAGCCGCGTGGTGTTCATGGACGAAGGCAGCATCCTCGAAGAACGCCCCGCGCGCGAACTGTTCGCCGCGCCGGAACATCCGCGCACGCGGGCGTTTCTGGAGAGCATGTTATAGCGTCGGCCGCGCGGCTGTTCGCCGCCGAAGTCGATGGGGCGGTATCGTGATAGATTGTGGTATATACCATTGCCTTGGAAACCATCATGCCGGTCGCAAAATTGTTCAACAACGGACGCAGCCAGGCCGTGCGCCTGCCCGCCGCCTTTCGCTTCACGGGTGACGCCGTCTTCATCCGCCGGGACGAGAAAACGGGCGATGTCATCCTGTCGGCGAACCCTGGGGACTGGACGGGCTTTTTCGCCGCCGTCGCGGGACTGAAAGCGCCGGAAGGCTTTCTGGGCAAGGAAGAACGCGACATGCCGGAAAATCGGCGGGATCCCTTTGAAGGGTTGGGCGAGTGACGTACCTGCTCGATACCAATACCGTAAGTTTCCTGTTCAGGGGAAATGAACCGGTTTCCCGCAGATTGGCGTCGACGCCCATTGAACAGGTCGCCATTTCCGTCATGACCGAGGCGGAACTCGAATATGGTCTCGCCAGTCGCCCGCAAGCGACCCGCTTGCGCCATGCCGTGGATGAATTTCTGCGGAGGGCGACGGTCATCGACTGGACGCGGGAAGATGCGCGTTGCTACGGCGCATTGCGCGCGCGGCTCGAAAAACGCGGCGTCGCCATCGCGGCGCTCGACCTGCTGATCGCCACGCAAGCCTTGCGCCTTGACGCCACGCTGATATCCAACGACCAATGCTTTCGCCGGATAACCGGCCTGAAGCTCGATGACTGGACCGTATAGTCGCGGCCCACGAAATGGGTTTCGCCCGCGAAGTGGCGAGCCGCGTGGTGTTCATGGACGAAGGCAACGTCCTTGAAGAACGCCCCACGCGCGAACTGTTCGCCGCGCCGGAACATCCGCGCACGCGGGCGTTTCTGGAGAGCATGTTGTGACAATGGCCAGGCGAGAAAATGCGGACACAATACAAATACAATCAGACGTCATTCCCGCGAAAGCGGGAATGACGGTTTTTCGCGCGGGACTGGCATCCTGTGCATGAAATGATGTTGCCGGGTCGATAATGGGTCGGCGGGAGTTCTTGAAATGTGGAAACATTACGCCCTGCTCTCGGCTTTTTTCGCGGCGCTGACGGCCATTCTGGCCAAGGTGGGGGTCAGGGGCGTCAGCGGAAACGTCGCCACCGCCGTCCGCACGGTGGTCGTCCTGTTCCTGGCGTGGGGCATCGTCCTTTTCGGCAACCAGATGAAGGAAGTACGGGAACTGAGCCAGGCCAATCTGATCTTCCTCGCCCTGTCGGGCATCGCCACGGGGCTGTCATGGATTTTCTATTTCAAGGCGCTGGAAACGGGTCTGGTTTCCAAAGTGGCTCCCCTCGACAAAATGAGCGTCGTATTCGTCATGCTGATGTCGTTCCTGTTCCTAAATGAGCCGATGGAATGGAAAACGATCGCGGGCGGGACGCTGATTTTTTGCGGGGCGCTCCTGCTGGCATTGTGATATCCGGAAAAAAGGCCGCCGATGATCGTCATTCCCGTGAGCCGCCGTCCCGACTGGCGAAATCCGCCGATCGTCACGCTGCTGCTGATCCTCGTCAACATCCTGGTTTTCTTCGGCCTGCAACACGGCGACGACGCCCGCGTTCGCAAGGCTTATGACCATTATGCGAATTCGATCCTGATCGAAACCGAATTGCCCCGCTACGTCAGGCATCTCGAAGACGCCGGCGATGCCGGGAGAGCGGCCGTGGCGGGCGAGGCGCTTTCCCGAAAGCAATGGTATCCCGTCCTGCGGATGATGGAAAACGATGACGCATTCATGAAGCAATTGCGCGACGGAAAAATCACCCGGCCCGGCGATGAAAACCATTCCGCGTGGCGTCGCCAGCGGGACGAATTCGAGCGCCTGCTCCACAAAACGATCATCGGGCGTTTCGCG
>JAIRPF010000107.1 GCA_031257115.1 Accumulibacter sp.
AAATTACGATACTCAGCCGCCGTATCCGTCGCTTTACTGATGCAATCGCCGGCCGGATTCGCGGATGGATTCAAATATTATCCGCAGTATCCGCAGCGCAACGCTGTCGTATCTTCGTACGGCATGGTCACGGCGACGTCGCCGCTGGCCACGAACGTCGGCGTGGAAGTCCTGAAAAAAGGGGGCAACGCGTTCGACGCGGCCATCGCGACGGCGTTGATGCTCAATGCCGTCGATCCGTCGATGTGTGGGCCGATGGGAGCCGCCTTCTTCGTGATGTACAACGCCAAGGAAGGAAAAGTGGTATCGCTCGACGCGGGTTCGATGACGCCCCACGGCTTCAAGGCTGAACTCTATAAGACCAACGGCAAGGAGGATCGCGACAAGATGCTGGAGGGACCCTTGTCCTGGACGATCGGCGGGACACTGGCCGGATACGACGCGGTTCTCAAGCGTTACGGGACGAAAACTTTCGCCGAGTTGGCCGAGCCAGCCATTTTCTACCTCGAGAACGGATTCCGCGTATCGCAGCACTCGGCCGTTGCCTGGAAAAACGGCTTTCCCGACGTTCCGCTGCTTTTCCCCAATTTCGCCGATGTGTACGCCAAAGACGCGATTTGGCCGTCGACCGGCGATCTGGTCAAAAACCCCGATATGGCCAGAACTTATCGCACCATTGCGAAAGAAGGCATCGACGCGTTCTACAAAGGTTCCATCGCCAAGGAAATGGTCGACTATGTGCGTTCTCAGGGCGGCTACTGGACGATGGAAGATCTGGCTTCTTACAAGGTCCAATGGAAAGAACCCCTGAAAACCACGTTCAAGGGCTATGAAGTTTACGGTGCGCAACCTCCCGCGTCGAGCATGACCTGGATGCAGATGCTCAAGCTGGCGGAAAAGGTCGATTGGAGCAAATACAAGTTGCACAGCGCCGAATACGTCAACATGATGACGGAAATCGAACGGCTGGCGCACGCGGACTCGTATCAATGGGGTGGCGACCCCATGTTTGCCAATGCGCCGGGCCAATTGACGCTGAACGACAAGTACATCAATACCCAGTTCAGGCGTATCGTTCCAGGAAAAGCGCTGCCCGGCAAAATCCAGCCTGGCGACCCTTATGAGGTGACCGGCGAGAAGCCGAAATTCCCGAGGATCGATCTGGCTGCCAATGGTGCCGCGGAGACGGCGCCAATCCAGATATCGATGCGTTCCCGCTATCCGGATTATCCTGGGCAGACGACGCATGTAAACGTGATCGACAAGGACGGCAACGCGGTCAGCTTCACACATACCCTGGGGACGTATTTTGGCGGGCATGACATTCTCGGCAAGACCGGAGTCATCGCCAACAACGCCGCGAACTGGGACGACCTCGAGATGTCGCACTGGACGGGCAAGCCGAGCAATCTGGCGCTGAAACCCGGCGCCCGCAACCGCTGGACGCTATGCCCCGGCATGTTCATGAAGGATGGCAAAGTGTTCATGCTGGTGGGTGGTTCCGGCGCGGATTCCACGCAGCCCGCCGTGTTCCAGACCATCATGAACACGCTGATATGGGAAATGAACCCGCAGGCCGCCATTTCCGCTCCGCGCCACCTGTACGGCGACATGCGTCACTACACGGCCGGAACGCGTCTCCAGGTGGAGCCAGAGATCCGCGATACCAACGGCGTTGGCGAGGCGCTCAAGGGCATGGGTTATGACGTGGTGCCGCCTTCCGAGGCCTACCGCGTTGGCACACCGGGCTATTCCCTGATGATTCTGGTCGATCCGAAGACCGACGCCCGCTTTGGCGGTGCCGAAACCCGGATTGACGGACACGTCAGCGCCTATTGATCCACGACACGCGCCTTGCGCTTCCACCGCCGGTGAACCATCGGGTTCGCCGGCGGTTTATCCACCATTTCAACGCTCCGCAGGATTTTCCGTATGAGCCGCGATACCGCGTCCGCTTTGTTTTCCCCGCACGAGATGGCGAGAATCGCCGAAGATACCGCCATTCACAAAACGCTGCGCGAGCCGGGACGGACGTTTTGCCTGGCCATCGTCGCCGGGGCATTCATCGCGCTGGGGTTCATCTTTTACATCACGGTGACCACCGGTAACGCCCAGATGCCCTACGGCCTGATTCGGCTCGCGGGCGGTGTGTGTTTCTCCCTGGGGCTGATCCTCATCATCGTATGCGGCGGCGATCTGTTCACGTCGACCGTGTTGACGATCGTGGCCAAAGCGAGCGGACGCATTTCCTGCAAGCAGATGCTGGCGAATTGGGGTAACGTCTATTTGGGTAATTTTCTTGGCGCGCTTTTGTGCGTCGCCCTGATCTGGTTTTCCGGGCAGTCTTTTGCCGCCAGGGGCCAATGGGGGCTCAATGTCCTGCAAATCGCCGACTACAAATTGCAGCACGGCTTTGTCGAAACTTTCTTTCTGGGAATCCTGGCCAACCTGATGGTCTGTCTCGCCGTATGGATGAGTTATTCGGGACGCACCTTGCTCGACAAATGTTTCATCGTTCTATTGCCAATCGGAATGTTCGTTGCCAGCGGTTTCGAGCACTGTGTCGCCAACATGTTCCTGATCCCCCTAGCGATCGTCATCCGGTTTTTTTCCACGGAGACGTTCTGGTTGGCGATCGGGTATTCGGCCGACCAATTCTTCACGTTGAATACCGGAAACTTCCTGAACAATCTGTCGGCGGCGACGCTCGGCAATATCGTCGGCGGCGGACTTCTGGTCGGTTGGGTACAATGGTCCCTGCACACACAAAAGCAGGCTCAGCGCCATGACCAGTGAGATCGGCCCAACCGGAAAAACGACAGTTTGCGCACCGCTGTCAATGTACGCCATCGCTTCGATGAACAGCATGGCCTTTTATTGACACGAACGGCCTGTCATGACTTTCTGTATCTGCCTGGCCATCGTTTGCATTTGCCTGGCGATCGAAAAAATTCGGCTGAGCCGCTGGCTGACCGCCATTCCCTTGCGTTTGCATGTCTATGGAACGCGGGGCAAGACGACCACGACGCGATCCCTGTTTACCGCCCTGAAAGAGTCAGACCATGTCGTGCTCGGCAAAACCACCGGAGATTCACCGATCATCCTGTTGCCCGATGGTTCCGAACGGACACTCCGAAGGATCGGCCCGGCCAGCATTCGAGAAACCCTGCGTTGCCTCGAAGCGGCTTACGCGCGCCAATGCGACGCCGTGGTCTTCGAATGCATGGCCATATCTCCCGAATCGATTGCCGCAATCAACGCGATTCTTTCTCCCACGCATCTGATCGTCACCAACACGCGCCCGGATCATTACGAGACGATGGGAGCCACGCCGCGCGCGATCGCCGAAACGCTCGCCCTTTGCGTGCCGCCGTCCTGCACGGTCTTCGCAACGGAAGACGCCGGAATCGCGCCGGTGCGCGACAGGGCGCGCGCTTTTGGCAATCCGTTTCATGGCATCCCGGAAAAAGAACAAGCGCCGTTTCTCCAATCGCGGGACATGGTCGAGGCCGTGGCACGGATATTACCCTTGGCGCCGTATGCGCCGGAACCCGAATCGACATCCTGGCCCGAATTCAGGCCATATCCCTTGCAAAACGGTGGCATTTTCTGGTTCCTCGATCTATTTTCAGCCAACGACGTCGTTTCGTCCGCGATGCTGCTGGAAAAAGCCTTGCCCGATGGGCCAAATACGGACGCGGCCGCAACGCCGCTCGTGGCCCTGCTGGCGACCCGCCCGGATCGTCCATTGCGCACTCGCGCCTTCGTCGAATGGCTGGACACGGCGCGCTGCCGTGGTTTGTTCGCCGGCCACGTTGCGATGGGGTGGCACGCGCCATACGCCTACGGCGCCATGAAAAGAAAGTCGCCGGCCTTGCCCGTGTTGCCGATCGCCTATCCCATGCTGCCTCCCGCCCGTTTGCTGGGCAAGTTACGGGAACGCTTCGGTGGCGGTTTCAGGCTTGTCGGCGTGGGAAACGCGCACGATTACGGCGCATTGTTCCGAACCTTTCTTCATCGGCGGAGTTAACATGTTTTCTCGTTCCACGCCGTCACGGAGACGCGTGATCTTGCGCGGCGCATTTTACAAAACAAGTGGAACGGAGCAATAAGAATGTTGCTCGCCCAATCGATCGCCCTGGGATTGCTGTTCGGCTTCATCGTCTTCGAACTGACCGGAGTCGTCGCGGGTGGATTGATTACCCCGGGATATTTCGCGCTGTACTTCGATCGCCCCCTGCTGATCGCGCAGGCGCTGGCGGTAGCGATGGCGACAATGCTCGTCGTTCGCCTGCTCGGTCTGGTGATGATCCTTTACGGCCGGCGGCGCTTCATCCTCGCCGTACTTGTCAGTTTCTCCCTGCAATGGCTGTCGGCCGGGATCATCTGGGGATTCCATCTGGCGCAGACTCGCGTCGATGCGCTGGGATTCATCATTCCGGGCATCATCGCTCACGAAATGGAGCGGCAGGGCGTCGGCAAGACGCTATCGGCCCTGTTCATCGTCAGCGTGGCGGTGCGCCTTGTTCTGCGCGCGTTCGGGTTGATTCATTGAAGACAAAAATGAGCAAGGCATTTTTCCACCTTTTTTCTTCCGCTTTCCGTGCGCCAGACTACGCCCCGGCCCTGCGCTGCCCGGACAGTTGGATCAAGTACGCCGTCATGGCGGGATTACTGTCGTGCATCGCCGTCGAGGCCTTCCATCTACCGCGCGCCGAAGAGCTTTCCATGCAGGAAGCGCAAGCCGTGTCTTTCATGCGCCAAGCCACGCGCGAAATCGGGCGCTATCGTGAAGAGCTTGGAATCCCCATCGACCCGGCGCTCGATCCCAACCGGAGCGGGCTGATCGGCTTCGAATACTCGGACATGACGACCACGGAAGGCTCGATCAAGGCCAAGCGGACCTCGCTGAATCCGGCTTTCGCCGCACTCGTCGTGCGCCTGCTGCGGAAGGCCGGCGTCCAGACCGGCGACCGCGTGGCCGTGGCCTTCACCGGCTCGTTTCCGGCGCTGAACATCGCGGCGCTATCGGCCTGCCGCGCCCTAGGACTGCAACCGCAAATCATCAGTTCGGTCGGAGCGTCGAGCTTCGGCGCCAACATTCCCGGCCTGACCTGGCTGGACATGGAGCGGCGCCTCGTCGACGCGAAAATCATGCCGTTTCGCGCCAGCGCCATTTCTCTGGGCGGCATCGTGGAGACAGGAGGCGGACTTGACGGAAACGGTTTTTTGCTGGCGCGGGAAGCCATGCGGCGGCATGGCGCGCCCATCCTCGACGAGGGCGATTTCAGGGTGGTCGAACGCGATATGCTGCGCAGGCGAGAAATTTTTGAACGGCACGGGCCGGTTGCCGCCTTCATCAACGTAGGTGGCGCGCTGACATCGCTGGGATGGGTACCCGAGGCGGCAAAGCTCGATATGGGGCTTTTGGAAAAAATCCCCGCGACCAGCGACGCGAATCGGGGCTTGATTTTCCGCTATTTTGAAGCCGGTATCCCCGTCATCCACCTGCTGAACGTCGTGCGTCTGGCCGAACGCCATGCCTTGCCGGTCGATCCGGTACCGCTGCCCGAAGACGCCGATCCGCATCGCCATCTCCGGCGTCTGGCGCTCTGCGCGCTGATTCTGTCGGTCTGGGCAGTGGCAAGCGTCATGCTGTTGAAAAACGAAAGCACTCCAAACCCGCAGTCACCCCATGACGGGCATGGCGAAAAGCGAAAAACTTTTTGACCGCGACGAAAAACGGAAAAAAAGGCCTCTTGAACGCAAAGGCTCTCCTTGTATCCATTGTGGTTGAAAAGATTTTGCTTCTCGACGCACCCATTGTGTTCGCCATGCCTGATCGTTTTTTGGGGCGATATCCGGAAGCACGTCGGCGATGATCAAACACAGTTGGCATTGCGAATCAGGTGGCCGCTGTGCATACTGATTTCGTTGGCCGCCGCGATGACCTTGGCGCTGACCCGCGTCATTTCCTCGTCGATGAATCCCTCATGTGATTCGATGGCGACGAGGCCCGCGATGACTTGGTGCTCCCTCCCAAAAATCGGCGCGCCAATCGTGCGCGGATTACCGCTCTCCGCCGCGATCAGACTGACGGAATAGCCTCGTTCACGGATACGGCGCAGGCTTGCCTCCATGTCCCAGGATTCGGGAACGGACGGCGGCGGAAAGGATTTCGTCCAATCGATCGACTGATAGGCGCGGATGTCTTCCTCCGGCAGATAGGCCAATACCGCCATTCCGCCTGCGGAAACGTGCGCGGGCAGCCGCGGCCCGAGGTATCTCAGGTTGCGCACCGTCTGCATGGGCAGAACGCTTGTCGAGACGTACATCCAGCCCTGGTACACCAAACTCAGGCCGATTATTTTCCGCACGGCAAAAGAGAGTTCCTGCATGACGCCATGGGCTATGTTGTTCAGCTCGAAATTGTTGACATGCAGGAATCCCATTTCCATGTACCGAAGTCCCACCCGGTACTCCTTGGATAATGGTGATTGCGACAAAAAATCCAGCGTCACGAGATCCGCCAGGATTCCATGCAAGGTCGTGACTGGAATTCCGAGCTTCCTGGAAAGCGCGGTAGCCGTCCAGAAAGGCTCGGATGGGGTGAAACACCTGAGTATCTTGCCGACTTTATCCAGATTTTTTGTCTTGCTGATCCGCTGGCGCATCGGTTTTTTCAGGGCAATCAATGGCACATTCTCCAGCAAAAAAATCAGCGGCAAGCACTCAGGCCCGCCGCTAGGGACGAACGAGCGATGGATTTGCATTCCATCTCTCGTTACCGTGACCAAACCTCCGGCTTTTAGGCCGCGTCCAAAACCGGAATTCGTTTTACGGCGGATTATATACAACCCATGCCGCAGGCGGGCTGCGGGCTTCCCCATTGATGATGGAGGCATCGTAGCAGCGGCCCATCTCGTGGATGGCATGGAATTTCCGCCCCGGCAAACCCGTAGCCTGAAAATCGGAAAGGCCGCCGTCCAGAAGAAAACGCCGGCAACCGCTTGGTCGCCAGCCGCCACGCCTCAGAACTTGCGGAAATCCGGCTTGCGTTTCTCGAAAAAGGCGGCAAAGGCTTCCTTGGCTTCCGGGCTTTGCAGGCGCTCGGCGAAAGCGGCGTTCTCGCCCTTGATCGCCGCGTAGACCGCCTCGCGTCCCGGCGCGCGCAGCAGGCGCTTGGTCTGGCGCACCGCGCCCGGCGGCAAGTCGTTGAAGCGCTCGGCGACGCGGCGCGCGTGGCCTGCTACCTCGCCCGCCGGCAGCGCCGCGTTGGCGAGGCCGCATTCGACCGCCTGCGCGGCGGTGATGGCCTCGCCCAGCAACAACTTTTCGGCCGCGCGGCGCGCGCCCATCAGTTGCGGCATCAGCAGGCTGGAAGCGAATTCGGGCACGAGGCCCAGGCCGACGAACGGCATCGCCAGCCGCGCTTCGTCGGAGACGTAAACGAAATCGCAGTGCGGCAGCATCGTCGCGCCGATGCCGATGGCCGCGCCGGTGACGGCGGCGACGACCGGCTTGTCGCATTCGATCAGCGCGCGCATGAAGCGCATGGCGGCGGAATTTTCCAAGCCTTCGCCGGGCTTGCTCGCCAGGAAGTCTTCGAGATCGTTGCCGGAAGTAAAAATGCCGGGCTGCCCGGCGATCAGGATCGCGCGGATCGTATCGTCGGCGGTCGCCGCTTCGACCGCCTCGGCCATCGCCCGGTACATCGCCTGCGTCAGAGCGTTCTTTTTTTCGGGACGCGCGATTTCGATCGTCGCGACGCCATTCGCCATGCCAGTCTTGATGCTCATCATCGTCTCCTTTCTGTCTGCTTTCTGTTTTTTGAATCGTCACGCCCACGGGCGAAAAATCGAATCAGGCCCGTTCAGGGCGCGGGGCCGCCGGCCCCACCGACCCTGGCGTCGCGCATCATGGCCAGTATCCGCGCCCGCGCCGGATCCCGACATTCGCGCTTGCCCACCACCAGCGGCCAAAGTTCAATGTCTTCCATTTCGGCGAGGGCCGCGAAAGCCGCCTGCTCTTCGGAATTCAATTCCGCAAAGCGCTTGTCGAGAAAATTTTCCAGCAGCAAATCCAGTTCAAGTTGCGCGCGATGCGTGCATCGCCAGCGCAAGCGTTTCAATTCGACCTCACCCAGCATGATCGTCTCCTCCGTTCAAAAAACCACGCGATTTCTCCTATCTTATGCCTTTCGCGGGACAGGGGGAAACCGGGATTCATTGACATCATCGGAGCTTCGAAATTATGATTGGAGGCTGTTTTTTTCACGCTTCGAATTTGCCGGCCTTGACGAAACCGTCCGGTCGACACCGTGTTTTTCAGCCATCCACAGGAGTCCCCATAATGTCGAAAACCCCCATCCGCGTCGCCGTCACCGGCGCCGCCGGCCAGATCGGCTACAGCCTGCTTTTCCGCATCGCCTCCGGCGAAATGCTGGGCAAGGATCAGCCCGTCATCCTGCAACTGCTCGACCTGCCGCAGGCCCAGAAGGCCTGCCAGGGCGTGGTCATGGAACTCGACGATTGCGCGTTTCCGCTGCTCGCCGGCGTTTTCGCCACCGACCAGCCCGACGTCGCGTTCAAGGACGCCGACATCTGCCTGCTCGTCGGCGCCCGTCCGCGCGGCCCCGGCATGGAACGCGCCGACCTGCTCTCCGCCAACGGCGCCATTTTCACCGTCCAGGGCAAATCGATCGCCGAGAACGCCAGTGCGGACGTCAAGGTGCTCGTCGTCGGCAATCCGGCCAACACCAACGCGCTCATCGCCCGCGCCGCGGCCAGAAAGGTCGGGCGCGTCGATCCGGCCAACTTCCACGCCATGCTGCGTCTCGACTACAACCGCGCCAAGTCGCAACTCGCCGCCAGGAGCGGCCGCCCGGTCGGCAGCCTGAAGAACTTGGTCGTCTGGGGCAACCACTCGCCGACGATGTACGCCGACTATCGTCACTGCACGTCGAACGGCGAGAGCGTCAGGCAGCTCATCGGCGACGAGGCGTGGAACAGGGACGTTTTCCTGCCCACCGTCGGCAAGCGCGGCGCGGCGATCATCGAGGCGCGCGGTTCGTCGTCGGCGGCGTCGGCGGCCAACGCGGCGATCGATCACATCCGCGACTGGGTATCCGGTTCCGACGACTGGGTGACCATGGGCGTTCCAAGCGACGGTTCCTACGGCATCCCGGAGGGCATCGTCTTCGGCTTCCCGTGCGAGTGCAGGAACGGCGCGTACAAGATCGTCCAGGGCATCGCCATCGACGCCTTCGCCCAGGAGCGGCTCGACAAAACGCTCAAGGAATTGACCGACGAGGCCGACGCCGTCAAGGGACTGCTCTGAAACCGCGCGACGCGCGGCCGGCCCGGCCGGCTCCGGAAAGCCGCGGCGCGTCCGCGGCTTTTTTCCGCCGCGTCGCCACGGCCTGAACCGGGGCGCTGGATGAACGA
>JAIRPF010000149.1 GCA_031257115.1 Accumulibacter sp.
TCCGTTGCGTCCGTCGTGGTTGATTGCGTCCGTCGTGGTCAAAAAAAGGCTTTCCCGCGCCTATCGTTTTTTCAGGCGTTCCCCTGCAATCACTTCCCGCAGGACGGGCATCAATTCGCGGCCGTCCTTCGTATCCCTCCAGGCTTTTCCGTCCCAGCGGAAATGGAATCCGCCGGAGCGCGCGGCGATCCAGATTTCCTGGGTCGCCGCGTGGCGGTTGATGACGATCCCGTCGCCGCCGGCGAGTTCGATTTCCAGCACGCCGTCGCCCGCCGGAAAACAGTCGAGATCGGCGTCGCCCGCGTCGAGAATCCGTTCGATGTCCGCCAGCGCCCGCTCGGCCAGAACGATGAAATCACTGTCACGCATACTGTGTTACCATTTGCCGCCTTCGGTCCTCCCTCCCGCCATGCGCAAATATTTTACAATTTCGCTGCTGCTGTCCATGATGGCATTGAGCGCCTGTGGAACGCGAGGTTCCCTTTATTTGCCGCCGCAACAAAAAACCCCGCCTCCGGGCGCCGTTTCTCCGGCCGTTTCTCCGGTTGCCCCCTCCGATTCCGATACGGCCAGGCCCGCCAATCCATGAACGCGCCGACTTCGCCCTTTCATCTGAAAGACCATCGGCTCTGGGCCGAGTCCGTTCCGCTGGCGGACATCGCCGAGCGTTTCGGCACGCCTTGCTACGTCTATTCGCGCGCCGCGCTGGAGGCGGCGCTGGACGAATTCCGGCGCGGACTCGCGGGCGTCGACGCGCAGGTGTGCTACGCCGTCAAGGCCAATTCCAACCTCGCGGTGCTCGGCCTGCTGGCCCGGCGCGGGGCCGGTTTCGACATCGTTTCCGGCGGTGAACTGAAGCGCGTGCTGGCGGCCGGCGGCGATCCGCGCAAGGTCGTCTTTTCCGGCGTCGGCAAATCGGCGGAGGAGATGGCGCTCGCGCTGCGCGCGGGCATCCTGTGCTTCAACGTCGAATCGGCTCCGGAACTCGATCGCCTCGACGGCGTGGCCGGGACGCTGGGCCTGCGCGCGCCGGTCGGGCTGCGCGTCAACCCCGACGTCGACGCCAAAACGCATCCGTACATTTCGACGGGGCTGAAAAAGAACAAATTCGGCGTCGCTTACGAGGACGCGCCAGACCTTTACCGCCGCGCCGCCCGTCTGCCGAATATCGAGGTCATCGGCATCGGCTGCCACATCGGTTCGCAACTGCTCGATCCCTCGCCCTTCGCCGAGGCGCTGGACAAGCTGCTGCCGCTGGCGGACCGGCTCGCCGCCGACGGCATCGCCCTGCGCCACATCGACCTGGGCGGCGGGCTGGGCATCCGCTACCGCGAGGACGACGCGGAACCGGGCGTGGAAGGCTATCTCCGGCCGCTGCTGGACAGGCTGCGGGGCAGGACGCTGAAACTCCTGCTCGAACCCGGCCGCCGGCTGGTCGGCAACGCCGGCGCGCTGCTCACGCGCGTCGAATACCTGAAGCCCGGCGCGGAGAAAAACTTCGCCGTCGTCGACGCCGCCATGAACGACCTCGCGCGCCCCGCGCTGTACGACGCCTGGCACGACATCGTTCCGGTCAGTCCGCGCGCGGAAGAGCCGCGCCGCTGGGAAATCGTCGGCCCGATCTGCGAATCCGGCGATTTCCTCGGCCACGGCCGGATGCTGGCCCTCGCTCCCGGCGACCTGCTGGCGGTCATGTCCGCGGGGGCCTACGGCATGGCCATGAGTTCGAACTACAACACCCGTCCCCGCGCCGCCGAGGTCATGGTCGACGGAGGCGAAGCGCGCCTCGTCCGCCGCCGCGAGCGCGTGGAAGAGCTTTACGCGCCGGAGAGCGCGTTGCCGTGAAACGCCTGGCGCTCCTCCTCGCCGGCGGACTGGCGATCGCCGCCTGTTCGGACGATGGCGCGAAAAAGCCGCCGGAACAAGCGCCGGTGCCGGTCACGGCCGCGCCGGCCGTCCTGCGCGACGTCCCGGTCATCCTGCGGGTCGTCGGACGTTCGGAAGCCTTTGAAAGCGTCACGCTCAAATCCCGCGTCGACGGCCAGGTCGAAGCGGTCCTGTTCACCGAGGGGCAGCACGTCGACCAGGGCGACGTGCTGATCCGCCTCGACCCGACGGATTTCGCCGCCCGCCTGCGGCAGACGGAAGCGGCGACCGCGCGCGACGAGGCGCTGGCCGGCAAGATGCGCGCCGATACCGTGCGCTATACCGCGCTCAAGGAACGCAATTTCGTTTCCGACGAAAAGGTCAACGACGTCCGCACGGGCGAGGCGACGGCCGCCGCCGACCTGCGCGCCAGCCGGGCCGCCGTGGAAGTGGCGCGCCTGCAACTCTCCTACGCCACGATCCGCGCGCCGATCTCCGGCATCGTCGGCGCGCGGCTGGTTTTCCCCGGCTCGGCCGTCAAGGCGAACGACGTCACCCTGGCGGTGGTCAACCGCATCCGCCCGCTGCTCGTCAACTTCGCCGTCCCGGAAAGGTATCTGCCGCAACTGCGCGCGGCCCGGCGCAACGGCGGCCTGATCGTCGACATCACCGAACCCGGCAACGACGCCGCGCATTTCGAGGGCGCCGTGCGTTTCATCGACAACACGGTGGACGCCGCCACCGGGACGATCCAGCTCAAGGCCGAATTGCCGAACGAGGACGAAGCCCTGATGGCCGGGCAGTTCCTCAACGTGGCGCTGGTGCTCGACACCCTGAAACAGGCCGTGAGCGTGCCGGACAACGCCGTCCAGCAAGGCGCGGACGGCAACTACCTGTACGTCATCGAGGAAGACGGCCGGGCCGGTCTGCGCCGCGTCGAGCCGCTCGCCTCGCGGGATGGCTTCACGGCGGTGCGCGGCGATCTCCGGGCCGGCGAGAAAGTCGTCACCGACGGACAACTGCGGCTCGCCCCCGGCGTCAAGGCCAGGATTCAGGACGGAAAGGACGAGACGCCGAACGAACGAAAAGACGGAGCGTCGCCGGGCAAAACGTAGCTGGAAGGAAAATTGGGTTCTCCTGAAATTGAAATGCTGACGGAACATACGGAGGGTGCTTATGACGAGAAGGGATGTCGGGGAAATGGAATCGTTATCACTCGAACCGAAAACGCTCTGGCTCCATATCTCCACAGGCAATAACCGGAATTCAGATTCATGTTTCGAGCGTGTAGATTCACCTGTCCGCATTGTTCCAAGCCAACAATTTCGGGTTGGCGCAAGTTCAATTCGTCGCACATTTTTCCCGTGCGCTGCCCTTCCCGCGGCGGTTTGAGCTTTGCTTCCCGCCGGGTGTCTTTTCTTCTTGATCTTTTGTCCGTTTCGTTCTTTCGGATTGTACCTGGGCGGTATCGTGCTGGCGGTGATTTTTCAAAACTTGTATGTATTGCTGCTCATTTCCACCGGGTTTTACGCGCTTTACGTAGTGAAAAACGCTACCGGCAAGATGAAGGCGACCGAGGTCAACGCGGTCGCGGCATCTCGCCGCTGGTCGTTTGGCATAATCACGACACTCGTCGTTTTCGTCATTGTTGTTAACCTGATGCTTGACAGGTAGTTACTCCATTTTCGTATCGATAATGAAAGGCGCCTCCCGTTTTCTCCGTCGTACCGGCGCAAGCCGGTATCCGGTTCGTTCATCAAAATTCCTGGATTCCCGCTTTCGCGGGAATGACGGGGAACGCCAAACGCTTTCGCAATATCCCCGTGTTCGTGTAGACAACTTGCTGTTGAAGTGGAAATTGAATTGCGCGCGTGGTTTTTTTCGTTCCATCGCCTTGAAAAGTTCATAGAATGCAACTGCCCGAACTCTGCATCCACCGTCCGGTGATGACGACCCTGCTGATGGCGGCGTTCGTCATTTTTGGCGCCATCGCCTACCGCGCGCTGCCGGTTTCCGAGCTGCCCGACATCGACTTTCCGACCATCTCGGTAACCGCCAACCTGCCGGGCGCTTCGCCGGAGACGATGGCCTCGGCCGTGGCGACCCTGCTCGAAGGGCAGTTCTCGACCATCGCCGGACTCGATTCGATGAGTTCCACGAGCGCGCAGGGAACGACCACGATCACCCTGCAATTCTCGCTCGACCGCAGCATCGACGCCGCGGCGCAGGACGTCCAGTCGGCCATCGCCGCGGCGCAGCGCCGGCTGCCGCCCTCCATGCCGACGCCGCCGTCGTTCCGCAAGATCAACCCGGCGGACGCGCCGATCTTCAACATCGCCCTGTCATCGTCGACGCTGCCCCTGCCGGTGGTCAACGAATACGCCGAAACGCAGCTCGCGCAACGCTTGTCGACGATCACCGGCGTCGCCCAGGTGGTGGTCTACGGTTCGCAGAAATACGCCGTGCGCATCCAGGTCGACCCCGACGAGCTGACGGCTCGCGGCCTGGGCATCGACGAACTGCGGCAGGCCATCGAGCGGGCCAACGTCAACCAGCCGCTCGGCCAGTTCAGCGGCGCGCACCAGATGTTCTCCATCAAGGACAACGGGCAACTCACGCGGGCGGTGGCCTATCGCCCCCTGATCGTGGCCTGGCGCAACGGCGCGCCGGTCCGACTCGGCGAAGTCGCCACGCCGATCGACAGCGTCGAGAACAACCGCGTCGCCGCGTGGAACGTCGACAAGCGCGCCATCGTGCTGGCCATCCAGCGCCAGCCCGGCGCGAACACCGTGGAAACCGTCGCGGCGATCCGCCGCGTGCTGCCCAGCTTCCAGGCCAGCCTGCCGGCGTCGATCACCATGACCACGCTGTACGACCGCAGCATCACGATCAGCGAGTCGATCGAGGACGTGCAATTCACCCTGTTGCTCTCCGGCTTCCTGGTCATCCTGGTGATCCTGCTTTTCCTGCGCAATCTCTCGGCGACGGTCATTCCGGCGCTGGCCCTGCCGATTTCGGTCATCGGCACCTTCGCCGCGATGCACGCGCTCGGCTACAGCCTCGACAACCTGTCCCTGCTCGCCCTGACGCTGGCGGTGGGTTTCGTCGTCGACGACGCCATCGTCATGCTGGAGAACATCGTCCGCCACATCGAACTGGGAGAAAAACCGCTACAGGCGGCCATCAAGGGTTCGCGCGAAATTGCCTCGACCATCGTCTCGATGACGCTCTCGCTGATCGCCGTGTTCATTCCGGTGATGTTCATGAGCGGCATCGTCGGCCGCCTGCTGCACGAATTCGCCGTCACCATCTGCGCGTCGATCCTCGTCTCCGGCCTCGTTTCGCTGACGCTGACGCCGATGCTGTGCAGCCGCTACCTGAAACATTCGGCCAGCAAGGAACATGGGCGGGTTTTCCGGATGTTTGAACGCTTCTTCGACGCGCTCCAGTCCGGTTACGAGAAAACGCTGCGCCTGGCCATGAGCCATCCGCGCACGGTGATCGCCGGTTTCCTGCTCTCGGTGCTGGGCAGCGGCCTGCTGTTCGTCGAAATCCCCAAGGGCTTCCTGCCGGCCGGCGACAGCGGGCGCATCCTGGGCACCACCGAGGCCGCGCAGGACGTTTCCTTCGCCGCGATGGTGGAAAAACAGCGCGCGATCGCCGCCATCATCGCCGAGGACCCGAACATCCTTTCATTCATGTCCTCGGTCGGGCCGACCGGCGGGCAGCCGACCCAGAATACCGGCTCGCTCAACCTGATTCTCAAGCCGCACGGCGAACGCAAGCTGTCGGCCGAGGAAATCATCCAGCAACTTCGCCCGAAGCTGGCCGCCGTTCCCGGCATCCGCGTCTATCTGCGCAATCCGCCGTCGATCAGCATCGGCGCGCGGGTAACCTCGGCGCAATACCAATACACGCTGCAAAGCACCGATCTCGGCGAACTCTACGGCTGGACCGACACGATGCTCGAACGGATGCGGCAACTGCCGGGCTTCGTCGACGTCACCAGCAATCTCTTCAACAACGGCCCGGTCGTGACGCTCGACGTCGACCGCGACAAGATCGCCGCGCTCGGCCTGACCTTCGGGCAAGTCGAGGACGCCCTGCAAAGCGCCTTCAGCTCCCGCCAGATTTCGACCATCTACGGCGCCACGAACCAGTTCCAGGTAATCCTCGAAGTCGCGCCCGAATACCAGCTCGATCCCTCCAAGCTCTCCCGGCTCTACGTGCGCGCCGACAACGGCCGGCTGGTTCCGCTCGACACGGTGGCCAGGGTGACGCGCGGCACGCAGGCCACGACCATCAACCACCAGGGGCAGATGCCCTCGGTCACCATCTCGTTCAACCTGCTGCCCGGCGTCTCGCTCGGCGACGCCGTCAACAGCCTCAAGGCGCTCGAACGGGAAATGCGCCTGCCGGTGACGCTCAACACCAGCCTGCAAGGAACGGCCCAGGCCTTCCAGGCGTCGCTGCAAGGGCTTGGCATTTTGCTGCTGATCGCCGTGCTGGTCGTCTACATCGTGCTCGGCATCCTCTACGAGAGCTTCATCCATCCGCTGACGATCCTCTCCGGCCTGCCGTCGGCGGCGCTCGGCGCGCTCATCACGCTGATGTTCTTCGGCATCGACCTCAACCTCTACGCCTTCGTCGGCGTCATCATGCTGATCGGCATCGTCAAGAAGAACGCCATCATGATGATCGACTTCGCGCTCGACCGGCAGCGCAACGCGGGCGACCCGGCCTTCGACGCCATCTTCGACGCCTGCCTGATCCGTTTCCGGCCGATCATGATGACCACCATGGCCGCGCTCGTCGGCACCCTGCCGATCGCCCTGGGCATCGGCGCCGGCGCCGAGGTGCGCCAGCCGCTGGGCATCACCGTCGTCGGCGGACTGCTCGTATCGCAATTCCTGA
>JAIRPF010000170.1 GCA_031257115.1 Accumulibacter sp.
CCCAGACAAGGATGCCGAGCTTTTCCAAAAAGCCTGTGATGGCGGGGATGCGGGAGGCTGTTTCAATCTGGGCCTCCTGTACGAGAACGGCAATGGCGTCAAACAGAATTATTTCAGGGCGGCCGAACTCTACCAAAAAGCCTGTGATGGCGGGGATGCGGGAGGCTGTTCCCTTCTGGGCCTCCTGTACGAGAACGGCAGGGGCGTCAAACAGAATTATTTCAGGGCGGCCGAACTCCACCAAAAAGCCTGTGATGGCGGGGATGCGTTAGGCTGTCTCCTTCTGGGCCGCCTGTACGCGAACGGCAGGGGCGTCAAGCAAAGCAGGGAAGAGGCGCTCAAATATTTTGGCAGGGCTTGTAATTTGGAAGATCAAAGGGGATGCGATAGATACAGGGAAGCGAAGGAAAGAGTTTCCGCCTCACCCTAACCCTCGTCCGGCCTTCCTCTCCGCTGAATTGGGCGCGCCAAAGCGGGGATGGCGGATTATGGAATGCAGTCCCTGCCTTCTTGATTGAACAATGTTTCCGGGGTACATTTCGCCGCCATTGAATCCCGTTCATTGCGGCAAAAGGCTGAGCAGGAATGAAAGCAAGCGAACACCGGATACAGACGCTGATTGCCCAAGGCGAGGGCATCTCGCTGGAATTCAAGACATGCCGCGACCAACTCAATCGCGATGTCTATGAAACCGTCTGCGCTTTTCTCAACCGGCACGGCGGCATTCTCCTGCTCGGCGTTAACGACGCCGGAAAGATCACCGGCATTGCCCCGGAGGCGCTTGAGCACATCCGCAAGGATTTCGTGACCGCCGTCAATAATCCGCAAAAACTGTCGCCGCCGACCTATCTGTCCCTTGACGCCGTGATGGTGAACGGAAAAAACGTGCTGGTCGTCCATGTTCCGGAAAGTTCGCAGGTTCACCGTTGCAACGGACGGATTTATGACCGCAACGAGGACGGGGACTTTGACATTACCGACAGCACGTCCCAAGTCGCCCCTCTTTACTTGCGCAAGCAGACGAGCTTCAGCGAAAACCGGGTGTATGCCCACATTCAACCCGGAGACTTGCGGGCGGATTTGATTGAGCGTTGCCGCCGCTATGTCCGCATCAACCGCAAAAATCATCCGTGGACGGACATGGATGACGAGCAGTTGCTCAAGAGCGCGCAACTGGCGCAAATTGACCCGGAAACGCGAAAATCCGGCGTCACCCTAGCCGGCGTCATGCTTTTCGGCACGGACGCGCAGATATTGCAAGTGTGCCCGCCGCACCGCACGGATTGCATTTTGCGCAAGGTGGACGTGGATCGCTATGACGACCGGGATTTGATACGCACCAACCTGCTTGACAGTTACGACCGGATACTGGCGTTCATTCAGAAGCATCTGCCGGATCCGTTCCACCTTGAAGGCATGGAGCGCCGCAGCCTGCGCGACGCCATTTTCCGTGAAGTCGCCTCCAATATCCTGATCCATCGTGAGTATGCCGGCGGCGTTCCGGCGCGGCTCATTATTGAGCGCGGCAAAGTGACCACATACAACGCGAACCGCCCGCACGGCTTTGGCCTGCTTGACCCGGAAACATCCGTCCCGTACCCCAAAAACCCGGTGCTCGGAGCTTTTTTCCGCGAGATTGACCGGGCTGATGAACTCGGTTCTGGCATGCGCAAAATGATGCTTTACGGCAAAAAATACGGCGGCGCTGATCCGCGGCTCATGGAAGGCGATGTTTTTCGCATGATCATCAGTGTGCCGGAGTTTGATTCCGTCCCAAGTCGGGACCAGGTCGGGACCAAGTCGGGACCAAGTCGGGACCAAGTCGAAGTGCTGCATATGTGTATGCAGGAAAAAACAATTACTGAACTGATGCGCTTCGCGGGCAGAAGCAGCAGAACCAAGTTCAGGGATCAAGTGCTCAAGCCCTTGCTTGAATCCGGCCGACTTGAGATGACCATCCCCGACAAGCCGACCAGCAGCAGGCAAAAATACCGCACCACGGCCGAAGGCGGAAAAATTGTCGCAGGAACCGGAGGCATGGCCGGTGTCTGATGTTTCCAACCTGATCCGCTATGTATTTCCCGCATTCGGCGCTGGTGAACGGCAGAGGCGTCAAGCAAAGCTGGGAAGAGGCGCTCAAATATTTTGGCACGGCCTGTGATTTGAAAGAACAAATGGGCTGCGATCACTACAAGAAAGCGAAGGAAAGAGTTTCCGCTTCACCCAAATCCTCGTCCGGCCTTCCTCTCCGCTGAATTGGGCGCGCCAGGGGCGGAGATGGCGGAACGCCACTCGCTTTCCGGATGGCGCCGTCCCGTTTCAGGCGTACACGTCGATCGTCTTTCCGTCGCCGGGCCGCGTCGGCGGCGCGGCCGTGGGAGGCGCGGTCGGGGCTTGCGCCGCCGGATCGCGCGCGCTTTCCCGTCCCGCCGCCACGCCGCCGGGGGATTCTTCGGCGCTGGCTTCCGGTTGCGCCGGTACGTTCGCGTTTCCGTCGCTTTCGCCGCTTTTGTCTACCTTTTCCCGGTCTTTCCTTCCGTCGTCGTCCGGCAGGCTCAGGAAAGCGGCGCTTTGCTGGAATTCCCGGTCCGCGGCTTCCACCGCGTCGAGGCGCTTCGCAACCGATAGCCGGGCGGACGCTTTCAGGTCCGCGCTCATGCCGCTCTGGTCGATCGCCTGCATTTCCGTGGCGAGCGTCTGACGCCAGCGCAGCTTGACCGCTTCCACTTCCTGCTTGGTGCGGCAGGCGCGCAGTTCCCGTTCGTACTGCTTGCGGCTCTCGGCGGCGCGCGCGGCGTCGCGTGAAACGCTTCGCGGATTTTTCTTCAGGATGGAATTTTGCTGTTTCAGCAGGGTATTCCCGCCGTTTTCCGTCTTGCCCCGCGTTTTGGCGAGATAGGCGCGAAGTTGCCCTCCGAAAGCGGCGCCGGACGGCTCCGCGCCCCGGTTGGCCGGGATCGAAGCGATCGGATTGGAAAAGTTCAGTTTCATGGCGTACCCGTGGATTTGCGGCAAATAGATGTATTAACGGCCGGCGCGCCGAAAACTGAACCTCGGCGGCCGGACGCCGGCGCTGGAAAAAGGCGTGTCCACGGCGGCGCGTTCCTTGCGATAATAGCGGCGGCGTCGTTTCGCCGATCCATCCATCACACCGAAAGGACAAGACATGCCTGGAAAGACATTCATGAAGTGGGTTTTGGCCGTGGTATCCGCCGCGTTGGTGAGCGGGGGCGCCCTGGCCCAGAACAAACCCAACGTGGTCATCCTCGCCACTGGCGGGACGATCGCCGGCGCTGGCGCCGATGTCGCCAACACGGCCACCTACCAGGCCGCCAAGGTGCCCGTCGACAAGCTGGTCGCCAGCGTGCCGCAGCTCTCCAACGTCGCCAACGTGCGCGGCGAGCAGGTTTTCCAGATCGCCTCGGAGAGCTTCCGCAACGACAATCTCCTGACGCTCGGCAAGCGCGTCTCGGCGCTGGTCAAGCAAAACGACGTCGACGGCGTCGTGATTACCCACGGAACCGACACGGCGGAAGAGACCGCTTATTTCCTGAACCTGGTCGTGAAGACCGAGAAGCCGATCGTCGTCGTGGCCGCGATGCGTCCGGGCACGGCCATGTCGGCCGATGGCGTGCTCAACCTGTATGACGCCGTCGTCGTCGCGGGGGCCAAGGACGCGCGCGGGCGGGGGACGTTCATCGTGATGAACGACGAAATCAACAGCGGCCGCGACGCCGCCAAGATGATCAACGTCCGCACCGATGCGTTCAAGAGTCCCTGGGGGCCGCTGGGCATGGTCGTCGAGGGCAGGAACTACTGGTTCCGCAAGCTCGACAAGCGCCATACGGCGAATTCCGAGTTCGACGTCGACAAGATCGACAGCCTGCCGCTCGTCGAAATCGCCTACGCCAGCGGCAACGTCAACGACACGGCCTACCGCGCCTTCGCGGCCGCCGGCGCCAAGGCCATCATCCATGCCGGCACGGGCAACGGTTCCGTTTCCGGCACGCTGGTTCCGGTGTTGCAGGAACTGCGCGGCAAGGGGATACAGATCATCCGCTCGTCGCACGTCAACGCCGGCGGTTTCGTGCTGCGCAACGGCGAACAGCCGGACGACAAGTACGACTGGATCGTCGCGCACGACCTCAATCCGCAAAAAGCCCGCATCCTGGCGACCGTGGCCCTGACCGCCACCAGCGACAGCAAGGAACTGCAACGCATCTTCATGGAATACTGATACCGGGAAACGGCCAGCCCCAAAACCGCGCCTGAACCACGGCCGGGCGCGGCGAGGGGCTTTGGGCCACGGAGAAAAACCTTCAACCACGACGAACACGACGGGCACGACGAAAAAGCAAAGATTTTTGCCTTGTTTCGCGTTTGCCCGTCGTGGTTGACCGCTTTTCTCCGTGCTCTCCGTGGCTGAAGTTCCTGCCTTTCGCCGTGGTCGAGAAAATTTCCCTTGAACGAAAATGTCCAAATGAAGCGCGCGTGGCGGCGTGTCGACGGTGTGCTGCTGCTCGACAAGCCGCGCGGCATGACCTCGAACGCGGCCCTGCAAGCGGTTCGGCGGATGTTTCGCGCCGCCAGGGCGGGGCATACGGGCACGCTCGATCCGATGGCCACGGGCCTGCTCCCGCTGTGTTTCGGCGAGGCCACCAAGTTTTCTTCCGACCTGCTCGACGCCGACAAGACCTACGAGGCGGAAATTCGTTTCGGAGTGACGACCGACACCGGGGACGCCGAAGGCGAAATCCTGGAACGCCGCGCCCCCAGGTTCACGCCGGCGGATCTCGAAGCGGCGCTGGCGGGATTTCGCGGGCGCACCATGCAGGTCCCGCCGATGTATTCGGCCCTGAAACGCGGCGGCCAGCCGCTCTACAAGCTGGCGCGCCAGGGCGTGACGGTCGAGCGGCAGGCGCGCGAAATCAACATCGCCGAGCTTGCGCTGCTCGATCATTCCGCCGATCTTTGCCGCCTGCGCGTGACTTGCGGCAAGGGCACCTACATCCGCGCGCTGGCCGAGGACATCGGCCGCGCGCTGGGCTGCGGAGCGCATCTCGCGGCCTTGCGCCGGATGGCGGTCGGCGGCGTGTCCGTCGCGCGGGCGGCGACGCTCGACGATCTCGCCGCGCTGCCGGATGACGCGCGGGAGCGCCGGCTGCTGCCGCCCGACACCCTGCTGCGAAACCTCCCGGAAATCAGGCTCGACGAAGCGCGAGGCCAGCGTTTCAGGCACGGCAATCCGGTGGCCGCCGGCGGCGAAATCCGGGGAAAATGCCGCGTCTACGCCGAAAGTGAACTGCTCGGCGTCGGCCACGCCGACGACGCCGGGATCGTGCATCCGCAACGGCTGGTCGCGTCCCGTTGAACCGGGATGCGGTCACGCCGCCGGCGGGCGAAACCCAAAATGGCGGTATCATGCCGCGTTCGACCCCAACAACCAGGAGAAAATCTCATGAATCGCGCACCAACCACGGCCGGAAATGTTCTTTTGGCCCTGCTGCTCGCCGTTTGTCTGAACGCCGAGGGAAAGGACGGGCTATTGTCGGGTTTTGGCGGCAAGGGGCTGTCCGCGGCGACTGACGTGGTCAAGGCCGCGACCGTCAGCGACGCCGAACTCCAGTCCGCCACCCGGCAGATGATGGAGCAAATGGACGGACGGAACCCCGTCGCTCCCCCGAACGACAAATACGGCAAGCGGCTGGCCGGCCTGACCAAGGGTCTGGCCAATGAGGACGGACTGAAGCTCAATTTCAAGGCGTATCTCGTCAAGGACATCAACGCCTTCGCCACGCCGGACGGGAGCATCCGCGTATTCGCGGGACTGATGGACAAGATGACCGACGATGAACTGCGCAGCGTCATCGGGCACGAAATCGGCCACGTGAAGCTCGGACACAGCCTGAAGGCGGCCCGGACGGCCTATCTGGCCTCGGCGGCGGCCAAGGTGGCGGGCGCGCAGGGCGGGATGAGCGCCCAGGCGCTTGCCGAATTGGCCGAAAAATTCGTGAACGCCCAGTTTTCCCAGAACCAGGAGTCCGAATCGGACACCTACGGCATCGCGTTCCTGAAGCGGCACGGTTACAACCCGCAAGCCGCCGAAAGCGCCATGCGCAAGCTCGCCGAACTCGACGGCACGGCCTCCGGAGGGCAAGGCAGCCTCTTTTCCAGCCATCCGGGTTCAAGACAGCGCGCCGACAGGATTCACGAAATGATCGCAAAATGAAATCCGGATGACATGGCACGTCCGGTCAACCAGAAATGAGAGACCGGATCGACCACGGCGGGCGCGGCGAACACGACGAAAAACAAGAACGAAAAGCCTCAACCACGGCAAGCGCATCGAAAGGCGAAAAGCGAAAGAAAGAATCCGTCATTCCCGCGAACGCGGGAATCCAGTTCGTAGCCGCCAGACCGAAGGGCTGTCAATTCAAAGGATGCGGCGCGCCGCGCCGGAGTGTACGCTCTGGATTCCCGCTTTCGCGGGAATGACGGAGGTTCATGGGGGGGACTGGTTCAAAAATGCGCCATCGCGCGGGTCATCCATCTTGTCTGGAACTCAACCGCCCTGCTTCTCCCTCAACCGCCAAACTCCTTCCGACCCGCCTTCGGCGAGCCACCTCCCTCAAGAGGGAGGTTTTGTTCCAGCGCGCTACGCGCGGAAGATGCCCGGCTTACGTTGTCAAGGAACGAACGAAAAACGCTCCAAGGGTCTTTCTCCGCGCCCGCCCGCCGATCGGAACGGGCTGTTTTTTCAGGGCCGTATCTGCCGGAGGCGGCTTGGCAGGTCAAGCACGCTGGCGACGCGGATGTCCGCGCAGGGCGGGCGGCGCGTGCCCGGATCGACCCAGACCGTGGTCATTCCGAGCCGTTTTGCCTTGCGCAGGTTGGGCAGGCTGTCATCGACCATGACGCACGATTCCGGGGCGAGCCTCTCGGCGCGCATCAGGCGCAGGAAGCCGTGCGTCGAGGGTTTGGGGCGATAGCGGAGGCGCTCGATCGAATAGACGGCGTCGAAGCAGTGGTCGATGCCGGCGATGGCGAGAATCGCCCGCGCGTAATGCAGCGGAGCGTTGGAAAAGACGATCTTGCGGCCGGGCAGCCGATCGAGCATGGCTTTCAGGCCGCGTTCGACCACGACCAGACGGGGCAGGTCGTGAAACTGGTGTGTGCGGCGGAGGAAATCCTCCGGGTCGATGCCGTGATGGCGCATCAGGCCGGGCAGGGTCGCTCCGTAGCGCTTCCAGTAGCTTTGGCGCAGGGCCGTGGCCTGCGTTTCGTCGAGTCCCAGGTGACGCCGGATGTAATCGCGCATCGCGCGGCTGATTCGCGGAAAGATGTGCGCGCCGGCGTCGTGCAGCGTGTTGTCCAGATCGAACAGCCAGGTTCGCGCCACTGTTTTCATCTCCAGGCTAGTCCCGGCCGTGCAACCGCGGCGGGAAATTTTTGGCCACGGAGTTCACGAAAAAACACGGAAAAAAACCTCATGAGAAATCCCCTT
>JAIRPF010000030.1 GCA_031257115.1 Accumulibacter sp.
TCAAGGACGGCGCGGGTTATACCGCCATCTTTGCGCCGCCGGGCGCGACGTATATCGATATCCGCGGCATCGACGCGGCGGGGCGGGTTTATGGGAACTACCGTGATTCCGCCGCCGCCGTGCATGGCTTTGTCAAGGACGGCGCGGCTTATACCGTCATCGATTCGCCGGGCGCGACGTATATCGAAATCCGAGGCATCGACGCGGCGGGGCGGGTTTATGGGAGCTACTGGGATGCCGCCGATGTCGCGCATGGCTTCGTCAAGGACGGCGCGGTTTATACCGTCATCGAACAGCCGGGCGCGACGAATACCGAGATCGTGGGCATCGACGCGGCGGGACGCATTTATGGGCGCTACCGGGATGCCGCCAGTAACTACCATGTTTTCGTGAAAGACGGCGCGAACTACATCACGATCGACGACCGTCCGGGCGCGGCGGGAACCGACATTTACAGCGTCAATGCCTCGGGACAGTTCTACGGGGATTACTTCGTCGACGACGAGAACGGTTGGCGCTATTACGTGGTGCGGTGACGCCCGCGCGGGTTCGCGGGGCGGGCAACCCCCCGCCCGCCCGCGCGAAAACCCGGATCGACGTTTCGGGCCGAACCGCGCCGGGCGTGACGGACGCAACGAAAGCGAACGAAGCGTTAACCACGACGAGCACGACGGACACGGCGAAAGGCGGAAGAAAAACCGCGTCATTCTGGCGAAGGCGGGAATCCGGAACGGCGGCCGGAATCCAGAAACGTCCCCCCGGCGCGGAACGCCCGCGCTCCCGCCAAGGCAAAGGCTTTCTCCGCTACGAAGAAACACGGGAACAGCCGAAAGAAAAACCTCGTCATTCCCGCGTAAGCGGGAATCCAGAAAGTCCGCCGGTTTCTCGATCGCCGCTCTGGATTCCCGCTTACGCGGGAATGACGCGTCGTTTCTTCGCTTTTCCCGTGTTTTCTCCGTGCCCTCCGTGGCCAAAGAGCGCCCCGGCCAGCGCCCGGACGCCGACCCGCCCGCCGCGCGACGTATTGACGGGGCAGGTCTTTTCGTTCGTCGGCGCCAGCGTCCGGGCGTCGACGATGCGGCGTGGCCGGCATTTCCGTCTCCGTCGCCGGCCGTGAAACTCATTTGGGCATGAACCACTGCATCGGGATCGTCACCAGTTGCGGCATGAGGGTCAGCAGCAGCAGCAGCGCGACCTCGATCCACATGTAGGGCAAGACCTTTCTGATGATCTCGTCCATCTTCACCTTGCCGACGCCCGCGGCGACGTTGAGCACGGTGCCCACCGGCGGCGTCAGCAGGCCGATCATGTTGTTGAACACGAACATGAATCCGAAATAGATCGGATCAATGCCGGCTTTCAGGACGACCGGCATCAGCACCGGCGTGAGGATCAGGATCGTCGGCGTCGAATCCATGGCGGTGCCGACCAGCAGCACGAGCAGGTTGATGGCGAACATCAGCAGGATCTTGTTGTCCATCAGCGGCGCCAGCGTGTCGGCCAGAAACACGGGAATGTTGGCGATGGCGATCAGCCAGGAGGAAATCATCGCCGTCGCCGCCAGGAACATGACGACGCTCGTCGTCTTGGACGCCGAAACCAGCACGCTGGTGATGTTGGCGAATTTCAGCTCGCGGTAGATGAACAGGCCGACGAACAGGGCGTAGAACACCGCGATCGCGGCGGCCTCGGTCGGGGTGAAAACGCCGCCGCGCAGCCCGACGATGATGAGCAGCGGCAGGATGAAGGCCCAGACGGCGTCCCTGGCCGTCCTGAGCACGACCTTGATCGGCTGTTTGGGCTGGGGCTTGAAATGTTCCTTGCGCGCGATCCACGCCCAGGTCAGCGCCAGGCAGACGCACAGCAGCACGCCGGGCACGATGCCGGACATGAACAGCTTGGGAATCGAGACGTTGCCGGTGACGCCGAAAATGATCATCGGCACGCTGGGCGGCATCAGCGGCGGAATGATGCCGGCCGCGCCGATGAGAGCGGCGGAGTGGCCGCGCTTGTAGCCCGCGTCCTCCATGACCGGGATAAGGATGGAACCCAGCGCCGCGACATCGGCCACGGCCGAGCCGGTCAGGCCGGAAAAGATCAGGGTGGCCAGGATGGCGACGTAGCCCAGGCCGCCCCGGACGTGGCCAATGCCGGCGATGGAGAAGTCGATGATGCGCCGGGAAACCCCGCCGGCGTTCATCAGTTCTCCGGCCAGGATGAAGAAGGCGATGGCCATCAGTGGGAAATTGTCGGCTCCGTCGACCAGCGTCTGCGCGAGGACCAGGGTGTCGAATTCGTTGCGAAAGAGCAGCAGCGCCACGCCGCTGACGATCAGCGAGTGGGCGATGGGAATGCCCAGGGCCATGGCCACGCACAGCGAGCCGAGAAACACGATCATGGTCATGGTCATGGTTTTTTCGCTCCCTCTTCGTCACCGTCCAGGGCCTGATCGATGAGCCGCTGGTCTTCCGAGTCCGTGGTCATGACCAGTTCGTTTTCCCTGACGTCCCTGAAAACCAGGCGGTAGAGGTTGTTGAGCGCGATCAGCGTCATGCCCGCGCTGCACACGAAGCCCGAAACATAGACGCAGGCGAGCGGCACGCGCAGCGCCGCCGAAACCTGGTCGACGGTCAGCAGCGTCAATTCCCAGGTGCCGTGGGCGCACAGACCCATGATGACGGCGAGCAGGACGTTGTTGAAGATGAACACGCGGCGGCGGTTCGCCACCGACAGCATCCTGACCAGCGTATCGACGCCCAGGTGGGCGTTTTCCCGGAAGGCCACGATGGCGCCGAGAAAGATCAGCCAGATGAACAGGTAGCGGGACGCCTCCTCGGCCCAGGTCAGGCCCGAATTGAAAAAGTAGCGCAGCACGACGTTCATGAACACGAAAATGGACATGCACGACAGGCATACCGCGATGATCGCGTGGAGCGCGCGATTGACCGTCCGGCTGAAGTTTCCCATGATTCCCGCCCCGTTTTTCAAAGGCAAAAAAGAACAGGATCGCCGGCCCGATCCGCCGGGCGTGTCTCAACGATCCTGCGCTTGCTCCGGATGATTATTTGGCGCTGGCCTTGGCGATTTCTTCCCTGATCGTCTTCAGGTTGTCCGCGCCGATTTCCCCTTCGAACTGGGGCGCGATGTTCTTGGTCGCTTCGACGAAGGCGTTGTGCTGTTCCGGCGTCAGCTTGGTGACGGTCATGCCGGCCTTTTCCATGCCCTCGACGGCCTTGCCCATGGTGTCGCGGTTGACCTGGCGCTGGTACGCGCCGGCCTCCCTGGCCGCCTTGAGGATGAGCGCCTGGTCTTCCTTGGACAGCGTGTCGAAAAGCCGCTTGCTGTACATGAAGACGAAGGGGGAATAGAAGTGGTTCGACAGCGTCGTGAACTTCTGCACTTCATAATACTTCTGCAAGAAATTGGTGGTCGACGGGTTTTCCTGGCCGTCGATCGTCTTTTGTTGCAGGGCCGAGAAAATTTCGCTGAAGGGCATCGGCGTCGGGTTGGCGCCCATGCCCCTGAACGTGGCCAGATGAACCGGATTTTCCATCGTCCGGATCTTCAGCCCTTTCAGGTCGGCCGGCGATTTGATCTCGCGCGTGCTGTTGGTCAACTGGCGGAAACCGTTTTCCCAGAAGGCCATGCCGATGATCCCGTGGCTGGGCAGGGAATCCAGGTACTTTTGTCCGAACGGCCCGTCGAGGACCTTGTCCGCGACCTGCTCGTTGGGGAACAGGAACGGCAGGTCGAAGACCATCCATTTCCTGTCCAGCCCGGCGATGGGCGCCGTTGACGGGCAAGTCATCTCCAGCGTGCCGGCGCGCAGCGAGGTCATCATCTTGGTATCGTCGCCCAGCTGGGCGTTGGCGAAAAGATCGACCTTGAAGCGGCCGCCGGATTCCTTCTCGACGAGTTCCTTGAATTTCAGCAGGCCCGTGTACTGTGGACTCTGCTCGTTGAGGCCGATGCCCACCTTGATCGTTTTCGCGTCGGCGGCGACCGCCGGCGCGGCGGCCATCAGACCGGCGAGCAAAAGCCCCAGCGCCGCGCCGGCCATCTTGAACGTGTTTCTCATCGCAACTCCTCCGTAGGGTGATGTATGGATCATGATTTACCGCGAACTGCTTCGATGCGTCGTTTCCTGCCTATCCTGCAAAATCCCGCAAAATCCCGCAAAATCCCGCAAAAACCGTGGGCCGTCCGGCCGGGGCGATCACGGATTCACCACCGGTTGACCCAGTTCGTGGGCGCGCCCGCCGTCAGTATTTCGGCGGCGGCGCGGGCCGCCTTTTCCTGCATCGTGCGAACCGTGGATTCCGAATACCAAGCCGTGTGGTCGGTCAGGATCACGTTGTCGAGGCCGCGCAGGGGACAATCGTCCGCCATCGGCTCCGTGTCGAGCACGTCGAGCGCCGCGCCGAAAATCCTTCCCGCCTCCAAGGCGCTGGCCAGCGCCCGGACGTCGACCAGGCCGCCGCGCGACGTATTGACGAGACAGGTCTTTTCGTTCATCAACGCCAGCGTCCGGGCGTTGACGATATGCCGCGTCTCCGGCGTGGCCGGCGCGTGCAGGGAAATGATCCGGGCCGCGCGGCAGATGTCCTCGAAGCTCGTCAGCCGGACGCCGGAGCGGGCGGCGAGATCGTCGGTGACGTAGGGATCGCAGACCAGAACGTCGCCGATTCCAAAGCCGCGCATCCTGTCGAGATAGGCGCGGGCGATCTTGCCGAATCCGACCAGACCCAGGGTCGAGCCGGCGATCCGGTATATCGGCTCCTTCTGGGCGATGTTCCACTGCCCGGCCCTCACCTGCGCGTCACGGCGGACGACGCGCCGGACCAGCGCCAGCGTCAGCGCCGCCGCGTGATCCGCCACCTCGATGTCCGCGCCGTAATCGGGCACGTTGGCGACCTTGACGCCGTGCCGTTTCGCGGCCTCCAGGTCGATGTTGTCGACGCCGATCCCGTAGCGGACGATCCCTCCGCCCTCGCGGAGCCGCCCGATGGCCTCCGCGTCCATCACGGGAATGTCGCGCACCATGACGACGTCGAGACCGGTCAGCATCTCCAGCAGCCTGGCCCGGTCGCCCCCCCAGCGCAGGAACCGCACTTCCGCGCCCAGCGGTTCCAGAAGCCCGCTTTCGGCGCGGTGATCGGCGTAACCCGGCTCCGTGATGCCCACGATGAATTTTCGTTCGTTCATGTTCGTCGTCGTGAAAAAATGAGAAGCGCCCTTTTCCCTGGCGATTTTCCGCCGCCGGCGGACCACCCCCGGCCTCGTCCACACTGTTTTCCCGATGAGACCGACGGTGGAATGGCAGTGATTATACCCCATCCGAATTCACGCGATCACGGGTTTTTGCCGCCTCCGCGTCCCAGTCCAGCGCGAGAGCCAGTGAATCGGACACGCCACCTTGTCGCGCTCCCTCATGGTTCCGATTCCTTGTGGCCAAGGGCACGGCGCTCCGCGTCATCGGGTGACCGGAGCTTTTCCGCGAGATCCCCGCTTGCGCTGTCGGGGAACGGGCGGGAAACGCTCCGGGGTGTTTTTATTCAAAGGATGCGGCGCTGCGCGCCGGGGTATACGCCCTGGATTCCCGCTTTCGCGGGAATGACTGGAATTTGCGGGCGGTTGATTCAAGAAACGCTCTTCCGCGCGAGTCGCCTCTTTCAGGAGATGCTTGTCCAGGACAATAGGTCGGGGGTTCGCCTCGATCCACTCAACCTATGCGTGCTATGCGCTCTACGAATTTCGTCATTCCCTTGAAAAGCGGGAATTCGCTCTGCCGTTGCCTTCGCCGGTTCCATCACCGTCGTCATTCCCGCGAGCGCGGGAATCCAGGGTGTAATACTCCGGCGCGAAGCGCCGCATTCAAAGGGCCGTGGCGAATTCTTTCAGCGATTCCACCGTGTAGCGCCGCGTCGTCATGCCGATCTCTAGAACGGGAAAGAATGGCATTGTAGCTTTTTGGGGTTGGACGTGACCTGGAACCGCCACCCGATGGCTGTGGCGCTTCAATGCGAAACAACGCGAAATGAAGAAGATCGGAAACGGGGAGGGTATGCAAGCCATTCCCCCCTCCAAAAAAAAAACGGCAGGTCGAAGACCTGCCGTTTGGGGCTGGAATGACTTCAGATTACAGCTTGGTGATCGAATCGACCCAGGTATCGATCCGGTTTCCTTGGACAGGATGGGTTTCCCCAGGGGTGCGTCCCCTAAACTTGTCTTCGGTTCTCACGGCATAGTCGGAGGCTTGTTCGATGGCCGCCTTGAAAGCCGCCTCGTCGCCTTTCACGAGTCCGACGGTCAGGTAGCCGTCCGAAGCGATGGCATTGACGGAGTTTCCGCCGCTGATTTCCTTCACGTAGAAATCGATGCCCGCCGCCTCGCAAAGCTCTTCGAGCCTGAGTTCCGCGCGTCCGGCCGCATGCAGGGCGTTGACGGCGCCATAGGCTCCGTTCGAGTGCCCGCCCGGGCCAAGGAAGGTGATTTTGTAATCGGCCAAGGTTGCCGGTTCCGTCGGCCCGGTCGGACCGCTGCCGCTGCCGCTGCCACCGCTGCCACCGCCGCCGCCGCCACCACCGCCACAAGCGGAGAAGAGCACGGCGGCGGAAGCTACCAGAAACGCATTGAATACTCTGTTTTTCGACATGACCAAATCCTCCTATTTCTGCCAAATGGTTTCGCTATCCCACACCTCGTTGGTGTGGCCGGGCGCCTTGGGCGGGTAGGCCGCGGGCACGATCTCCGCGCCACTCGTGCTGGCAAGGCCGGACACCGCGAGCAACGTATACAGGACACGCTTGACATTGTTGTCCTCGGTGGCCTGCGATCCCCTGACGCCCCATTCGTTGAAGGCATGTCCGCCGCCGCCGGCCGCCGTCACGCCGAGGTTCAGGTTGAGCGTCGGAATGTTGATCGCCGCGGGAATGTTGTCATTCACGCTCGACGCATCGTTCTCCGTCGTCGGCAAACGGCTGCAAGCGCCAAAGACGTTGCAGCGCGTTTTCCATGCGGCGTAGATCAACGGATCGCTTCTGACATAGGCTTCATCGACGATGTGGGCCGGGCGATCGCCGTACCAGAGTTGTGCGATCTCGACGCCATCCTCGGTTGTCGTGCCGACGCCAAACTTTGGATAAAGCCTGGACTTCATCTCGTTGAGCGCGGGAACCTGCGGAGCGCGCATGTCGATTTCGAAGGAGGTGCTGCCGTCATCCTTCTTGTACGCGATCCCCACGGTATACGTCGTCTTCTGTGTGCTGGTGCCGTCGTCGGACGGAGAATAGACTTCCGCGATCCGGCCGATTCTCCTGGAGGCTTCCCGCGCGCCGTTGATCCCCTTGTAGTTGACCTCGTAGCGATAACTTCCAAGGAACTGCATGGTCATGTTGCCGCCGTCGATCGACAGGTTCGCCACGATGTTCAGCTTGTTCCTGCCGTTGTCCGCCGGGATGGCCGCCGCGTTGTCCTGGTTGTAGCCGTAGAGCTGTTTCATTCCCGCCAGGTTGCCGCGGCCTTCTTCGCCCGCCGTGAAGCAGAACCAGATGTCATGGACGGGCTTGATGTCGTGCGTCTTGAACAGCTTGGCCAGGTGGTAGACGCCGATGGTATTGTTTATGGCGTCCGAATAGCCGGGCACATAGATCCGGTGTCCGCCGTTCTGCGCGGCATCGTTCAGGTTGGTAAAGCGCGTTTTCGCCGCGGTCCAGTTGGCGTCTTCCACGACCTTCCCGTTCGCGTCGAAATTGAGCTCCTTCGGAATGGCCGCGAGTTCCGCCGCGGTGCTGGCCAGGGGGTCGCCGGCGGGCTGCATCTTGACGGGTTCGTAATACCACGGCAAGGGTTTTGCGTCGGGATCGAAACCGGGGATCTCGGACGGGTTGACCGTGTCGATGTGCCCTTCGATGACGACCTTCGGGCGGGCGTAGATGCCGTTCGCGCCGTCGGTCGCGCCGGTCCATGTTCCCGGAATGACGGCGCAGGTCTGGTAGACCTTGAGGCCATCGACCTGCTGCACGGCCGAGCCGGGCATGATTCCGGAATTGTTTTTCCCGGTAAAGACGAGATCGCTGTCGGCGAAGCCGAAAGCGATCAGGCGGTCATAGAGTTCCTTCGCCCGATAATATTCCTGGCGGGACGGCGAGGCGATCCGCACCACTTCCATGTGCTCCTTGAAGCGATTGTCGGCTTCGTCGTGATAGTCCTGAAGCACTTGTTGAACACGCGTATCCGACTCGATGGCGGCCAAATATCCGTCCAGCGTGGGATTGGGGGCCAAGTCGCCGACTTGCTGCTGCGCAAATCCAGCGAAAGCCCACAGGCCCAGGAAACTGGCCGTTACAACTTTCAACTGCATTTTCATTCTCATGCCTTCCTCCGAAAGAAAATTACAACTACCGGGAACGTCTCCCCACTGCCTACAGCGCCTTCATCCCGGGAAACATGTTCCATCGAAAACTTTCCCGGAAAAAAACGAAAGACAAAAAAAGCGGCGCGCGAAAAACTCCGGAGGGAGTCATCCGCGCGCCGTGACGCCAAGGAAAATGAAAAGCCCCGCTCCAGAAAGAAACGGGGCCTGAAATATCAGAGATTGGAGAAACCAGGGACGAAAAGCGTCTCGCTGCCCTGCCTGTCCGCCGACAACCGGCCGCTTGCTTGCTTGAATTATTGTTGCCGTCATTTTTGAAAAGTCAAGGCTAAAAGTCAAGGCTGTTTGTTGCTTCTTACAAAAAATCGCAATTCTCTTGCCGCGCGATTGAAACTGGAGACATCGTAATCCCAAAATCACGGAGGCTCAAGCGGATTTTTCCGCCCCGATTTCGGAGAAAAACCGGAAAAGGAACGCAACCGCCAGGAACACGACCACTACCCCTTTCTTTTGGTGCGTCTCCGGGTTGAACCCGCGCCGCCCATCCAGGATGGCTGCCATTATGCGCTTTTTTTCACAAAAACCACGGTACGCAAGAATGAGCGCGGCAAAAAAGCTGTCCCGATGCAAAAAAACACAGTTGGCGCGGATGCCGTCATCAAACTTCGAGAGGGCGACGGCTTCCCCGTTTTTAAATGAAAAGCGTACAAACCCGCAAGCTGGATCGATGCGCGGCGGAAACCCGGCGTCCCGATCCCGCGTCCTGTTCTGCTTCCGCCTTGCCCCGGCGCGGTCCGCCGCGCTGGCCGCCTATGGTTTTTTCACCCTTATTGGCCCGTCACCAGCTGGATCGTTCCCTCCGATATGCGGTAGGGAAACGGCGTGGCGGATTCGATGCCTTCCGAATAATCGAGCAGGCGATAGGCGGCGTAGCCTTTTTCGCGCTGCAACTGCGCCGCCCGGCGCTTGACGATGCGCATGGCCTCGCCGTCGCCGCCGGTGCGGAAGGTCTTGGCGCGCAGGGAGAGATGGTAGATTTCCGCGTCGATCGCCCGTTCCTCGATCGTCCAGTTCGGCGCCAGCGGGTCGTAGATGACGTACAGCAGACCGCCGGCCGCGGCGGCGGCCAAACCCGCGCCGAATTTCGAGCCGCCGCCCAGCGTCGAACTCAGGGTGGGATAGACGAGCGCCGTGGCCGCCGTGCCGCCGGCGCCGATCAGGGTGTCGCGGCTCGCGACGAAATTCGCCGTCGATGGCGGCGCGGCGACGCCGATCTGCGAGCCGATTTCGCCCGACGGCTTTACGTTTTCGACCGTCGTACACGCGGCGAGGCATCCCGCCGCGATGGCCGCCAGAATGTTCCAGGGTTTCATCAGAGGTAGTTGAACAGGCTCAGCGATGTGATCCGCGCGAACGAGGACTGCGCGGCTTCGAGCTGCGTCTGCTGCTGGGTGAAGGCGGAGATCACCTCGGCCCAGTCGATGTCCTCCAGGTTCGAGATGCGTTCCTTGTATTGCAGGTCGAGCATCGAGGAAACGTCGGTCAGTTCGTTCAGTTCGACGCGCCGGGAGCCGATCGACGCCTGCACGGTCGACATGTTTTCGAGCGCGCGATCGAGGTTGGCCCGTTCCGCGTTGAGGATGTTCTGCACGCTGGCCGCCGCCACGGGGTTGCCCGCGATGTCGGTGGAAAGCGCGGCGATCATGTTGCCCAGGGTGGTGAACAGGCTCTGGTCGGTGCTGGGCGAGATGTCGAAGGTGTCGCCCGCCGCCGGATTGCCGCCGATCGAAAACGAAATTCCGGGGATGGCCGTGATGCTGGTTCCGGCCGTGTAAGTGTAGGAGCCGACCACGGTGGAGGTGGTGGTGTCGGTGACGGTGAAATTCGTGGGCGAAGTGAATTGAATCTGGTAATTGTCGCCCGTCCAGGCGGTGATGTCCGTGACCGTGCCGCCGCCGATGACGCCCGTGCCGGTGTTGGCGGCGGCGGCCGTCATCGCGAACGTGCCGTTGCCGGTGCGGATGGCCTGGAAGATGTCATAGCCCGAATCGCTGACCGCGATCTGGCGCGACGCGCCGACTTGCAGCAGGCGCTGTCCGCTGTCCCCGACATAGGCGACCACGCCGTTCGCCATTTTCTGGAAAGGCTGGGTGTGGCCCTGATAGCCGGAAAAGAGGTAATAGCCGTTGGCGTCCGCGCTGTTGGCCATGCCCAGCAGGAACTCGAACTGGCCCTGCCAATCCTTGGCGAAGTATTCGCGCTGGCTGTCGGAGAGGATTTGGTTCGAACCGGCGACGGCCTGTTCCATGATGTACTGGATGCTGTCGATGACCGATTGCAGGCGGGTTTCCTCAAGCCCCAGTTGACTCGCGGCGTTCGCCTGGTTGTCGGCGTACTGGGTGTTGACGCCCAGCGCGTGCGAGGTAATCAAAACCTGCGCCGCCGCGACCGGATCATCCTGCGCCGTCAGGAACTTCTTTTCGGTCGACAGTTGATTCTGCAATTTGTAGAGCTTGCTCTGCCCGTCCATGAGACGGCTCGCCCCGGTCTGGAAAATCTGGCTCGTGCTGATTCGCATGGCTTTTACCCTTGTTCCGTTTCTGATTCATGAGTGACGGTCGTTCCAATCCCTCGTGCGATGGCCATTCCAATCCTTTGTGCGGTCATTCCAATCCTTCGCGCGACGACCGTCCCGATACTCCGTCATTCCCGCGAAAGCGGGAATCCAGCGTGTACACTCCGGCGCGCAGCGCCGCATTCTTTGAAATTGGCAGCCCTTCGGGCTGGAATGAACGGACTGGATTCCCGCTTTCGCGGGAATGACGGGAATTTTCAGGCATACGGCGGGAACTTTTAGACGCGCGACGAGAATTCTCAGACGCATGGCGAGAATTTTCAGACGCATGACGGGAATTTTCAGACCCATGGTGGGAATTTTCAGACCCATGGTGGGAATTCTCAGGCGCGTGGCGGATCATGGGCTTGACCATCGATGTGTGAAATTGGAATCAAGCGCCGATCGCCAGGATCGAATCGAACAGCCGCGAGGCGATTTCCAGCATCCTGGCCGCCGCCTGGTAGGACTGTTGGTATTGGATGAGATTGACCGCTTCTTCGTCCAGATTGACGCCGGAAATCGAATTCCGCGCGCTCACGGCCGAATCCAGCACGGTCTGCTGCGCGGTCTGGACGGTCTGGATCTCCGCGCCCTTGTTGCCCGCGTCGCTGACGAGCTGCGAGTAGGCGGTCGAAAAGGTCGCCGTGTGCCCGGCCATCGTCTTGCCCGTCTGCATCTTGGCGAGCAGCAGGGCGTTGCGGTTGTCCGACACGCCGTTGGAATTCCGCGCGATCTCGAAGGTATCGCCGTTCCGGGGCGTGCCGCTGATGGTGAAGTTCATCCCGGCGAACGAGTAGGTCGCGCCGTTGGTGTAGGGCACCGGCCCCGCGGCATACGTGGTGTCCACGCCATTGACGGTGACGGTGACGGGATAGGAGGAAAATCCCGTCAAATCGCCGTTGGCGTAGGCGAGCGTCACCGGCGCGCCCGCCGCCGGCGGCGTATATCCAGTCATCACGCTGCCCGGCGAGATCGTCGCCGTGCCGGTATTGGCCGTGCCGGCCGAGGCGATGATCGGCGTCGCCACGGCGATCTGCCGCACGTCGGCGGCAATCGTGGGATTGACCGCGATGGTGCTGGCGACGTTGCGGGTCGGCTGGATCAGGTAGCTCGATCCCGCGAGCATGGCGCCGCCCGCCGCGATGGAAAATCCCTGCGAGCCTTGCGGGGAAGCGTCGATGGCCGTGTTCAGGGCGGCGATCGTCGCGCCGCTCCACGACACCTTGTCGGAGAGCCGCGTGAGCGTCAGCGTCGTCCCGTCGTAATCGAGCCGGTAATCGCTGGTCGTCAGATTCGTGTAAAACGTGCTGTCCTCGCCGTTGTACGACGGCGGCAGAAAACTGGCCGTGACCGTCGCCGCGCCCGGCGGGTTGTTGGAATTGGCCACCACGTGGGGCGTTCCCAGGTTGAAAAAGTCCGCCACGAAACCGGTGTCGCCGTCGATCCTGCCCAGGAGATCCTGCCCCAGCGCGTGCTGCGCGTTGAACGTGATCGCCATCGACACGGCGATCCGCCCCAGCGAATTGGACGCCGCGTCGAGCGTCTCGGAACGGTATTGCAGGACGCCGGAGAGCGCGCCGCCGGTGAGCAGGGATTCCGGCAGTTCCTGCGTGCCGCCGACGTTGACGATCCCCACCGTGAGCCGGGTGGGGTCTCCGGAAGCGGGCATGGCGACCAGCGTCGTCGCCGCCACGCCCACCACCAGCGGCTGGCCGTTGCCGAAAAAGACATTCACCGAACCGTTGGTATTGATGCTCGTCTGGGTGCCGATCAGCTTGTTGAGTTCGGCGATCATCTGGTCGCGCTGGTCGTAAAGATCGTTCGGCGGCTGGCCGCTGATGGCCTCGGCGTCGACGATCTGCTTGTTGATCTTGGCGATCTGCTGCCCGAACGAATTGATCGTGCCGACGTAGCCCTGAATCTGGCTGTTGACGTTCTTGTACTGCTCGTTGAGCTGGTCGTTCAGCGTCTGGAAGCGCGCGACCAGCGATTGCGCGCCCGATACCATCGTCTGCCGGGTCGTGAGCGACGTGGGATTCGCGGCCACCTGGTTGACGCCCGCGAAAAATCCTTCCAGCGCCGATTCCAGCCCGGCGTTCCGGTCCGACAGCAGCGTGTTCAGCTCGCCGATCGCCGCGGCATAGGCGTCGAGCGCGCTCAGCGTCGTCTGCGCCGTGGTCACTTGCCGGGCCAGGAAGCCGCTGTAGATGCGCTCGATCGTCGACACATACGCGCCCGTCCCCAGATAACCGGAACCCGTCAGGGTCGGGATGTTGGTCGACTGGACGATGCGCTGGCGGTTGTAGCCATCGGTATTGGCGTTGGCGATATTGTGGCCCGTCGTCGCCAGACCAAGCTGGGCGTTGTTCAGCGCCGAAACGCCGATGCTGTAGATTCCTGAACCCATGGAATGTTCTCCTATGCCATGCAGTAACGGCAGATTCGCCGGATTTTCAAGACCTGGCGGTTTCCGCGAGCGCCTCTTGGCCGGTCAGCGCCCGCCGGAGCGTCGTTCCGCCGATGATGCGGGCGAGCTTGTCGGCATACCCTGGGTCGGTGGCGTAACCCGATCGTTGCAGGGAGCGGGCAAACCGCGCGCCGTCCTGCTGGCCCAGCACCTCCGAAAAACGGGAATTGCCGCGCAGCAGCCCGGCGTAGTCCCGGAAGGCTTCGCCATACGAACCGTAGGCGCGGAACTTCTCGCGCACGGTTTGCGCGGCGCCGTCCACGTATTCGGTGGTCACCGCCTCGACGGTCGGCCCCTGCCAGCCGCTTCCGGCCTTGATGCCGAAGACGTTGTACGACGGCGAACCGTCGGACCGGCGGATCTCGTTCCTGCCCCAGCCGCTTTCCAGCGCGGAATGCGCGACCAGGAAATGCGGCGGCACGCCGAGGGCTTTCGCCGCCTCGACGGCGTGCGGCCACACGCGGTCGACGTACTCGCGCTCGCTTTCGGGAAGCTCCACCGGCGCGACCCCGGCAATGCCGGCGGCAGAACTTGCCGCCCGGTGCTCGAACAAGGACTGCTGGAGCCGGTCGAGCGCCGCGTCCAGCGCGTCGCCGCCCTCCGAAGACGTAGCGCGGCCCAGCTGCTCCTCGATCAGCCTGGCGAATCCGAGCGCCCCCCTGGCGGACAGGTCGTGGGCCATCTGCTGGTCGAGGATCGCGGTGAAAAAGCGCGTCTGGTCGCTATCGAGCAAACCGTCCTGCGGCGTGGCCTCGCGCATACTTTTCATCATCATCTGCAACAGCAGCCCCTCGAACTGCCGCGCCGCCTGCCGGATACCCTCCGGGGCATCCTCCCTGATTTTCCGGCGCAGCCCGGAAGCCGTCCCGTTGTCGAGAACGAAACGATTGGCGTTGAGGTCGTCGATCTTCATGCGCCAATAAAAGCAATTTGCGTGCCATCTTGAAAGATGGGGAGCTTCCAATCACGGCGGATACGAAGAAAACGGAGGGAAACGAAAACTTTCAAGACTTTCCCCGTGTTTCTCCGTGAACTCCGTGGTCAAGGCTTTTGGCCTGCGGCGACGCGCGCCGAGAGGTAGGCGCTGGATTCCCGTTCATCAAGAGAATGACGATCCTGGTCTCCGCCGCGCCCGCCGCGATCACCCGTTTCGAGGATTGAGTATCGCGGGGAGGTTCCCGAACCGCGTGGCGAAAGCGTTTTGGCAAAGGCATAATCCCCTTTTGAAATGTCCCGAATCCGTTTTTCCGTGTCCTCCATGTCCGTGGCCCATTTTTTTGCCTTCCGCTTTCGCCGCGCCCGCCGTGGTCAATCGCCCTTTCCAGGGGGTTTTAACCACGGAGTTCACGGAGATCGCCAGGAAAACCATGAAAAATCATAAGGATGAAGTCCCACGGGTATTTCCTCGCGATCCTTGCGTTCGTGATCGAAAAGATTTTTCTCCGTGACGATCCGGACATGGAATGAATCGGGGTTCCCCGGATGACCGGACGCGCCGCTTCACGATTACCGCTCATCGACGCCGTCAAGGCCGTCGCCTCGCAGTTGATCGTCCTGCATCATCTGGCTTTTTACGGGCCGATGTCCGATCACGCCCGCGTCCTGTGCCCGGAACTGATCGACTGGCTCTCGCAGCACGCCCGCATCGCCGTCCAGGCTTTCCTGGTCGTGGGCGGATACTTGGCGGCGCGGGCGCTCGCGCGCGACGAAAACGCCGCCGCGCGGCCCGTGGGAAAGCGGCTCTGGCGGCGCTATCTCAAACTGGCGCTGCCCTACGCCGCCGTCCTGCTGCTGGCCGTGGCCGCCGCCGCCGTCAGCCGCCGCCTGATCGCGCACGATTCCATTCCCGGCGCGCCGACCCTCCTCCAGTTCGCCGCCCACGTCGCGCTGCTGCAAAACCTGCTCGGATTCGACAGCCTTTCCGCCGGCGTCTGGTACATCGCCATCGACTTCCAGCTCTATGCCGTATTGCTGCTCATCCTCCGCTCGGCCCGCCACTTCCGCCCCGAACGGCCGGAATTCGGCCGGGGATGCGTCGTGGCGCTCATCGCCGCTTCGCTGTACGTCTTCAACCGGAACCCCGCCTGGGACGACTGGGCGATCTATTTCTTCGGCGCTTACGGACTCGGCGCCGTCGCCCGCTGGGGAACCCGGCCGGGCCGGATCGACGGATGGGCCGCCGCCACGGCGGCGGTCGCCGCCGCCGCGCTGATCGTCGACTACCGCCCGCGCATCCTCGTCGCGCTGCTCACCGCCGCCGGCCTGGGCCTGGCGCATTACGGCGGCGTCATCGCGGCCTGGCCCGAAAGCAGGCTGCTCGCCTGGCTCGGACGGATTTCCTATTCGGTCTTTCTCGTCCACTTTCCGGTCTGCCTCGTGGTCAATGCCGTCTTCGAACGCTTCGCCCCGCATGCGCCGGCGATCCAGCTCGGTGGCATGTTCCTGGCATGGATCGCCAGCCTCGCGTGCGGCGCGCTGCTGCATCGCGCCGTGGAACGACGCGCGGCGGCATGGCTCGCGCGGCGGGAAACCTGAAAAACGGTCAATCGCGGCGGACGCGGCGGCGTGGCGAAAACCAGGAGAAAATCCTTTGATTTGCGCTTTGCTTTCGCTTTTCGCCGCGCCCGCCGCGTTGAAATTTTTCGCTTCCCGGAAAGCCCAACGGTTTCACGATCGCCGCCCCGGATACCGGCTTTCGCCGCATCCATCACGGCCCAATCGCTTTCACTTCGAGACGGAAACGCCCCAGGGAGAAAACCGCCTCAGCGTTTCAGCGATACCGAGCCGACGGCGCACAGGATCAGCAGCGAGGCGATCGCTTCCCGCCAGCCGAGCGGTTCGCCAAGGAAAACGACGCCGCAGAGCACGCCGATCAGCGGCGTGGCCAGCGACGACACGGACGAGACGGAGACCGGAACCATCTGCACGATGCGGTTCCAGGCCCATTGGCAGAACATGAAAGCGATGAAGACGTTGTAGAGTATCCCGAAACACGGCCAGAAACCCGGAACGGCGAGGCGCGAGGTTTCCAGCGGAATAGCCAGCGCGAGCAGCGGCACGCCGCCGGACAGCATCATCCAGCCCGTCAGCGACGAGACCGGCATGGCGACCGGCAGGCGCTTGAAGAGCACCACGCCGATGGCCCAGCCCCACGCGCCGAGGATCATGCACGCGATGCCGACCGGCGCGCGCAACATGCCTTCCAGGCTGTCGCTCATGAGCGCCACGATTCCGGACAATCCGAGCAGCAGCCCGAAAAAGGCGCGCGCCCTCAGCCGTTCGCCGAGGAAGCGCACGGACAGGAGCATCGACCACAGGGGCATGGTGTATCCGAGCAGCGCCGCCCAGCCCGACGGGAGCAGCAAAACGCCGAAACCGACCATCGCGTTCCAGAGCGTGATGTTGAACAGCCCAAGCCACCCCACGCGCGTCCGCTGCCCGGCCGGAACCCTGAGCGACATGCCGCCGGCCCGCGCCAGGAGCAGCATCCCCACGCCGCCGGACAACGTGCAGACGGCGCGGAAGTAAAGCGGCGGCACTTCGCTCAGCACCATTTTCATGATGGGCCAGTTGGCGCCCCAGCAAAGGGAAAGCAGGGCCAGCAGCCACAGCCCTTGACGGGGCAGGCGGTCATGGGGGTTCGGGATCATGGCCGCCGATATTAGCACGGGGCGCGAACACAAGATGATGTTGAAATTCGATTGTAGTAGCAGGACGTCGAGCGTTGTCCGTAATCTTAAAAAATTTGAAACAATAGTAAAGGAGCCTCATTATGAAAAAGCGAATCGTTGCTCTCATGCTCATGTTGGCGGCAACCATGGGAGCCACTGATACCATGGCGGCTGAAAACAATCAGGAAAAAGGAAGAAACATGCAAGAACTGAAACTGACAGATACATGAGATAAGACATTTCCGCAAAGCGCTAAAGTGCAACACAGCAAAGTAACGTTTGTAAACAGGTATGGAATCACGCTTGCAGCGGATATGTACGTGCCGAAAGGAGCAGTCGTCGGGTCTCTATGCCCAGACGATGGCCGAGCGAGGTTTTCTGACCATTGCTTTCGATCCGACTTTTACGGGTGAAAGCGGAGGTCAACCCCGTTACGTGGCTTCACCCGATATCAATACCGAGGACTTTAGCGCGGCAGTCGATTTTCTCAGCCTGTAAGATAACGTGGACCCGGAGCGGATTGGGATAATCGGCATATGCGGCTGGGGCGGTATGGCTGTCAATGCAGCCGCTATTGATACCCGCATCAAAGCGACGGTAGCCTCCACAATGTATGACATGAGCCGCGTCAACGCCAACGGCTATTTCGATTCGATGAATGCCGGGCAGCGTTATGAGCTGCGCAAACAGCTTAATGCGCAACGCTTGGCGGACGCGAAAAACGGCGCGTACGAACTCGGCGGCGGCGTGCCTGACCCGCTTCCCGCTGATGCGCCGCAATTCGTGAAAGACTATTATTCATATTATAAAACGAAGCGCGGCTATCACGCCCGGTCGCTCAACTCCAATGGCGGCTGGAACAAGACCTCGGCGCTTTCATTCATCAATATGCCGCTTCTTTCCTATAGCAATGAGATTCGCAGCGCCGTACTCCTTGTGCACGGTGAAAAAGCACACTCCCGTTATTTCAGCGAAGACGCATTCAAGAAACTGCAAGGCGACAACAAGGAATTAATGATTATTCCCGGCGCAAGCCATGTGGATTTATATGACCGCATGGACGTTATACCTTTTGACAAACTGGAGACATTCTTCAATAACTATTTGAAGTAAACTGCATAAATACGCTGCGCGTGAGCGCGGCAACGAAAGAGCATTCTTGCAGCAGGCGTGTACCCATATGGTATCCGGCTGGAGTGAGAATTATCCGAAATCAAGGATTCCCGCCGATGTTGCCTTTGACGTCGAAGAGATCATGGAGCGGATTCAGCAAAGAAGTTCACCGCAGGAACAGGAGGCGACTCGGCACGAGAAACCGAAGACGGCATGAACGGCATCGAGGTCGACTACGATGTTCCGGTTCCGGCAGGCCGGGAACCCGCGCCGGAGTCCGCGAAAACGGCCACCGTGGAAGTCGCGTATTCGGGCGGCGACGATGAATTCCTGGCGGCGATGGATCACGCGGACAGGGAACCCGTTGGCGCTCCGGAAAAATTGGGTTTGAAAAAAAGTATCTGGGATGACGGACTGGAAGCAACGGAGCGGCAAAAGAAAGCGCATGACGCCTTGCGGGCGCTCTTTATCGTCTCCGAGGGGCAATACCATTTCAAAAACGCTCCCAACCCCAAGGAAAGCCTGGCCTTCGTCGACAAGGGAAACAAGCTGACGACGAAGCATGAAAACCCGGAGATGATCCGCTCGATGATCGTCCTGGCCGAAGCGAAAGGCTGGTCTGACATCAAAGTAAAAGGTTCCGAGGACTTCAAGCGCGAGGCATGGATCGAGGCGGCGGCGCGCGGCTTCAAGGTCGTTGGCCATGTTCCTTCGGAGGTCGACAAGGAGCGGATGAGGGAACGCCGTGACGATTTGGCAATCAACCAGATCGAGCCGGTCGAGGAAAAGAAGGGCAGGGGAGCGGCGGCCACCGCCGCCATCACTGAGAAGGACATCGAAAAATACGCCAATTCGGATGAGTTCAGAAAAACGCACGATGCCTTGCAGCGGATGTTTACTTCGCTCGGTGTTCAAGGCGACGGCGTGAAGGACTATCTCCTGAAAAGTTACGCCAAGGGTGAAAAGGTCGAACTTTCCCAGGATTTGCAGCGCGAGACTTACCAAGAACCCGATTTCAAGAAACTGGCAACCGCGATCCGGGTGCCGAAGGATCGGAGCCGGTAACGCCATTCACGCGGCGGCGCGGCGGTTTTCTCCCCAAGCCTTCGGCAAGCAGGGTAAGCACCATTGTATTCAGGGAAACACCTTCGGCGCGCGCGCGCGCGGCCAGTCTTGCGTGTATGGTTTTCGGCACGCGGGTAACAAATTTCCCGGAAACATCCGGTGTCAGCACGTCCTCATTGCGAAAAGACGGCGCGGGAATTTCACGCCTCGCCTCAAGCAGGGCGGCGATCACGGCGTCAAATGCCAAGCGGCCATCTTGAATCGCGGCTTCGATGGTTTCACCGTCGGCCATCAAACCGGGCAGATCAGGGATCGTCAGCAAAAAACCGCCGCCTTCCTCTTCCGTGAGCGGACGCACAATGTGGGTGTAAGCCTCGAACGGCCAGGGCGCGGCGGTTTTCGGGTCAGTCGTCTTGGTCATGGCGCGATTCCTTTTTCACTTTCAGTTCAATGACACGATCGCACAAATCGACAAACGCCCGGATATAAACGGGCTTAATCGGACGATGCGCTGGAACGCTCAAGGTATCCTTTAGTCCGGAATACGAAAAAATGTGATGACTGCCGCCCTCGTTCCTGACTTCCATTCCCACTTTCCGCGCCACGGTTCTTAGCTGGTCAATCTGCCAATCACGCGGATTGCGACGCATCGAAGAAAGCCGTTTTGTGGTCGCGTTCATGCGTACATGATACTATGCACAGTACTACCTGTCAATTTTTGCTTATCGAAAGATGATCCGCTCGATGATCATCCTGGCCGAAGCGAAAGGCTGGTTTGACATCAAGGTAAAAGGCTCCGAGGATTTCAAGCGCGAGGCATGGATGGAAGCGGCGGCGCGGCGCGGTACGCGCAATACGCAATGGCGTAAAGCTCTTGCGTAAACAGCCAAGCATGGGAAGATTTCAGGAAGGCTGGCTGGAACACTACCGCGAGTGGCTGATTGATTTTGGCGGCAGCGGCTATGCGGTTTGGTATCGCATCGAACGGGAAACCATCGTCGTGTTGGCAGTGAAGCACCAAAAAGAAGCGGACTACCGGTCTCTTGGTTAACTTGTAGTGTTCTTCCGCGCCGCCCATATCCGTTTCACCTGGGCGACGCTATACCCGGTCAGCCCGGCCGTTCTGGTGATGCTGTGTCCGGCCTTGCGAAGCGCAATCACCTGGTCGCGGCGCTTCGGATCGGCGCGGCGTCCTTTGTACTTGCCCGACGCCTTGGCGAGCGCGATTCCTTGGCGTTGGCGCTCGCGCCGGTCTTCATAGTCGTCACGGGCCATCTGCAACGCG
>JAIRPF010000047.1 GCA_031257115.1 Accumulibacter sp.
ATCATTCCTTTGATAAGCGGAAATCCAGTCCGTGGCCTTCAGACCGAAGGGCCGCCAATTCAAAGGATGCGGCGCTGCGCGCCGGAGTTTACGCCCTGGATTCCCGCGTTCGCGGGCATGACGGGAAAAGGGGATTGCCGTCATCCAAACCGGAACCACTCCAGCGCGGCGAGACGAAGCCTGCAAAGTCAACGATGACTTGGAACAACTCATTAGCGGCGGGCATTCATGCCTGCCGCTGTGAACGAACCTGGAAGGGGTTGGCACCCCTCCCAAGTAGCTACGGTCGAAACCCCGGCCTTCAGGCCGGGGTTCCAGCCTTCGCACCGCCCTGAAGGGCGGGGTTTCAAACCGGAGTCCGTTTTATGATGAAAGGGCGAAAAAAGCCGGAAAAGGACAAAAAGAACCCGTTCCGGCCCAAAAAAATGCCGCCCAGTCGAGCGGCATTTCCATTCGAGAATATCGCGATTGCCGTCTATTTCATCTTTCTTGTAACGATTGATTTACCGCGCATACTCTGATTCCCGGCCCTCACGATCCCGATTCAGGCACGGCGGCGAATGAATCCCAACCCCAACAGGCCGAGACCAAACAGGGCGAGAGAGGCGGGTTCGGGAACATCACGCTGCTTGAACCAAGCGTCGCCAGAACCTTGCTTATTAAATTCAGCCTCGCTAACATTAAGCATATCTTGACTAAGGAATCCTAAAACCCCGTCAAGCGCAAGCTCAAGGTTGAACGGACTTGGATCGATAAAGAAATTACTTCCGTAGACACTTGCTTGGAAATCCAGAAAAACTTTGTAATCCCCCGATGCTACTCCATTAGCAGGATTCTGATGAATATAGCTAAGACTCAATGGATTCGTCGCGAGGCTTGCTGCCCCAAGTTGAAACACGTCGCCGCTAGCATATTCAACGTAGAGATCAAACGTAAATGTCTCAAATGTCGCCCGGATAAGATTATCGCCAAAGATATTACCAAACTCCGATGTTCCTGTTGCGGAAAAATTCCCGTAAATGGTGTAGTCTTGGTTGAGTCCCAAACCACTCAGTGGCGTGTTGTTTAGAATAAAACTTGTCAGGTCCATTCTCCCGGTTTCGGTGAAAGCTCCACTTCCCGTCATATACTGATGGGTATCGGCAGTAAAGTGAAAACTAACCGCATCCGCAACAAATTGACTACTACCAGCAGGATTATTGATAAGGCCGTATTCATCCACCGTAAAATCTAAACCGTCACCCGCCGCCAACGCAGAACCCGTAAAGAGCAGGGCGGTGGCAGTAATCGTTGCCATAAATATTTTGGAAATTTTCATCGTATTGCTCCTGTTTGAAAGTGGGCCAAAAAGCCAAACCATTGTGACGCATAGCCTAAAGCATATTACGTGCCAGCTTGCGACGACTAAACATAACGCATTGTTTATAAATAAATTTCATAAAAATTGAAAAATTCGTAGCGGGCCTTTGCGCCCAAGATGTAAAAAATCCCGACACTTTTTCGGGGATGGCGATAGGCCGCCCGGCGAGTTTCTGTTTTTTCATCGCCGTCGTTCCAACTCCGTTTTCAGTTCCGTCCTGAACGCTCGTTTTCCCTCCGCGCCCAAATCGTCCATCCCGTCCTCGTCGTAGAGGGTAAACAGCGCGGAATCGCGCCCCGCCATTTTCTCAATGGACTCCGTTTCGGAGCAACTCGCGCAGCGTCTTGCGGATGGAACGCGAGCGGGGCGGGCGGGAATGGCCTACGCGGCAGAAGAACGAGAAAGCGTCGTTTTCCCCGGCCCCGGCGATGCCTTCGAATCGCGCCGCCAGCGCGCGCGCCCGGTTCGCCATGCCGGGATGCGCGGAAAATTCCCGCCCGGCGCGCGCGTACCAGCGGAAGATGAGCGGCGTCATTTCGGGCTGCAAATGCAGGCCCAGCGAGGCCGCGGTCAGCCAGAGGCGTTGCAGGGCGGCGCCGGCGCGGACGTGATCGGCGAATCCGGCGGGCGGCTCGGCCGGCCGCATCAGGATGTGGCTGGCGCAGGCCAGGCCGGGGATGAAATCGAGCTGCGCGCGCGGCACGATCGTGCCGCCGAGCCAGCGGTTGAAAAACGCGACGCGCTCCCAGCGCCGCATCACCCAGCGCATGAGCAGGGCGGTCGCCGGATCGACGCCGACGGCCGCGTCGGGAATGCGGTCGGCGCTGTAGCGCGCGTTCCATTCGATGATGTCGCGGTGCACCGGGTAGGCTTCCGGGCAGGTCAGCCGTATTCCGGCGCTTTGCCAGAGCATTCGGGCGACGGCGAGGCGCTCGCCGGGCGAGGCGAGGAAGCGGAGCGTGTATCGCTCGCCCACGGCGGCGGCCAGCGCGTCTTTCTGCGTTTCGGCGAGCGGCGTCGCGCGCATGGCCCGCCGCTGCACCGTGCGCGTTTCGATGTGGCGGACCAGCGGATCCTCGGCGATCGCGGCCGGGGTGAGCGTGACGTCGTAGATGGGCGCTTCGTCCGGACAGCCGGCGCGCGCGCTCCATTCGGCCCGCAAGCCGAAGCGCGTCGCGGCGAGCCGCAAGGTTTCGAGCAAGGCGCCGTGCGCCATGTGACTGGCGTGTCCGTCGAAATCGTAGAGGACGCTTCGGCGCGTGTCGAAGCCGTGGACGGCGATCCGCGAATCCGGGACGATTTCGAAGCGCCACGGCTGCGTGTTGTCGCCGCTGGGCGCCCAGCGCGCGAGGTCGAGGATTTTTTCGATGGTTTCGTTGGGCATGGGAATATCCTGAAAGACGGAATTTAACCACGGCGGATACGGCGGGCGCGGTGAAAGGCGAAGAAAGAATCCGTCATCTCGACCGCCAAACTCCCTCCGTCACGCCTTCGGAGCGACACTTTACCTTGTCTTCCGCCGTGCCCACCGTGCTCGCCATGATTTGCCGGTTTTTCGCGTTTGCTTCATGATTCGGCCCATGAGCTATACCGCTGAATCCATTTCCGTGCTGAAGGGGCTGGAGCCCGTGCGCCACCGTCCCGGCATGTATACGCGCACGGATCATCCGCTGCACATCGTCCAGGAAGCCATCGACAACGCCGCCGACGAAGCGCTTGGAGGGTATTGCAAGCGCATCGCCGTCACGCTGCACGGCGACGGCTCGGTCACGGTGCAGGACGACGGGCGCGGCATTCCGGTGGAGATCCATCCGGTCGAAAAAGCGCCGACGGTCGAGGTGGTGTTCACCCAGTTGCACGCCGGCGGCAAGTTCAACAAGAGCGACGGCGCTTCCGCCTACCGGTTTTCGGGCGGCCTGCACGGCGTCGGCGTCTCGGTGACCAACGCCCTGTCTACGCGGCTGGAAGTCGAGGTGACGCGCGACGGCGGACGTCATCGCATCGTTTTCGCTGGCGGCAAGGTCATCGAGCCGCTCGCGCGCGTGGGGAACGCCGCCAGGCGCGAGAGCGGCACCCGGGTGCGCATCTGGCCGGACGCGCAATTCTTCGATTCCCCGCGCCTGCCGTCCGCCGAACTCGAACGCCTGCTGCGCAGCAAGGCGGTATTGCTGCCCGGCTTGGAAATTTCGTTGTCCGTCGAAGGCGGCGAAACGAAGACCTGGCGCTTTGCCGATGGCATGCGGCAGTATCTCGCCGAACAGGCCGACGGCGAACTCGCGTGCCCCATCTTCACCGGCGAGAACTACGCCGCCGCCGGCGACGAGAATTTTCCGGCCGGATCGGGCGCGGCCTGGGCGCTTTGCTGGAGCGCCGACGGCAATCTGGCGCGCGAATCCTACGTCAACCTGATCCCGACGCCGGCTGGCGGCACGCACGAGACCGGGCTGCGCCAGGCCGCCTTCGACGCCGTCAAGAGTTTCGCCGAACACCGCGCGCTCCTGCCCAAGGGCGTCAAGCTCGCCGCCGAGGACGTTTTTTCGCGCCTCTCCTTCGTCCTTGCCGCGCGCGTGCTCGACCCCTCGTTCCAGGGGCAGATCAAGGAGCGGCTGAACTCGCGCGACGCCGTCGCGCTTGTCGCCCGCATGTTGCGCGACCCGCTCGAACTGTGGCTCAACGAACATCCCGACGACGCGAAGAAAATCGCCGAGCTGGCGATCAAGGCCGCGCAGGCCCGCTCGCGCGCCGGCCAGAAAGTGGAAAAACGCAAGCAATCCGGCGTCGCCATCCTGCCCGGCAAGCTCTCGGACTGCCAGAGCGAGGATTTGTCGCGCAACGAACTCTTCCTCGTCGAAGGCGATTCCGCCGGCGGCTCGGCCAAAGCCGGCCGCGACAAGGAGACGCAGGCGATCCTGCCGTTGCGCGGCAAGGTGCTCAACACCTGGGAAATCGAGCCTGGCAGCCTGTTCGCCAACCGCGAGGTGCACGACATCGCCGTGGCGCTGGGGCTGGACCCGCACCCGCCCGACGCGCCCGACACGGCGCTCGACAACCTGCGCTACGGCAAGGTGGTCATCATGACCGACGCCGATGTCGACGGCAGCCACATCCGGGTCTTGCTGTGCGCCCTGTTCTACCGCCACTTTCCGAAACTGGTCGAGCGCGGCCATCTCTACTTCGCGCAGCCGCCGCTCTACCGCCTCGACGTTCCGGCGCAGGGCAAGAAACGCCCGCCGCGCAAGCTCTACGCGCTCGACGGCAATGAGCGCGACGCGGCGCTCGACCGCCTGAAGATGGACGGCGTCAAGCCCGAATCGGTCGACATCTCGCGCTTCAAGGGCCTGGGCGAAATGAACCCGGAACAGCTCTGGGAGACGACCATGTCGCCCGACACGCGGCGGCTCATGCGCGTGCGCCTGCCGCGAGAGAGCGAGGCCAACCCGGTGATGAACATGCTGATGGCCAGAAACGAATCCGCCGGCCGGCGCGCGTGGATGGAAGAAAACGGCGCGCTGATCGGCGCGGAAATCTGAGGCTCCGGGCGGAAAGACCAGTACCTTCGGCGGAAAACTTTAGCCACGGGGCACCGAGAGAAACCAGAAAGAAAGCAGTTAACCACGACGGCCACGGCGGACACGACGAAAAGCAAAGATAGAATCCGTCATTCCCGCGAAAGCGGGAATGACGACGATGACGGAACTGGCGAAGGTAATGGCAGACCAGATTTCGGCGATCAAAGGCATGACGGTTTCCCGAAATGACGATTTCCTGTTTGTCCGCGTCTGAGAATTCGGCCGTTTCACTCCCTCATCGTTTTCCCATCCGCGTTCGGAAACCCAACAGCCAGACTCCATCCGCCACGCCTTCCTCAGGAAAGAGGCCTTGATTTGCGGCGCTTCGCGCCGGAAGGTACGTTCCTGGATTCCCGCGTTCGCGGGAATGACGGGGTTTTCTCCGTGTTTTCGTGCCCTTCGTGGTTAAAGCACGCATGGGCTGGGGTGTGCTTGCGAATTCCAGCATCACGCCCACATTTTTTGGATGCAATGTGACAGAATTACTGGCTTTTGACAAAAAGATGACCCGGTAAAATGATGATGCTTCCTTTGACCTCTTCAACCATCCTCGCCGACGCCAGCGCCACGCGCGCCGGGAAGTATTGGCCATTTTTCCCGTCCCTTGGCGATGGATGAACAGGGAGAGGAGCCGTTCGTTTCCCGTTTTTTCAACATCATTTCTGACTTTTTCAGGAACATGGCGCCACGGCGCCGGTCAGTGAACCCTAGAGGAGATATTTCATGGCTTATTCGAATCCCACGATCGACAGGATCCTTGAGCACCGGACGATTCGGGAGTTTACGGAGGAAAAGGTGCCGGAAGAAATGCTGGCCGCTTTCCTGGAAGTCATCAACCGGACGGCGTCAAGCACGGGGATGCAGGCGTTCAGCGTCATCCGCGCGACGGACCCGAAGGTCAGGCGGGACATCGCGCAGGTCTGCGGCCAGGAATACGTCGCGCGGGCGCCGGAGCTTTTCATCTTCATCGTCGACGCGCACCGCAACGCGCGCATCGCACAAGAGCAGGGCAGCGAGGCCAAGGCGCGGCGCGGCATGGACCGCTTCTTCCAGGGCTGCATGGACGCGGTGCTCGCCGCGCAAAACCTCACGACCGCCGTGGAATCCGCCGGACTTGGCGCGGTGTTCCTCGGCAGCATCCTCAACGACGCGGAAGCGATCGTGCGCATCCTGAAACTGCCGGAACTGACTTTCCCGGTGCTCGGCGTCGGCTTCGGCCGTCCCAACCAGGACCCGATGAAAAAGCCCCGGATGCCGATCGCGCTCAAGCTCTTCGAGAACGAATACCAGGACCGGGACGCCTGGCTGCCGGCCATCGCGGAATATGATAAGGAGATGGAAACGTACTACGACCTGCGCGAGCGCGGAAAGCGTTCGGACAGTTTCAGCGGGCAGGTCGCCCGGTATCTCGACAACCTGCAGGCCAAGCGCGCGAAGATGCTTCGCGTGGCGCGCGCGCAGGGGTTCGACCTGGGTTTGGATGACTAGCCGGCGAACCGCCGTTTCAGGATGCTCCGTTCGTGACGAATCGCCGGCTCCATGACCGCCAGACTTGCGGACGGGCATCATGAAAAGCGCTCCGCTTTCCCTGGGAACCGCCGACGTGGGGAAATTGCTGGCGCAGTACGCGATTCCGGCGATCATATCCATGGCGGCGGCGTCGATCTACAACATCACCGACAGCATATTCATCGGACATGGCGTGGGGCCGCTGGCCCTGTCCGGACTCACCATAACCTTTCCGCTGATGAACCTGGGCGCGGCGTTCGGCACGCTCGTCGGCGTGGGCGGTTCGGCGCTGCTGTCGCTGAGGCTCGGACAGAAAGATTACGAGGCCGCGAACTACATCCTGGGAAACGTCGTCTCGCTCAATTTCCTGATGGGCATCGGCCTCACGGTTCCCGTCCTCGTCTTTCTGGAACCGATCCTCGTGTTTTTCGGCGCCAGCGAAAACGTCCTGCCCTACGCCTACGATTTCATGACGATCATCATCGCCGGCAACGTCGTGACGCACATGTATTGGGGGCTGAACGCCCTGATGCGCTCGTCCGGGCACCCGAAAAAATCGATGTACGCCACGCTCGTCACGATCGGCATCAACCTGGTGCTGAATCCCCTGTTCATTTTCGTTTTTCATTGGGGAATAAAGGGAAGCGCCTTTGCGACGGTATTGTCCCAGATCGTCGTCCTGGCATGGCAATTCATTTTCTTTTCCGACAAGAACAATTTCATTTGTCTGAGAAGAGGCATATTCGGATTGAGGCACCGGATCGTATCGGGCATCCTCTCGATCGGCATGGCCCCGTTTCTGCTCAACTCCGCCACGTGCGTCATCGTGATACTCATCAACCGGGAGCTGTCCGTCTATGGCGGGGATTTGGCCATTGGCGCCTACGGCATCGTCAACCGGGTGGCCTTCCTGTTCGTCATGGTGATTTTCGGCATCAACCAGGGGATGCAGCCGATAGCTGGCTACAACTACGGCGCCGGGTTGTACGGGAGAGTGGTCGAGGCATTGAGGAAGTCCGTCATTTCGGCCGTGGCGGTCATGACGGCCGGTTTCTTGATCGTGGAGATATTCCCGCACTACGTGGCGTCCATGTTTTCGGGGGAGCAGGAACTGATCGATCTTGCCGTTCCGGGGCTGAGGTACGTATTTTTCGTCTTTCCCTTCAACGGCGTGCAGATCGTGGCGGCGGCCTTTTTCCAGAGCATCGGAAAAGCCTATAAAACGATTTTCCTGTCGCTCACGAGACAGGTCCTGTTTCTCATACCGCTGGTCATCATCCTGCCGAAATTCTTCGGCATCAAGGGTATCTGGATGAGCATGCCCTTGTCGGACAGCATGGCTTTCGCCGTATGCGCGGGCGTTCTTTATTTCGAAATCAGAAAAATGCGCAAGGGGGCCGCGAAATGAACGGAAAGTTCACCCTGACGATCGCCAGGCAATACGGCTCCGGCGGCTTTCTCATCGGGAAAAAACTCGCGGATGACCTGAAGGTTCCCTTTTATGACAAGGAACTTCTGCGGATAGCCGCGAAAAAAAGCGGATTCAAGGAAGACTTCATCAACGACAACGACGAAAAGCCGAAATTCTTTCTTTTCCTGGGAAACGTGGCGGAGCAGATATCATCGACGCTCAGTTTCGACGACGCCGGAACGGAAAACACGAGCCATTCCCTGTTCAAGATACAGAGCGACGTCATCAGGGGTCTTGCGAGAAAGAGTTCCGCGATTTTCGTGGGCCGCTGCGCCGATTATGTCCTGAGGGAATACAGGAACCTCGTCAGCGTTTTCATAAGCGCCGACGTCGAGGACAGGATAAGACGCGTTTCGGGGGAACTGAACATTGGCCGGGAAACGGCGCGAGCCGCCCTGGAGACGGTCGACAGGCAGCGCGCGAGATATTATCGTCATTACACCGGCAAGGAGTGGGGCGCGGCAAGCTCGTATCACCTCTGCGTGAACTCCTCGCGCCTGGGCCTGGAGGCGACGGCGGAATTCATCGGGCATTTCATCGAAAAGCGCCTGGCCGCGCCGGCGGGCTACTGTACCGCCGCTTCCACCGCAGCGGTGGCCGCGTCCACGGGCAAGAACTGAAGCAGGGAACCGGCGACGAGTCCCTGCAAATAGCCGATGATGCCGCGGCGGTATTTTTCGTCGATCACCGCCGCCAGCGTATCGAGCCGGCCGATGATCTTGCCGTGCTCGCGCTCGAAGGAAAGATTGCGCGCCTCGGCCGAAATTTCGTTGGACAGCAGGAGCGGCCTGCCCGCCGCGTCCTTGCGATCGGTCAGGAGCCAGGCGGCGACCATGACGTTGTGGGCGGCGTTCGCCACGCGCTGGGCGTCGAGTCCATCGATCAGCGAAAGCTCCAGGCGGCCGCCCCAGGTTTCGGCCAGCATCGTGCCCAGTCCGTAAATATAAGCGCCGGCGCGGTCGCCCGTGAATTCGGGCGCGAGCGCGCGCCGGACGGCCGCCGCGCCTTTCAGGCCGCCCAGTTCCGGCAGGGGCGCGTTCTCGCGGATGGCGGCCATCACTTGCCCGCGCGCCGCTTCCAGGTTCGGCGCCGGGCGTTTTTTCCACATCGCCGGATTGCGGCGATAGAGTTTTTCGAGCAGGATTTCCAGCCCGTCGAGATTGTCCCGCATCGTCAGGTTGGCGAAGCGGTTGGCGTCGCTCTGCGCCAGCTGCCGGGCCTCGAACGACTGGCCGCGCACATCCCGCTCGACCGGAGCCGACGAACAGGCGGCAAGCGCCACGGCGGCGATGAGCGCGAAGCCCCTCTTTTTTTCCGGATGCTTTTCTCGCTTCATGGCGTCGGCGACCGCGGCGGTTGAGTTGCGTGAATTCTATCGCCGGCCGCCGAAAATTCGTAGTAATCTCGTTGGAATTGGAATCAGACCGATGAGCGAGGTTTCACGATGCAGAACGCCGTGCGATGCTTCATCAACCGGACTCCGTTTACCGAACGGCCCACGGCGTCGCTCGCGCCGTTCAGTCATCGGGAACTGTCCAGGGCGCTGGCTTTCCACCGCTCCATGCCCGACTACGCGCCGACGCCGCTGCACGCCTTGCCGGCGCTCTCCCGAAACCTGGGCGTCGAGAGCGTACACGTCAAGGACGAATCGCAACGCTTCGGCCTGAAAGCGTTCAAGGCGCTGGGCAGCGCCCACGCCATGGCCAGGCATATCGCGGAGCGGCTGGGGAAAGACATCGGCGAACTGCCCTTCGCGGTCATGGCCGGCGAGGCCGTGAGGGAAGAAATCGGGGAAATCACGTTCGTCACGGCGACCGACGGCAATCATGGCCGGGGCGTCGCCTGGATGGCGCGCCGCCTGCGGCAGAAAGCCGTCGTCTACCTGCCCGGAGGATCTTCGCCGGAACGCCTCGATGCCATCCGCCGCGAGGGCGCGCGGGCGGAGATCGTGGACATGAATTATGACGAAGCCGTGCGCATGGCCGCCCGGCGCGCCCGGGAGCGCGGCTGGACGATCGTGCAGGACACCGCGTGGCCGGGCTACGAAAAAATTCCGCTGTGGATCATGCAAGGCTACGGAACACTGATGCTCGAAGCCCTGGAACAGCTCCGCCAGAGACCGCCGACCCACGTTTTCGCGCAAGCCGGCGTGGGTTCTTTCGCCGGCATGGCGCAGGGCATGTTGGCCGCCGCTCATGGCGAAAACCGCCCCAGGGTCATCGTGGCCGAGGCGCGCGCCGCCGATTGCCTGTACCGTTCCGCCGTATCGGAGAAAGGGTGGGCCGTTCCCGTCGGCGGCGACCTGCAAACCCTCATGGCCGGTCTGGCCTGCGGCGAAGCCAACCCCATCGCCTGGGAACTGCTGCGCGACTACGCGAGCGCATTCGCCTCCTGCACGGACTCCGTCGCCCTGCTCGGCATGCGCCTGCTGGGCCGCCCGCTGCCGGGCGATCCCCCCATCGTCTCCGGCGAATCGGGCGCCGTCACCGCCGGCTTGCTCGCCCTCCTGATGCGCTCCCCGGACATGGCGCAAACCCGGTCGCAACTCGCCCTCGACGAAAATTCCCGCGTCCTGCTCATCAGCACCGAAGGCGACACCGATCCCCGACGCTACCGCGAAATCGTAGAGGACGAAAGAAGCGAAGAGCGTTGACCGCGGCGTAAGGCGCGGCGCTCGCCGCTGTCGCCACGCCGCCGATCGAAGGCTCCGTTTCCTCTGGGAGACGGAGCCTTTTCGTTTTCTCATCCGCTTTTTTCTTCCCTCGTTTTTCCACCGCCGCGTCGCGCGGAGTTCTCCTTCGGGAGTTCTCCGCGCGCGGCTTCTTTATCCGTTGTCTTTTCCCTCAGGGAGATTTTCGATGAAACGCTTGCAAGAGTCTTTGTTCTTCCGGGCCTTGGCCTTGGTCTTCGCGCTCGCGCTTTCGGGCTGCGGGGGCGGTTCTTTCCATGACGGCATCGCGACGCCGCCCGATCCGGTCAGCGTCACCGTCAGTCCGGCGAACGCGGGCATCTACACCGACGAGACGCAAACGCTCACCGCCACGGTCAATCGCGGCGACGCGCGTTGGGAGAAATCGGGCGGCGAAATCGCCGGGAGCGGCAACGCCGTGACGTTCTCCGCCACCTCGCCGGGCAGCTACACGGTCACGGCCATTCCGGAGGAAGACCCGGCCGCAAGCGCGGCGGCGACGATCACGGTGACGGCGCCGGTCTTTACGCCGGAATCCTCGGTGAGCACGCTGATCGAGGGATCGGCGGTCGATGTGACCTTTACCCTGAAGCGCAACGGAACGCCCAGGCCCAACGCGCCCGTGACCTTCGCGGCCAACGCCAACTTCACGGGCTTGCCGGCGGCGGTGACCACCGACGCCAACGGGCGGATCACGCTGACTTTGACGCCCGTCAACGCGGGCAGCCGGGTCGTCGAAGTGACCGTCAACGGCCAAGCGGCGAGCGTGCCCCTGGCCGTGGAGGGGCCGACGGAGCTGCGCCTCGCGCCGACCGATGGCCCGGCGTTCGTCACCGGCGACAACGGGGATTTCTGGAGCACGGCGAGCATCACGGCGACGGCGATACGCAATTACCAGCCCGTGACCATCAACGCCGGGGACGTAACCTGGACGGTGGAGAGTTCTTCGATCACCGCGCCGTGGTGGAGCAATCGCGCCCAGGGCGACAGCAACTCATTAGCGGCAGGCATTCATGCCTGTCGCTGTGAACGAACTTGGAAGGGGTTGGCACCCCTCCCAAATGGCTACGGTCGAAACCCCGGCCTTCCAGGCCGGGGTTCCAGCCTTCGCACCGCCCTGAAGGGCGGGGGTTCAAACCGGAGTCAGTTTTACGATAAACGGACTGGCCTGGGGCGGCACGGCGATCGCCCTGGACGCGGCGGAGACTCCGCGCGCGGACATGAGCGGCAACGGCAACGAGGCCGGCAAGCCCACGGGAGATACCGCCCGGTTGACGGACATCGTCGGCTCGCGCTCGGTGACGGTGAAGGCGGAGATGACCATCGACGGAACCCGGTACTCGGCGCGAACCACGGTGGCTTTCGGCGACGGGCCGCTGTCGGTGTTCAAGGGCGCGCCGCTGGCGGCGTCCTATGACTGGGCGGACGCCGCGGCCGTGTGCGGCGGCGCGGGCGATCCGAACGCGGCAGCAGGCTACCAGCCTGCCACCAGGCTGCCGACGCGGGAGCAACTCGCCCATGTTTCCGGCCCCGGCGGCATCACTGGGTTCGGCAAGCAGGGAGCGGCCCTTGCCGCCGGCTGGTTGCGGACCCTTTACTGGACCGGCGTCATGACAAGCATCCCCGGCTACCCTGAGACTGTATCTCTCCCCGAAGGCGCAGCCACTATGAACGCAGACGCCGAGCTGAACCGGGTGGTCTGTCTGCCGTAAGGGGCGTTTCATGGGGCCGTCCGCAAGGGCGGCCCGCCTTGGTCTTACTCTTTCCGGGGGGCACCCGGAAGGCCGGTGAAGGGCACCGTCATGCCGGCTCGCGCCGGGTTGACGGGGCCTTTCTTTCGCTTTTCGCCGCGCCCGCCGTGGTCGTTGCACCGGCAATATGATTCCGCGCGGCAAGGGATCGGCTCCGGCGCGCGGCGATACGGCCGTGCACTCAAGGCGCGATCGGGACAAGACGCCGGATCGGATGAAGCTCCGCTTCGCCCCGCCGGACGCCCGAACGGTTCGCGCCGTCAATCACCGGCCCGCCATTCCGGCGAAAAACCGGAACGGCGGGCTGGTCGGCGGGTTCGTCAGTCGACGAGTCCCGCGAACAGCGGCGTGGAAAGGTAGCGTTCGCCGAAGGAGGGAACGATGGCGACGATCAGTTTGCCGGCGTTTTCGGGCCGCTTGCCGACCTCGATGGCGGCCCAGAGCGCGGCCCCGGAGGAAATGCCGACCAGCAGACCTTCCTCGCGCGCCGCGCGGCGGGCCGTGGTGAAGGCGTCGTCGGCCTTGACCCGCACGATTTCGTCGTAAATCGAGGTGTTCAGCACTTCCGGCACGAAACCGGCGCCGATGCCCTGGATCGGGTGCGGCCCCTTCGCGCCGCCCGAGAGCACCGGCGAAGCGTCGGGTTCGACGGCGATGGCCTTGAACGAGGGCCTGCGCGCCTTGATGACTTCGCCGACGCCGGTCAGGGTGCCGCCGGTGCCGACGCCGGCGATCAGAAAGTCCACCTTGCCGTCGGTGTCACGCCAGATTTCCTCGGCGGTCGTCTTGCGGTGGACCGCCGGATTGGCGGGGTTCTTGAACTGTTGCAGGATCAGATAGCGCGGGTCGGAAGCGGCGAGTTCCTCGGCCTTCTTGATCGCGCCGCCCATGCCTTCCGGGCCGGGGGTGAGGATCAGTTCGGCGCCGAAGGCGCGCAGCAGGGCGCGGCGCTCCTTGCTCATCGTTTCCGGCATGGTCAGGATCAGCTTGTAGCCGCGCGCGGCGGCGACCATCGCCAGGGCGATGCCGGTGTTGCCGCTGGTCGGTTCGACGAGGACGGTATCGGGCTTGATCCGGCCGGCCTGCTCGGCGGCGGTGATCATCGCCTCGCCGATGCGGTCCTTGACGCTGTGCGCGGGATTGAAGAATTCGAGCTTGGCGGCGATGGTGGCGACCGCGCCCTCGGCGATACGGTTGATGCGCACGAGCGGGGTGTTGCCGATGAGATCGGTGACGCTGTTGGCTATGGTCATGATTTTTTCTCCTTTTGGATGGCTGGCGGCGAGGTTTACGGGCCGCGACGCGGATAATCTACTCGCATGTCGCCCGGTTTTGAATGACTTAATTTCTATATGAATATCTCCGGAATGAATATGAAGGCGGCCCGCTCCTGGTTTATGTTCCAAGCGCCTGAAAATTCCGGTTCGAGCCGCGACGGCGCGAAGCGGGCGACGAAACGAGCGGGGCGACGGAGCAGGCCCTTCTCCCCTCCCCTACCCTTTCCGGCGGAACGGCTCCGGCGCGCCGCCGCCCGGCGAATGATTTTCGGGCGCGAGAAAACTTTTTCGCTTTTTGTGTTAAATCGGTCACAGCAACGATTCCAGCTCCGGATTATCGTGGCGTCAATGTCAGCTTACGGAGCCTTGCCATGAAATCGGATAGCCTGGAATTGGGGAGTCTGGAACTGGACGACCTCGAAGTGGATGACCTCGAAGCGGATGACGGCTTCGGGCGCATCCTGTCGCCCGCCCAAAGATCGGCGCGTTGCGTCATGACGCTGTTTTGCGTCCTGATGGTGGCGGCAACCGCGTTCCATGCTTCGCGCATGGGCGATCGCGTCGACCGGGAAATGTCTTCCATATCCTCCACCTCCTCCGTCTCCGCCTCGCCGGCCACGGTCGAAAGGCAGGATACGGCGCGGGAGAAAGAGCGCGGCGGACTGGGATAGGCGCGCGACAAAAGGACGCGGGGCGCGCGCGGAAATTTTCTAGCGCCTGCCTTTCCGCTGTTTGCCGAGCAGCTTGCCGACGGATTTTCCGATGGCCTGGGCCGGGCCGTTGGCGCCGCCGGCGCCCCGGTCGACGCCCTTGACCAGCGATTCCAGGCTGACGCCCAGCGTCCCGGCCAGCGACGATCCGAGGCGCACGGCCATCTGCTCGTTGAGCGAGAAGCGCGGGTCGCCGATGTCGCCTTCAAGGGTGAATTTCATCGAAATCCGCCCCTTCCTGTCTTTCAGCAGGTTGAGCGCGGTTTCGCGCGGGAGTCCCATGAACGTTGCCGTGCCGGGGGTCAGTCCCAGGCCGGAGAGCGTCAGCGTGCCCGGCGCGCGCAGCTTGCCGTTCGCCACCGACGATTTGAGGTCGAGATCCAGGCTCCCGCGTTCGACGCCGATCTCGGCCGCCTTGATGAGGTAGGGTTGCAGCGCGGTCATGTCTACGTCGCGCAGCTTGGTGGTCAGCCTGGATTCCCCGGCCGCCGGATCGAACGAACCGTCGATCGACAATTTGCCGTCCTGCCGCCGGCCCTTGACGATACCGTCGAGCTTGAGGCTCGTGTGTCCCCTGGCCTCCGGCAGGCGCGGCCGGCCCACGGTGGCCTCGATTTGCTCGACGCGCAGCCTGACCGGCGTCGCGCGGATGCTGGCGTCGTGAAATTCGACGACGCCGTCCGAAACGACGATCCGGCCGATGTCGATCGCCGTTTTTCCGGCGCTTTCCTTTTGCGCTTCCTCCGCTCGCGCGTCGGGCGGCGGCGGCTCCGGAGGCGGGTCGAACAGACTAGGGACGACCCTGGTTTTGCCGTCCCGCGCGCGCGACACGACGACGTAAGCGCCTTCGATCCGGATGCTCTCGATCGACAGACGGGCAACCAGCAGCTCGAAGATGTCCGGTTCGATCCGGACGCGCCGCGCGCGCAGCTCGTCTTCTTCCGGCCAAGCCGCGTTTTCGGGCGCGCGGATACGCAGACCGAGGATGTCGACGCCCCCCAGGCCCACGTTTATCTCCCGCGCCTCCCCGCGCGGGCCGAGCGCCCGCGCGATCCGGGTTCGCAGAGCGCCGGCGGCCTGATGCCACGCGGCGCCGCCGGCCAGCGCCACGGCGGCGGCGAGCGCGAGAAAGATCGGCCAGCGGCGGCTCATGACGCCGGGCCTTCCGTAAGGGTGGAGATTTCCGGAAGGAAACGGGGGCGCAGTTCTTCGAGATCGAATTCGCGCAGGATGGCCTCCAGCCGTCGCGCCGCGTCCCCCCGGACTTGCCCCGCGCGGCGGGCGAGGATCAACTCGTTTTTCAGCGAATGTTCCCAGCCGACCAGCTCGGTGACCGTCACCTGGTAGCCGTGGGCCTCCAGCGTCAGGCAGCGCAGGGCGTTGGTCAGCAGGCCGCCGAATTCGCGGGTGTGGATCGGATGGCGCCAGAGTTCGGAAAGCGGCGTCCGGGCGAGCGCGGCATTCTTGTTCCCGCGCAGCGCGGCGGCGACCTCGGCCTGGCAACAGGGAACGAGCGCCACGAAGCGAGCCTGTTTTTCCAGCGCGAAGCGGATCGCGTCGTCGGTCGCCGTATCGCAGGCGTGCAGCGCGGTCACGGCGTCGACGCGCGCGGGCAAGGCGGGCGCGCGGATCGATTCCCCGCTCGTCAGGCCGAAAAATTCCATGCGCCCGAACCCCAGCCGGGCGGCCAGTTCGCGCGATTTCCCGACGAGTTCGGCGCGGGTCTCGATGCCGAGGATGCGACCCGACGCGCGGGACTTGAAAAACAGGTCATAAAGAATGAAACCGAGATAGGATTTGCCCGCGCCGTGGTCGGCCAGCGTGAAATCGGGCGACTCCCCCCACGTTTCGGCGAGCAGCGGCTCGATGAAATTGCAGAGATGGTAAACCTGCTTGAGCTTGCGCCGGCTGTCCTGGTTGAGCCTGCCGTCGCGCGTCAGGATGTGCAACTCCTTGAGCAGTTCGACGGACTGCCCGGCGCGGATTTCGGGGATGCCGGAAACAGCGGTTTTCTTCATGGGGCCATTTTAAACGGATAATCGACCACGGCGAGAGGCGGGCACGAAAAGCGTCGACCACGGCGACCACGGCGGGCACGGCGAAAAATGAACAGGATGCAAGGCGGATGAACCCCCGCAAAAGTTATCGCCGCAAAGCGCCACAGGCCAAGTCTCCTCCTGAGTGAGATGTCGCGCCGAAGGGGATGGGTGAGTTCGGCGGCGAAGTTTCAGATACGGTCAGACAGGAATCGTCATTCCCGCGAACGCGGGAATCCAGTTCGTTCATCAAATATTTTCGCGCGGAAATTCAAGCGCCCGACTCCTTCCGTCTCACGGCTGCGCCGCGAGCCGCCTTCCTCAAGAGGAGGACGGAAATTACCGGCGTTCCACGCCGGAGTCTACGCGCTGGATTCCCGCGTTCGCGGGAATGACGGGGTTTTTCTTTCGCTTTCCGCCGTGGCCGCCAAAGCCAGCCACGACGAGCACGACGGACACGACGAAAAACAGGAAATTGCTTCTCGCTTTTCGCCGTATTCGTCGTGCTCGCCGTGGTCGATGTCTTTCGCCGCGCCCGCCGTGGGCAAAAAGTTTTCGCCCTTCGCCCGCTATGCCTGCGAGATCATCCGTCCCTCGGCGAAGAACAGGTCGAGGTTGTCGATCGTCCTTTGCGCCATGGCCAGGCGCGTTTCCTCGGTGGCGCTGCCGATGTGCGGCAACAGCACCACGTTGTCCATGCCGAGCAGTTCCGCGGGCACGTGCGGTTCGTTCTCGAAAACGTCGAGTCCCGCGCCGGCGATCTTTTTTTCGGCCAGGGCGCGGACGAGCGCCTGTTCGTCGACGACAGAGCCGCGCGAGACGTTGATGAGGAATCCGCGCGGGCCGAGCGCGTCGAGCACGGCGGCGTCGATCAGGTGGCGCGTGCCCGGCCCGCCGGCGGTGATGGCGACCAGGAAATCCGCCCAACGCGCCAGTTCGGCCAGCGACGACTCGTACCGCCAGGGCGCTTCGGCCACCGGATGCCGGGCGTGGTAGCGGATGTCCATCTCGAAACCCAGCGCGCGCCGGGCGATCGTCTTGCCGATGCGCCCCAGGCCCACGATGCCCAGGCGAGCGCCGCTGACCTTGCGGCCGAGGTGGAAGACGCCCGGATTCTGCGTCCAGCCGCCGGAACGCACGTAGCGGTCGGCTTCCGGCGTCGCGCGCGCCACGTCGAGCAACAGGGCGAACGCGGTATCCGCGACGCAGTCGTCGAGGACGCTCGGCGTGTAGCCGACCGCGATGCCACGCGCGCTCGCCGCGTCCAGGTCGACTTTGTCGAGTCCGACGCCGAAACAGGAAACGGCCCGCAGATTCGGCATGGCCGCGATCTGCCCGGCCGAAATGCCCCGGAACGCCGAGGTCGCCACGCCGGCGAAGCGCGCGCCGCGTTCCGCCAGAAAGGCGGCCGGATCAGGCGCGTCGTCGAGCGATTCGACGGCGTAGCGTTCGCGCAGCCAGTTTTCCAGGACGGGCAGCAGGCGGCCAATTTGCAGGATGTGGAGAGGGTTGGAAGCGGATGGGGCGGGACGTTCGGGAGAGTCGTTTGGCATGATGTCGAATGGAAAAAGCCGGAAAAGTCCGGGATGGATTCGCGGGGAGTGGCGGCGGTCATTCTAATCCCTTGCCAGGGTTCCTGCATGATCGGATCGGGCCGGCGTTCGCGCCCTCTCCGTGTCCTTTCCGCGAAACCTTCGCTTCCCGGCGGCAATGCGTGGATAATTGCGATGGAAGGCATGGCGCGGGCAAAACGCCCCGCCGCCGGGTTTTGGAGAAACGACGATGAAAAACCACAGGATCGCCGTGATTCCGGGCGACGGAATCGGCAAGGAAGTCGTTCCCGAAGGCTTGCGCTGTCTCGACGCGGCCGCGCGCAGGCACGGCGTCGACTTGCGCTGGGACGAGTTCGACTGGAGCTGCGACTACTATCTCAAGCACGGCAGGATGATGCCCGACGACTGGAAGGAGCGGATCGGCGGGCACGACGCCATTTTCTTCGGCGCCGTCGGCTGGCCGGAAAAGGTGCCCGACCACGTTTCGCTGTGGGGTTCGCTGCTCAAGTTCCGGCGCGAGTTCGACCAGTATGTGAACCTGCGGCCCGCCCGCCTGATGCCCGGCGTCCCGTCGCCGCTTTCTGGCCGCCGCCCCGGCGACATCGATTTCCTGATCGTGCGCGAGAATACCGAGGGCGAGTATTCGAGCGTCGGCGGGCGCATGTTCGAGGGCACCGAGCGCGAATTCGTGGTGCAGGAGAGCGTCTTCACGCGCGTCGGCGTCGACCGGGTCATCCGCTACGCCTTCGAGCTGGCGGCCAGGCGCCCCAGGAAGCACCTGACCTCGGCGACCAAGTCGAACGGCATTTCCATCGCCATGCCCTACTGGGACGAGCGTTTCGCGGCGATCGGCAAGGATTACCCGGACGTTCGCGCCGACAAGTTCCACATCGACATTCTGGCCGCGAATTTCGTGCGCCGCCCGGACGCCTTCGACGTGGTCGTCGCCTCCAATCTGTTCGGCGACATCCTGTCCGACCTGGGGCCGGCCTGCGCCGGCACGATCGCCATCGCGCCGTCGGCCAACCTCAACCCGGAGCGCCGCTTTCCGTCCCTGTTCGAGCCGGTGCACGGATCCGCGCCGGACATCTATGGACGGGGAATCGCCAATCCGGTCGGCCAGATATGGGCGGGCGCCATGATGCTCGAACACCTCGGCTGCCCGGAAGCGGCGGCCAGCGTGTCGCGCGCCATCGAAACGGTGCTCGCCGAAGGTCCGAGGACGCCGGACATGGGCGGCAACGCCTCGACGTCGGACGTCGGCAAGGCGATCGCCGAAGTCATCGCGGCGGGCGTCTGACGGCGGAATCCAGGTGAAAATCCTGGAAAAACGGCTAACCGCGGCGGCTGCGGCGAAAGGTTGAAATCCGGCGAAAATCAATGTGTTTCCCGCTTTTGTTTTTCGCCGTGTCCGCCATGTCCGCCATGTTCGCCGTGGTGAAAACATTTTCGTAGCCGGAGTTTGAAGGCAATGGCTCAAGAATTACCCATACTGATCGTCGAGGACGATCCCAATTTGCGCGAGGCGGTTTGCGATACGCTCGAACTCGCCGGGCAGGCGGCGGTGTCGGCGGCGGGCGGCGAGGAGGCGCTGCGCCTGCTGGAAACGCAGGCGGTGTCGCTGGTGGTCAGCGACGTGCGCATGATGCCGATGGACGGCATCACGCTCCTGAAGGAGATTCGCGGCCGCTACGCCCATCTTCCGGTGGTGCTGATGACCGCGCACGCCGACGTGGATCGGGCGGTCGAGGCGATGCGTTCGGGCGCTTGCGATTTCCTTCTGAAGCCCTTCGAGCCGCGGGCGCTGCTGGAGCACGTGGAACGCTACCGCCTGCCGGAAACGATGGACGGCGACGAGCGCGTGGTGGCTTGCGATCCGGCCAGCCGCAATCTGTTCGCCCTGGCCGCGCGCGTCGCCCGGACGGACACGACGGTGCTCCTGACCGGCGAGAGCGGCGTCGGCAAGGAAGTTCTCGCGCGCTACATCCATAACCGCTCGGCCCGGCGCGACGGCCCCTTCGTGGCAATCAACTGCGCGGCCATTCCGGACAGCCTGCTCGAAGCGACGCTCTTCGGCTACGAAAAAGGCGCGTTTACCGGCGCGCAGCAGGCGCAGGCCGGCAAGTTCGAACAGGCGCAGGAAGGCACCCTGCTGCTCGACGAAGTGACCGAAATGCCGCTCGCGCTGCAAGCCAAGCTGCTGCGCGTGCTCCAGGAGCGCGAGGTGGAGCGGGTGGGCGGCAAGAAGCCGGTGGCCCTCGACATCCGCCTGGTCGCCACGTCCAACCGCGACATGGCCGAGGCCGTGGCCAGGGGCGTGCTGCGCGAGGACCTCTACTACCGGCTCAACGTCTTCCCGCTGCCGATTCCGGCCCTGCGCCAGCGACCCGACGACATCGTTCCGCTGGCCAGGCGTTTCCTGGCCGAACACGGCGCGCGATCGGGACGCAGCGGCCTGCGCCTGGCGCCGTCGGCCGAGGAAGCCCTGCGCCGCCACGCCTGGCCGGGCAACGTGCGCGAGCTGGAAAACGTCATGCAGCGCGCCGTGATCCTCGCCACGGGAGAGACCGTCGAAGCCGGGGCGCTGCACCTGGCGGCGATTCCGGCGGTCGCCGGAGAAACGCCTCCGGCGAATCCCGTGACGCCCGCCGGGAAAGACGCGCCGAAAACCGGCAACATGCGCGATCTCGAACGCGAGCACATCCTGGAAACGCTGGCCGCGGCCGGCGGATCGCGCAAGCTGGCCGGGGAACGCCTCGGCATGTCCGAGCGGACCTTGCGCCACAAACTCAGGCAATACCGCGAAGCGGGACTGTTCGACGGATAGCCGGCCGTTCCGTTTTTCCTCGCGCTGGCGCGGATGGCCTGTTTTTTGCTAGTATTGCCCCGTATCGGCGTGGAGCGAGTCGGAGAAAGCTGGAGAAATCGATGGACACACAGGGTCTTGACCAGATGTTGAGCGTTCTGCGGGCCACCGCGGCGCAGGCCGGCAACCGGACGGGCGAAGCGGCGAAAAGCGCGCCGGGCGGCGTCGACTTCGCCCAGGTGCTGAAAAACACCATCGAACAGGTCAACCAGACCCAGCAGCGCGCGGAAGACATGGCGGCAAGATTTGCCGCCGGCGACGGCGACGCCAATCTGCACGAAGTCATGATCTCCCTGCAAAAAGCCAGCCTGTCGTTCCAGGAAATGGTGCAGGTACGCAACCGTCTGGTGAGCGCCTACAACGAAGTGATGAACATGCAGGTGTGACCGGTTTTTGCGGCCCATTCTTCCGCGTTGGCGTGACGAACGGGCAACCGGCCTGGATGGATCGGAGCGCGCGTGGTCGTGCGCGTCCATCAAACCGTCACGAAAACCGAAGCGCAAGCGGTAACGCCGGCCTTCGCCCGCGATTCGCCCGGCGCGCTCGATCTGGCCTATTCGTTCCGCGAAAACGCGGCGGAACCATACGGCCCGCAAGCCGCCGAAGTCCTGGGCCATTACGAGGCCAGCTTCCACCCGACTGGCTCGGATCGGCAACAATCTGAATCAAATTGCGAAGGCATTGAATATAATCGTGAAAATGGGCGGCGGAAACAAAGCGCCGGAACCTGGGAAACGCATCGAATCATTGCGAAAAAATATCAAGGAGCACACGCGGAATGTCTTGCATGTTCTGGAATCAAGAACCGTGATTTGGGAAGCGGAAGAACAGAGGAAGGCGCGGGTTTTCAGGAAACGTAAATGATAGAAAGGAAGATCATGGATACATTGACAAAATTCCCTCGGACAGAAACATGCGGCGAGCGCCAAACGGTTGAAACGATGGCACCGGGCGAAGGAATTGCCGCGTTCCATGCCGGCGCGATTCCCGGAAAAACCGCGCTGACGGATGAAGAGCGCCAGGCGCGGCGCGAGGCTGATGACTTTGCGCGCGCTTCCGTTGAACTGGAGGGGTTCAAATTGCCCAAAGTGGATGAAGAGCTTTCGCGCCGGTACGTGGCAGGCGAAATTACCATCGAGGATGCAATAAAGGCCGTCCACGAATTTGTTCATGGACGCTAAACAAATTAAACAAATGCACTTTGCGGAAAGCGAAGGTTTTTCCGCAAAATGGCGAATCGAAGAACTGGAGGCCAATCCTGTTATTGGCAACTTCGACGCGGCGCATCTGAAAGAAATTCACCGCAGGATTTTTCAGGACTTCCCTGCTCTTGGAATCACAAAACCCGCGCCCGGTGAATTCCGCTCCGAGATACCTCCTGAAAAACTTTACCAAAAGACCAGACAACTCCTATCCATGAATGCCGATTCCTATGTCGGCTATTCCTGGATGAGCACAGATGACCGCAAGGAACTGGACGGCATCCTGAAAACCGCCAATCCTGGGCGGCTTTCCAAACTTGACCCGGAAACCTTTGCCGCGTCGATCACCAAACTCTATGCCCAGCTTGACTACATCCACCCGTTTCAGGATGGAAACAGCCGGACGTTGCGGACATTCACCCGGCAACTGGCGCGTGAATCGGGTTACAACCTCGATTGGACGCGCTTCAACCAAACGCCGAAAAGCCGGGATGGTCTTTACATCGCGCGTGACCGGGCGGTTTCCGAAATCGCCATGAACCGCCTCCCGGAATGCGAGCAGAAATTCAGGATGTACGACAGCATCGAGCAATTCAGGCAACGCCCGGGCCTGGAAGAACTCATGCGACAAGCCGTTTCGCGCCGCGCGCCGCCTGAAAAGGCCGCCCCGCGCCACGACCTCGCCAAGAATCAGGCGGCGCCTCGCGCTCGGCGGCCTGATCGGCGCGCGACCGCTGCCGATCCTGTACCGGAGTGATGGCGTTGGCCTGGCGGTCTTGCGTCAAGGATTGCAACGCCGCCAGGTTAGCCGCCTTCGGCGTGTAGCCCTGCGTCTCTATGCCTTGCGATTCAGCCTGTAGCCAGGCTTCGCGCCGGAATTCCCGCAGGCCGGATGGCTTGAGGCCGTCCCACTGCTTCGCCCTGGCATAAGTCACCATGTCGGCGATGGCTTGCTGCTTGCGCCGCCGCCTGTTCCGGAGACCCAGTCCTTGCCCGTTCCTCGCGCTCGCGCTGCCTGGCTTCCAAATCGCGCGCCTTGCGTTCTTCCCTTGATTCCACCGCCATGTTCATGCTCTCGCCAGCCGAAAGCGCGCCCCGCTGGACGGCCTGATGTCGCCGGAACCGAATTCGTTCATCAAACATACGCGCCAGGAAATTCAGGCGCCCGGCGCCTTCCTGCCCGCGGTTTCGCCGCAGGCCGCTTCCATCAGGAGGGAGATTTTTCGTGCGGCGCTTCGCGTCGGCGGGGTTGGCGTGGGCGAAGCTCATCCGCCCGCCTGTCGTCCGCTTTTTCGCTTTTCATGACGTATCGGAGCAGACCGGAAACGCCCTGGAAAAATGGGATCAGCCCTCACGGCGCCAAGGGAAGAAACGCGATCCACGCCTGAAGACCACGAAAAACCGGGCGCGCGCCGACTTTTTCGCAAGACGCCCCGTGTCGCCCTGTGTCTATTCGAGCCGAAAATGCTCTAATTCCATTTCGCAATGGAAAAATTGAATCATCAGCCCCATGCAAAATACGGCGGACGCGCTGGACGCGCGGGCATTGCCTCCCGGCGAGGCTTTTTTCGACGAATTGGCGGCGCGCGTGCTGGCGCGGCATTCGGGTTCCGACCTCTCGGCGCTGCGCATCCTGGCGCCGACGCTGCCGGTCGCCGCCGAGGCGCGGGCGGCGCTGGCGCGGGCGGCGTCGACGCCCCTGCTGCTGCCGCGCTGCGATACCTTGCGCAACTGGGCGAGGAACGCGCCGCTCGACGGCATTCCGGAACCCTTGCCGGAAAGCGAGCGCCGGGTGCTGCTGCACGACGCCTTGCGCAAGAAGGGCTGGTTCGACGAAGCGGCGCTGTGGAGCATCGCCGCCGAGATGGCCGGCCTGTTCGACGAGTTGACCGACGCGGCGCTGCGGCTGCCCGGCGACGAAACGGGGCTTGCCGAGCAGCTGCGGCGCGCCTACGCGACGCGCGCCTCGGCGCCGCTGGCCTTCGAGGCGCGCATCGTCCACGAACTCTGGCGCGCCCTGGGCGCGGCCGGCGCGCCGGACGCGGCGACGGTCTACCGTCTGCGTCTCGCCGAGCTTGCCCGCCGCGCCGCGCTGGAGGATCGGCCCCAGCCGCTGCTGGTCCTGCTCGACGCCCCGCCGGATGAGGCGCTCGCTCCGGCCGAGCGCGATTTTCTGCGCCGCTACGGCGAGGCGCGGCCCGTGCGGGTGTTTTATCCGGAACCGCGCGAAGCGTGCGCGACGCCGCTCTCGGCGACGCTCGCCGCGGCCTGGCCCGACACCGCGCGGGCGGCGACGCCGCTGCTCGAACGCGCCCAGGCGCTGGCGCGGCGATACCCGGCCGGAACGCTGGGCGGACGCCTGGCGCTGATGCCGGTGGATGGGCGCGAGCAGGAGGCGCGGGCGGCGGTGGCGCAGGTCGGCGTCTGGCTGCGCGGCGGTCTGCGCCGGATCGCCCTGATCGCGCAGGATCGCCTGACGGCGCGGCGCGTGCGCGCGCTGCTCGAACGCGAGAGCGTGCTGGTCAGCGACGAAACGGGCTGGCTGCTTTCCACCTCGCGCGCCGCCGCGACGGTCGACGCGCTGATCGAGGTGGCGGCCGGCCGCGCTTACTACCGCGATCTGCTCGATCTGTGCAAGTCGCCGTTCGTTTTCGCCGACGTCGGCGAGGATGAGCGCAAGGCGGCGGTTTTCGGCCTGGAGGAAGCGATCCGGGCGGCCTCGGTCAAGTCTGGCTTCAAGCGTTTCCGCCGCGCGCTGCTCGAATCCGGAGCGCCGGACCCATCCCCCGGATTAGCGTTGATCGACCGCGTCGAGACGGCGGCGGCGCTGCTGCAAGCCCGGCCGGCGACGCTGGCGCGCTGGCTGGATCGGCTGCACGCGGCGCTCGGCGCGATCGGCGCGCTCGACACTCTGGCCGGAGACATCGCCGGGCGAACGCTGCTCGACCTGCTGGAAGAGCGTCGCGGCGAATTGGCCGAAAACGCTTCGCTTTTCTCCTTCGAAGTCTGGCGCGACTGGCTCGGCCGCGAATTCGAGGCCGCCAGTTTTCGTGACGGCGGCATCGATAGCCCGATCGTCGTGACGCCGCTCAACGCCGCCTGCCTGCGCCGCTTTGACGCCGCGCTGCTGCTCGGCGGCGACGCGAGGCAACTCGCGCCGGCGGGGCACGCC
>JAIRPF010000114.1 GCA_031257115.1 Accumulibacter sp.
ACGATCTACTCCTGGCGCGGCTCGCACGTGAAGCTGTTCCTGGATTTCGACCGCAAATACCCGGAAAGCCGGACCCTCGCCCTGTCCGAAAACTATCGCTCGTCGCCGCAAATCCTCGCCGCCGCCGACGCGCTGATCGCCAGAAACACCGCGCGTCATCCCAAGACGCTGACCGCCACGAAGCCCGCCGGCCCCCGGCCGCTCTACTTCCACGCCAAAAGCGAGCGCGACGAAGCGGCGTGGATCGCGTCCCGGATCGAGGAACTGCGCGCCGGCGGCGCCGCGCTCGGCGACATCGCCCTGCTCTACCGCGCGCATTACCTCTCCCGCGCGCTGGAAGAAAGCCTCTTCGACAAAGGCTTGCCCTACAAGATTTACAGCGGCGTCGAATTCTACGGGCGCAAGGAAATCAAGGATGTCATCTCCTACCTGCGCATGGTGGCGAGCGGCGACGACCTCGCCTTCCTGCGCACCATCAACACGCCGCCGCGCAAGATCGGCAAGAAAAAAATCGATGCGCTGAAAGCGCGGGCCGAGGAACGGAAGCTCTCGCTCTACGAGGCGCTCAAGGAAAACCTTTCCGCCCCGCTCCTCGCCGGCAGCCAGGCGCGGCAATACGTCGAGGCGATCGAACACCTTCGCGGCAAGCGCGCCGGCCTGCGCCTCGACGATCTTTTGCAGACCCTGCTCGACCGCAGCGGCTACGAAGAATTCCTGCGCCTGCAAGGCGACCAGGAACGGCTCGACAACGTGGCCGAACTCAAGCGCGCCGTCGCGGCCGCGAGCGCGGACGAAGACGCCACGCTGGAGGACTTCCTCGCCCGCGCCGCGTTGTTCACCAACCTCGACGGCGAGGAGCGCCGCGACAGCGTGAAGCTGATGACCATCCACGCCGCCAAGGGCATGGAATTTCCCCATGTTTTCCTGTGCGGCCTGAGCGAGGGTGTTTTTCCGGGCCGCCGCGTCGCCACGCTCGAAGCGATGGAAGAAGAGCGCCGGCTCGCCTACGTGGCGGCGACCCGCGCCATGACCCGCCTATTCCTTTCGGACGCCGAGGGCGCGGCCAACGACGGCATTTTCAAATACCCGTCGCGTTTCATTTTCGACATGGGCGCGGAAAACATCGACCATGCCGTCCCGCTCGACGCGTCGCTGGAAGAAAACGCCCGCGCCTATATCCAGCGCGACGAAGCCGCCTTGGCGCTGCGCCGCGCTGCCTTCGCGCGCGGCGAGCGCGTCGTCCACCCCGTTTTCGGCGCGGGCGCGATCGTCGCGGTCAACGCGGACGGCCTTTACTACGCCATCCAGTTCGACGGACTCAAGACCGAGCGCAACATTCAATTCGGAAGCACGCTGGAACCCGAAAGCGTTCCGTGAAGGAAACGGCCGCTTCCATTTCAAAAAACGATCAACCACAGCGGGCGCGGCGAAAGACAAAAACGGAAATCATCAACCACGGCGGGTACGGCGAAAAACAAAGAAAAACCCGTCATTCCCCCTGAAAAGCGGAAACCCGATTCGCCGTTGCCTTCGCCGATTCCACCCCCCTCGTCATTCCCGCGAACGCGGGAATCCAGCATGTACTTTCCGGCGCGAAGCGCCGCAAGCCAAACATCCCTCTTGAGGGAGGCTTTGGCTGGATCGCGGGCGAAACATCCGCGCTCGATTCGCCGTGTCTCTCCGTGGTCGAAAAAGCGGGCGAAGGCCATTCGCCCTCACGGAAAAACCGTCATTCCCTTGCCGGCCGGAATTCAGGAGAACGGTATTTCATCAACCGTTCCGGATTCCGGCGGCCAAGGGAATGACGCGCCCATTCATCGATCCGCTTCCTGCTTTCCGTCCGCCAATCCCCGCGCGTGCCAAAGCTCATCCAGATTCTGGCCGAATTTGTCGGCCAGTCGCGCCGCGAAACGGGCGGTCATGTGCTGACTGTCGCGGAAAACGATGAGGTCATCCTGTTTGGCATGGCAGCGCCCTTCCGGGCAAACGCTTCCATTCATATCCAGCAGGCGCGCGTTGGCGAAGCCATTCGCCGCTTCCCGCAGGGCGGCAAGGATACGATCGTTCAGCGTACCGTCCGGTATTGCCGAGCAACGGTTTTTTCCCGCCAGCAGAAGCGTCAGGGAAGTTTCATTCGCCAGGCAATCCAGCGCGTCGAAAGGCAGAACGGGCGTATCGCGGATCAGGGTGATCGCGTCCACGTGAGGGCTGATGGCCGACAGCACCTTGCGCGTTCCCTCCGTCCAGTCGGCGATACTGAAATCATTGCCGGAAGCTATCGAAGAACCCAGGAAAACATGATCAGGCTTCATCTCGCGCAAAAGTTCCAGCGCGCGCCGCCGCCATTCCGCGCAAACCGTATATTCCTTGCCGATCCGCGCGTAGAAAAAAGGCTTGTCCACCATTGGACACGCGGATTTGGTGATGACCCGCAGACGCCAATCCCCTTGCGCGAACCGGGACTTCAAGGCCGGGAACCACTGCGCTCCGACGCTATCGCCCATCAACACGGCGGTACGCGGCGCCTTTTTGTCTCCAAATTCACAGACATCCGGCGTGGCGCTCGAAATCCAGGTGTCGCAGCCCAGGCCATAAAGTTCCGATACATCTCCTCTCGCCTGTCCAAGCCATGCCAGCGCCGGATCTAATTGCGCTTCCATGGCCCTGTTTCCCCACTGCAAGGCGAGTCCGCCCGCGAGCAGCAAAATGACGAGCGTACACGCCGCCATGCGTCCCGGATGCCTCAACATGCGGTCGTTTTTTCGAATGGGCCATTACACGCAACGGGAGGAAATCGTCGCCAACGCCAGCGAGAGCAAGGCCAGCGCGACACGGACGGGCAATCCGGCCTGCACGTAAATCGCGCCGCCCGCGACCAGAATCGGCCAGTGCCAGAGATACCAGGAATAGGAAACACGTCCCACGGCTTGCAGGAAACGCAGGGAAAGCAAGGCCGAAACCGAAAAGACGCCTCGCCGCCCCTTCGACGGGACGAGGCGGCCCGACGCGATCACCAGCGCCGCGCCCAACGATGGCGGCAGCGCCCGCCAGGATGGATAGGGCGCGTTCGCGTCGTAGACGAAAGCCGCCAGCGCAATCAGGAGGAAACCGAGCCAGCCCAGAAAAATTCCGAGCCGTTCGGATCGGAGCAATCCCGCGGAGGGGCGAAACAGCCAGACCAGCGCGCCAAGGCTGAATTGCCAGGCGCGGACCGGCATCATGTAAAACGCGGCAAGGGGATACGCGACCGTGAGCCACAGGCAGAGCGCGAAGCCGCCCGCGAAGACCGACGCCAGGGCGATTTTCAACCGGTCTGTACGCGCCGCTGTATCGCTCCCCCCCCCCGAACGTCCACGGAAAACCAGCAGCAGAAGCAGCGGCCAAACCAGATAAAACTGCTCTTCCACCCCCAGGGACCACGTGTGCAGAAACAGATTGGATTCCGCCGCCGGGCCGAAATAGCTCAGATCGTCAAAGGCAAAATGAAAATTGCTCACCCATGCGGCGGCGGAAGCGGCGGCGCTGGCCTGACTCACCTGGCGCATGGGCGAAAACGCGAATTCTGCCAGCACGCAAGCGGCAAGCAGCATGAACAACAATCCCGGCGCGAGCCGCCGGAAACGGCGGGCATAAAACGCCCAGAAGTCCACCGCGCCGGTTTTTTCCATTTCCAGCGTCAACAAAGCGGAAATGAGATAACCCGACAGGACGAAAAACACATCCACGCCGATGAATCCGCCCTGCGCGCCCGGTATGCGCGCGTGCGCCGCGACGACCAGCAGCACGGCAATGGCGCGCAATCCCTCGATATCGGGGCGATAGGCGAAACGCTCCATGATTTTCAGGCCAACGCCGGAAAACGGCGCCGGCACGGGAAACGTCTACCGCTCCTCGTTTTCCGTCTCCTGCCCGTGCTCGACCACCACGCACTGGTAGACGCCGCCGAAGAAAGACTTTTTGCGCCAGGTAAACCGGTCGGCCTCGTTCGCGTAATGCCGGATTTCGTTTTTCCACATCGTTTCGGCGAACGGTTCGAGATAGTGGTTGACGACCTTGAGTATGTAACGGATCGGCTGCCACCACGCCGGATTGTCGTAATCGACGAACACCGCCTTGCTGCCCCTGGGCAATTTCTCAAGCATGTGATTGACGATCTCGTATTTTTTCTCTTCGGGGACTTCATGCAGCAGGAAAAAGCTGCAAATCAGATCGTAGGAATCCCCCACTCCGGCGGCAAAACTGGCGGCGTCGGAACGAATGACCTTGGTCCAGCCCATGCCGGCCAGCTTGCGGGTGCCGTGCTCGACCTGCACGGGCGTCACGTCGGTCAGGTGAAACGCTCCGCCGGGGCCGACTTTTTTCGCGGCGTGCTTGACCAGATCGCCGTAGACGTGGGCCACCTGCCAGACACGCATACCTTCCCTGATCTCGTTCAGGTAGGCGCGCATCAACCGTCCGTCGTTGAGAAACAGCAGGATGCGGACAACCCAGTTGTTATCCAGGAAGCGCACCCACTTGGGATTGACGTAAGCCCAGTCATACACCCTTGTCATGTACTCCGGCACGCCGTCGTAATAAGGATCGATGGCAAGCGACGAGTGGTTTTTGGTCATTTTTCCGTCCTGTCCATGCAAAATCATCGCGCGATGAGGGAAAGCGGCATAAAAAAGCGAGTGATTATCCCTCAAACCCCGCCGCACGGTCAAACGGGAGTACCGGCGAACACGGCGAAAGACAGAAGCGAAAAGCGATAGCCACGACGAACACGGCGGACTCGACGAAAAACAAAGAAAAACCCGTCATTCCCTTGATAAACGGGAGTCCGATTCGCCGTTGCCTTCGCTGATTCCATCGCCGTCGTCATTCCCGCGAACGCGGGAATCCCGCGCGTACCTTCCGGCGCGAAGCGCCGCAAACCAAGCCTCCCTCTTAAGTGAGGTGTCACGCCGAAGGCGTGACGGAAGGAGTTGGGCGGTGGAATTGCCAACGGGGTCGAAAAAACCACCGCCAAACCCTTCCT
>JAIRPF010000018.1 GCA_031257115.1 Accumulibacter sp.
GGGGTTTGCACCCCTCCCAAGTAGCTACGGTCGAAACCCCGGCCTTCCAGGCCGGGGTTCCAGCCTTCGCACCGCCCTAAAGGGCGGGGTTTCAAACCGGAGTCAGTTTTACGATGAAATGAAAAAAACTACCGGTACCCGGCCCTACAAATCCATCATAAAATCCAAGAAGCAGGCAAACCAAAGGCGTGTAGATGTAAAGCGAACATGATGTGAGAGCCTTTGCATGGTGTAAATCTTTTTTGGCAACAACGTGGCAAGAACTCCCACGGGAAGCAGGAAAACAATAATTTTTCCAATAGTCGCAACATCAAAGATGTAAAACAGCCTTTGAACCCAAAAAACAGCCTATTATCGCCGCTGGCAGACCGGTCAGAGCCATCCGCCAAATTACGAGTCCATTTTTTGCATATGTCATCAAAGAGGATGCGGTTCCGAGAGACGCCGCCAACTTGTTCGTACCCCAAACCAGATCAGGCGGAATACCTGTTTACAGGAAAACGGGAATTCCGATAAGCCCGCCTTCTCCCGCTATACTGTCGATAAAACCCGCAATGAAAAAGCACTGCAAAGAACAATGACAATCCAAAGTTCAAGTTCCATGATATTCTCTTTTGTGAATACACTGCATATTTAAAGAAAGCGATGATGTCAATATCATCGGCTAGGCAGGCCATCTGAATTTTGAGAATCTGTATCAGGAAGGCGTCACTGAGGGCGGCTTGAAGATCCTTCATGCCGCGTTTTGCGCTTGCCCACAGCCCTGTACCGGCGCTGGATTTCACCTCACGCGCATTCTCGGCATTTCTTGTCGCGTTCCTCCAAGCCGCGCCGCTTCCAGTTGTTCCGCCTCACGATGAAACTTCAAAATCTTTTCCGGCGTGAGCCGCGCGGCGGCAATATCAATATCCCCGGCAACGCCGAAGGCGTACCATGCGGTACGGCGGCGCGAGACGGAACGCGGCAAGGGCTGGAGTGCGCCTCGTTGTTGCGAGGGACATGGTGAAGGATTGATTCCAACGGATGACGCGCGGGCGGGCGGATGATTCCCGGAACACGCGGATCATACCGTTCCGGCGCGACGGCCGGATTGGGATCATAAGGGAAAAACGATGACAGGAGTATGACGATGAGAGTCGTGGTGCAGCGTGTGACGTCCGCCAGCGTCGAAGTCGACGGCGGGGTCGCCGGCGCCATCGGCCCCGGCATGTTGGTGCTGGCCGGGTTCGAAGAGCGCGATGGCGAGGAAGATCTCGCGTGGATGTCGGGGAAACTCGTGCGCCTGCGCATCTTCGACGACGAGACCGGAGTGATGAACCGCAATATCGCCGATGCCGGCGGCGACATCCTGGCGGTCAGCCAGTTCACCCTCTTCGCCTCGGTGCGCAAGGGCAACCGGCCTTCCTGGAACCGCGCGGCGGCGCCGGAGCTTGCGCGCCCGCTGTTCGACCGTTTCGCGCGGCGGCTCGAAACGGAGATCGGGCGTCCCGTGCCGACCGGCGTTTTCGGCGCCGAAATGACGGTGCGCCTCGTCAACGACGGGCCGGTCACGCTGTTCATCGATTCCGCCGACCGCGCGTGACCGCGCCCGCCGGGCGGCGCGAGTGGTATGTGTGGCGCGAGCGATACGGATGGCGCGGGCGGATTACGGGTTTCCGCAGGCGGCTTGAAAATGGCCGGGGGGTGCTTCTACAATGATGACTTTGTGGGTATTGGCCGGGGTGAGCCGTTTCCGCGTCAGTTCCGTGCCAGTTTTCACGCCATCATCCCCGTGCGTGCGTTGGTTTTGGCCTGCTCGCGCATTTTTTTATCCTTCCATAACAAGAGAGATATCCAATGAGCGAATCACGCATCCTGAACGCCGCCCTGCGCGGCAAGATCATGTCGGCGAGCGACGCCGCGGCCTTCATCAAGCCTGGCGACAACGTCGGCATCAGCGGTTTCACCGGCTCCGGCCATCCCAAATTCGTGACGCAGGCGCTCGCCGACCGTATCGCCGCAGCGACCGCGCGTGGCGAGAATTACCGCGTCGGCCTGCTGACCGGCGCCTCCACCGCGCCCGAGGCCGACGGCGCGCTGGCCAAGGTCAACGGCATTTCCTTCCGGACGCCCTACCAGTCGGACCCGGACTGCCGCAACCACGTCAACGCCGGCGACTGCGGCTATGTCGACGCCCACCTCTCGCATTCGGGGCAAAACACCGCCTGGGGGCACTACGGCAAGCTCGACGTCGCGCTGATCGAAGTCGTCGCCATCCTTGAGGACGGGCGGCTCATTCCCTCGACCTCGGTCGGCAACAACCAGACCTACCTCGACGTCGCCGAGCGCGTGATCCTCGAAGTCAACACCGCGCAGGACATGCTGCTCGAAGGAATGCACGACATCTACACGGTCGGCCTGCCGCCCAACCGCAAGCCCATCCCCATCGTCGCCGCCAGCGACCGCGTCGGCGAACCCTATCTGCGCGTCGATCCGAGGAAAGTCGTCGCCGTGGTCGAAACCGACTGCGCCGACCGCGACACCAAGTTCACGCCGCCCGATGAAAATTCCAAGCGCATCGCCGGCCACATCCTGGAATTCCTGGGCCACGAAGTGAAGAAGGGGCGTATTCCCGCCAACCTGCTGCCGCTGCAATCGGGCGTCGGCAACGTCGCCAACGCGGTGATGATCGGACTCAACGAAAGCTCCTACGAAAACCTCACGGCCTACACCGAGGTGCTCCAGGACGGGATGCTCGATCTCATCCGCTCCGGCAAGTTCACCTGCGTCTCCTCGACGGCGGTGTCCTTCTCCGCCGAAACGACGGTCGACTTCAAAAAGAACCTGGCGGAATACCGCAAGCGCATCATCCTGCGCCCGCAGGAAGTGAGCAACCACCCTGAAGTCATACGCCGCCTGGGCACCATCTCGATGAACGGGATGCTCGAAGCCGACATCTACGGCAACGTCAACTCCACGCACGTGCTCGGCTCCAAGATGATGAACGGCATCGGCGGCTCCGGCGACTTCGCCAGAAACGCCTACCTGTCGATCTTCATGACGCCCTCGGTCGCCAAGAACGGTGCGCTGTCCTGCTTCGTGCCGATGGTTTCCCACGTCGACCACACCGAACACGACGTGCAGGTGCTCGTCTCCGAACACGGCCTCGCCGACCTGCGCGGCCTCGCGCCACGGCAGCGCGCCAAGCTCATCATCGAAAAATGCGCCGACCCGAAATTCCGCCCGGCGCTGACCGACTACCTCGCCCGTGCCGAAAAGGGCGCGAACGGTCTGCACACGCCGCACCTCCTGGGCGAAGCCTACGATTGGCACCTGCGCGCGCTGCGCGGCGAGTCGATGTAATCCGGGTTTCGCTTGCCGCGCCTGTCCGGGCGCGGCGGCGGTTTGGAAAAGGCTTCCGCGGGGAAGCCTTTTTTTCGCCCGGTTTTCACGGGGCGGACGAAGCAAGGCGTATGATGGCAACGATACGACGACCCATGAAGGAGACCACGCGGTGGAGAGCGGCGAACGGAGAAAACTCCTGCGGATGATGCTTTTGATCCGGCGTTTCGAGGAAAAGCTGACCGACCTGAGCAAGGATCCCCGGAGGATCGGGGGAATGATGATCGTGTGCACGGGCCAGGAAGCCGTCGCCGCCGGAGTCGGCGCGGCGCTTTCCCCGGAGGACGTGATCATCACCAACCATCGCAGTCATGGGCATTTGCTGGCCAAGGGCGCGGAGCCGGATTTGATCATGGCGGAGATATTCGGCAGGCGTACCGGCTACAACAAAGGCAAGAGCGGGACCCTGCACATCGCCGCGCCGGAAGTCAACGCCTTGTGCACGACGACCGTGGTGGGCGGGAACATCCCCATTGCCGTGGGCATGGCTTTTGCCGCCCAGTACACGGGGAAAAACTACGTCACGGTTTGCTTCTTCGGCGACGGAGCGACGGACGAGGGAAGTTTCCATGAGGCGCTGAATCTGGCGTCGCTGTGGAATCTGCCGGTGATATTCGCATGTGAAAACAACGTCTACGCCGGCGCCCAGCGCATGGAAGAACATACCAGGGTCAGGGACATCGCGGATCGGGCCGCGTCCTATGCCATGCGCGCCGAAAAGGTCGACGGGAACGACGCCCTGGCCGTTTTCGAAGCGATGCGGAAAGCGCGGACGGATTGCCTGTCCGGCGCGGGACCGCTGTTGATCGAATTCAAGACCTACCGCTGGGGCGGCCACAACACGACCGACGCGCAGATCTACCAGCCGCAGGACGAAATCGCCCTTTGGAAAGAGCGCTGCCCCATCGGGAAGCTCAAGGCTTCCCTGATGGAAGCGGGCGCGCTGGCCGAAGAGGAATACCGCCGGTTTGAAAGCGAGGCGGGCGAAAAAGTGGAACAAGCCCTGCGGTTTGCCGAGGCCAGTCCGTGGCCCGAACCGGCGGAGGCGCTGGAAGACGTTTTCGTTTGAAGGAGCGCGCGAATGACGCGACAACTGACACTGGGGCAGGCCATCAATCAGGCCCTGCGTGAAGAGATGCGCCGCGACGAGCGGGTTTTCATCGCCGGAGAAGGCATCGGAATCGGCATTCACAGCGATCCCCGCATGGCGACCCACGGTTTGCTGGAAGAATTCGGCCCGCGCCGGGTCAGGGATACGCCGGTCTCCGAGGCCGCCATCGCCGGTCTGGCGGTGGGCGCGGCGGCGATGGGGCTTCGCCCGGTCGTCGAGATCATGTTCAATCCCTTCTTTACCATTGCCGCCGATCAGATCGTCAACCACGCCGCCAAGCTGCGCTACCTTTCCGGCGGGAAAAGCCGATTCCCGCTGGTGGCGCGCATCAAAACCGGCGCCGGCATCGGGGCCGGCTGCCAGCATTCGCACAACCTGGAAGCTTGGCTGGCGCACTGCCCCGGCCTGAAAGTGGTGATGCCGTCGACTCCGGCGGACGCCAAGGGGCTGTTGAAGTCGGCCATCCGCGATGAAAACCCGGTCATTTTCATCGAGGACATGCTCCTGAATTTCGTCCCCGGCCCCGTGCCGGAAGCGGACTACACCACGCCCATCGGGGTCGCGGACATCAAAAAAACCGGCGGCGACGTGACGGTGGTGACCTGGTCCAAGATGCTGGGCGTGGCCCTGAAAGCCGCCGAATCGCTGGAGCGCGAAGGCATCGGCGTGGAAATCGTGGACTTGAGAACCCTGACGCCCCTGGACGAGAACACCGTCCTGGAATCGGTGAGAAAAACCGGACGGCTGGTGGTCCTCCACGAAGCCACCCGCACCGGCGGCTTCGGCGGCGAAATTGCCGCCCTAGCGGCGGAAAAAGCCTTCGACGCCCTGAGAGCGCCGATAAAGCGGGTAGCGGCTCCCGATATTCCCGTCCCCTTCAGCAAACCGCTGGAAGATTTTTACCTGCCCAACGAAAACGATTTGATCCGGGTGGTGAAGAGTCTTTTTTAGACGTTTCCCCGAATCCAGCACGCCGGAAATGCCGAAGTCGATAAATTCCAGGGCGTTTTCCCACATGAATTGGAGCACGGGTGTCCCGCCCGCAAAAAAAGCGAACGAAGCGGGCGGGACGCCCGTGCTCCAATCAAAACCTCTCTCTTGAGTGAGGTGTCGCGCCAAAGGCACGACGGAAAGAGTTCGGCGGTTGAATTCCAAAACACGGTCGAAAAAACAACCGCCCGACTCCCTCACCGTCATTCCCTCGATAAGTGGAAATGACGAGGTAAGCTGACGATCCGATCCCTATTCCTCGATTGGCCCGGGGATCGGATGCTGGCGCCGCGCGAGGTTTTGGTTTTCCGGGCTTCTTGCTATACTTCGCCGTCTTCAAATCGGCGCGCAAAGCCTGCATAGCGATGTTTTCGACTCCTTCCAAGTTTCTCTCCAGATTTTCGCGGAGGTGTTTTCCGTGCCTGCTCGCGGGCGGCGTCCTGGCCGTCCTCGCGCCGTTCGCGGCCGCTCAGACCCTGGCCGATGTCCAGAATCTGATGAAGGAAGGGAAAATGACCCAGGCGCTGGAGCAGGCCGACCGCTACATCGCCGCGCAGCCGAGGGACGCCCAGGGGCCGTTCGTCAAGGGCCGGATACTGACTGAACTGGAGCAAACGCAGGAGGCAATCGCGGTATTCACCGGACTCACCGAGAACTTCCCTGAACTGCCCGAACCGTACAACAACCTGGCCGCGCTGTACGCCGGGCAGAAACAGTACGACAAGGCGCGCGTCGCGCTGGAGACGGCGCTCCGCGTCGATCCGGGTTATGCGCTGGCCCATGAAAATCTTGGCGACATCTACGCCAAGCTGGCCAGCCGCTCCTACGGAGAGGCCATCAGGCTCGACGCTTCCGGCCGGACGGCGGCGGCCAAGCTGAGACTGGCCGATGAGATCGTCGGCATGTCGGCAAAATCCGCCCGGCAGTAGGGTAGAATGCCTCCCCTGTCTCGCCGGCGCACCGGGGAAAGGAGCCGCGTGGAGTATCGAAAGCTCTTGGGGCGCGGCGCGCGGGCGGCAGGCGCGGAACCGGATCGCAATTCCGCTTCCGGGTCGTTTGCGCCGCGAAGATTTGAACGGAACAAACCAACCGTGGAAGGAAAACCATGAAATCACTTTTTGCGGCGGCCTTGCTGGCAATCGCCGCCACGGCGGCGGCCGCGCCCGACGTCGAAATGCAGACCAGCCTTGGGCGCATGGTCATCGAGCTGGATTCCGAAAAAGCGCCCGTCACCGTCGCCAACTTCCTGAAATACGCGAAGGAAGGCCATTATGATGGCGCCATTTTCCACCGTGTCATCGACGGCTTCATGATCCAGGGTGGCGGGTTTACGCCGTCGATGGAGGAGAAAAAGACCGGCCAGCCGATCCCGAACGAATCCAGGAACGGCCTGAAAAACCTGCGCGGCGCGATTGCCATGGCGCGGCGTCCCGACCCGGATTCGGCGACCGCCCAGTTCTTCATCAACCACAGGGACAACGCCTCTCTCGATTTTCCCCTCAACGGAGGCTACGCCGTCTTCGGCAGGCTGACCCAGGGCCTCGACGTCCTCGACAGGATCGCCAAGGTCCCGACCGGCAATCGCGGCCCTCACCAGAACGTGCCGCTCGAACCGGTCGTCATACGATCCGTCAAGGTCCTTTCGGAAAAATGACTCTTGAAACCCTTGATGATTTGAACCACGGCGAACACGACGAAAAACAAAAAGATTTTTGCCTTGTTTTCTCGTCGCGCCCGCCGCGCCCGTTTTAACCGTTTTTCCCAGGATTCCCATGATCAGACTGCATACCAATCTCGGCGTCATCGCCCTCGAACTCGACGCCGAAAAAGCGCCGGAAACCGTCAGGAACTTCATCGCCTACGTCGAAGCCGGGCATTACGACAACACCATTTTCCACCGCGTCATCGACGGCTTCATGATCCAGGGCGGCGGCTTCGAGCCGGGGATGCGGCAGAAACCCTGCAAGGCGCCGATCAGGAACGAAGCCGGCAACGGCCTGAAAAACGCCGCCTATACCGTCGCCATGGCGCGCACCGGCGACCCGCATTCGGCCACCGCGCAGTTCTTCATCAACGTGGCCGACAACGGCTTCCTCGATTTCAGGTCGCCCGACGGCGACGGCTGGGGCTACTGCGTCTTCGGCAAGGTCGCCGAGGGCATGGACGTCGTCGACAAAATCAAGGGCGTCAAGACCGGCAACGCCGGTTTCCACCAGGACGTCCCGGTGGAAGACGTCGTCATCGAACGCGCCGAAATCTGTTGATCCACTTTCTCTCGGATCTGCACCTGACGCCGGACGCGCCCGGCGTCGCCCGCCTCTTTTTCGACTACCTCGCCGGCGAGGCGCGCGATGCCAGCCGGATATTCATCCTCGGCGACCTGTTCGAGACCTGGCCGGGCGACGACGCGCTCGACGACCCCGATGACGATTTCGGCCGCGACGTCGCCGGCCGGCTGCGCGCGCTCGCCGACGGCGGCGTCGCGCTATTCGTCCAGCATGGCAACCGCGATTTCCTGCTCGGCGAGCGTTTCGCCGAACGCTCCGGCGTCGCGCTGATCCCGGACCCCCATGCGCTGTCCCTGCCCGGCGCGCGCTTCGTCCTCGCGCACGGCGACGCGCTGTGCGTCGACGATCCCGACTACCAGACGTTCCGCGCGCGGGTGCGCGCGCCGCAATGGCGCGATGCGTTTCTCGGCCGGCCACTCGCGGAGCGCAAGGCGATCGCTGCGGAGATGCGCCGGCAAAGCGAAGCCGCCAAGCTCCAGAAAACCTCGCGGGTGATGGATCTCAACGCCGCGGCCACCGACGACTTCCTGCGCCGGCAAGGCCACGCCACGATGATCCACGGCCACACGCACCGCCCCGGCCAACACGACCACCTCGTCGACGGCGTCCGCGTGAAACGCTGGGTGCTGGCCGACTGGCGCGAGGATCGCGGCGAATACCTGGCGTGGGACGGCCACGAACTCACCCGTCATGCGCTTCGGAGCCATTCGACGCGGGGGCGCGGGAACATGGAGAAAATCTTTTGACCACGACGGACACGGCGAACACGACGAAAGGTAAAAAGCCTTAGTCACGACAGGCGCGGCGAGAAACAAAATCATCGATCACGAAGAGCGTGGAATTTACAGAGAGGAACCTCTGGAGCATTTTCGATTCAAGTAACGGCCATTCCATTTCTTCGTCATTTCCTTGATGAGCGGGAACCCAGCCCGCCGTTGCCTTCGCCTGTTCCATTGCCATCGTCATTCCCGCGAAAGCGGGAATCCAGTTCGTTACTTCCAGACCGAAGGGCTGCAAATTCAAAAGATGCGGCGCTTCGCGCCGGAAGGTACGCGCTGGATTCCCGCGTTCGCGGGAATGACGGGAATGCGTAGGTGCCGGGTTTTCGCCCGCGCGGGAATGACGGAATGGGCAGGCGCCAAATTACTGCCTGCGTAGACTTGCGGCGCTTCGCGCTGGCGGGTTTGGTTGAAGAGAATATCCGCCGCGCATCTCGTTCGCTTTTTCGCCTTTCATGAGGCACGGGGGCAAATCGAAAACGCCCGGTTCCATTTCGCAATGCAGACGGGGCGCAAAGACGCGCCGCGGGCGGTGCTCTGGCGCGGCGGGGCGGCAAGGTATCGTTCCGGGCGCGGAATGGAATCGGCGGGAACCGGCGGAAATCAGTAGGAATCAGTGCCGGAAATGCCGCGCGCCGGTGAATACCATCGCGATGCCGTGTTCGTCCGCCGCCGCGATGACTTCGTCGTCGCGCACCGAGCCGCCGGGCTGGATGACCGCCGCCGCGCCGGCCTCGGCGAGCACGTCGACGCCGTCGCGGAAAGGAAAGAAGGCGTCCGAGGCGACGCAGGAGCCGGCGAGCGACAGGCCGGCGTTTTGCGCTTTCATCACGGCGATGCGGGTCGAGTCGACGCGGCTCATCTGGCCCGCGCCGACGCCGAGCGTCATGCCGCCGCCGCAGAAAACGATGGCGTTCGATTTGACGAACCGGCCGACGCGCTCGGCGAAGAGCAGGTCTTCGATCTGTTCCGCCGTCGGCCGCGTCCGGGTCACGATCCTGAGATCGTCGGCCCGCGCGCCGAAATCGTCCGGCGTCTGGACCAGCAGGCCGCCGCCGACGCGCTTCGTTTCGATCGCGTTGGTTTCGCCCGACAGCGGCGCGGCGAGGACGCGCAGATTGCTCTTGCCCGCGAGCAGGGCCGTCGCCTCGGCGGTGAAGGCCGGGGCGATCAGCACTTCGACGAAGTGCTTGCGTTCGTTCATGGCGCGGACGACGCCGCCGTCGACCTCGCCGTTGAAGGCGAGGATGCCGCCGAAGGCCGAGGTCGAATCGGTCTTGAAGGCTTTTTCGTAGGCGCCCCGCAAACTGGCGTCGATGGCGACGCCGCAGGGGTTGGCGTGCTTGACGATGACGCAGGCCGGGGCGGTGAAGGTCTTGACGCATTCCCAGGCGGCGTCGGCGTCGGCGATGTTGTTGTAGGAAAGCTCCTTGCCCTGCGACTGGGCGTAGGCGGCGATGCCGCCCGCGACCGGGCGGGCGTCGCGGTAGAAAGCTGCTTTCTGGTGGGAATTCTCGCCGTAGCGCAGCGTTTCCACGCGGTCGAAGGCGAGTTGCAGGCGGGCGGGGAAAATCGACGGCGGCGGCGCGGCTTCTTCCGGCCTGGCCTCGACGCCCGCGTCCAGGCCCGTCAGCCAGTTGGCGATCATGCCGTCGTAGCGGGCGGTGTGGACGAATGCCTTTTTGGCGAGCGAGAACCGGGTCGCCAGGGTCAGCGCGCCGCCGTTGCCCCGCATTTCGTCGAGCAGCGCCGGATAGTCGTCCGGATCGGTGACGACGGCGACGCCGGCGTAGTTCTTGGCCGACGAGCGCACCATCGCCGGGCCGCCGATGTCGATGTTTTCGATGGCCTCCGCCAGCGTCACGCCCGGCCGGGCGACGGCGGCGGCGAACGGGTACAGGTTGACGCAGACGAGGTCGATGGGAGGAATGCCGTGCGCCTCGATCGTCGCCATGTGCTCCGGCGAATCCCGGCGGGCCAGAAGGCCGCCGTGCACTTTCGGATGCAGCGTCTTGACGCGGCCGTCGAGCATTTCCGGAAAGCCCGTGTAATCGCCGATCTCGGTCACGGCGAGGCCCGCCTCGCGCAGCAGCCGGGCGGTGCCGCCGGTGGAAAGGAGTTTCACGCCCTGGGCGGCGAGGCCGCGGGCAAAGTCGAGCGCGCCGCGTTTGTCGGACAGACTGATCAAGGCTTGGCGGATTTTCATGGCGATGTTTTTTCGGATGGGATTTTCAATGAACTTTCAATGGAATTTTCAAACGGGAAACCCGGACGGCGGCCCGCCGCCCGCGGGATGGTTCATGGCAGCCGATGTTCGTTGATTTTCTTGCGCAGGGTGTTGCGATTGATGCCGAGCATCTCGGCCGCCAGGCTCTGGTTGCCGCCGGCGTGCCGCAGCGTGACTTCGATCATCGGCCGCTCGACGCTTTTCAGGACCATCTCGTAGATGCCGCTCGGCGTTTCGCCGTCGAGGTCGTGGAAATACGTCTCCAGCGCGCCCCGGATGCAGGCGGCGATGTCGTTGTTTTCTTTCATGCGGCGAGTCCTCCGAGGTCACTGTCGCCGGCCGGCGCGTGGATCGGGCGTTCGTCGCGGCCGGCCAGGCTGGAAAAGAATTCGTGGATGGCGCGGCGTTGTCCGGCGGCGTCCGGCAGGCCGTTCATGCGCTGGCGGAAGGCCGCCGAGCCGGTCAGCCCCTTCGTGTACCAGGAAATGTGCTTGCGCGCGACGCGCACGCCCGTGTCGAGACCGTAGAACGCATAAAGGTCTTCCAGGTGGGCGAGGAGAATGTCGCGGATTTCCCCGGCGCGGGGCGGAGGCAGGCGCTCGCCGGTCGCCAGGTAGTGCCCGATTTCCCGGAACAGCCACGGGCGGCCCTGCGCGGCGCGGCCGATCATCAGGGCGTCGGCCCCGGTGGCGTCGAGCACTTGCCGGGCCTTTTCCGGGGAATCGATGTCGCCGTTGGCGATGACCGGGATGCGCGCGGCCGCCTTGACCGCCGCGATCGTCGCGTATTCGGCCGGGCCGGCGTAGCCGCAGGCGCGCGTCCGGCCGTGCACGGCGAGCGCCCGGACGCCCGCCTGCTCGGCGATTTTCAGGATCGACAGCGCGTTGCGATGGGCCGCGTCCCAGCCGGTGCGTATCTTCAGCGTGACCGGCGTGTCGCGCGCCGCCCCGACCACGGCTTCGAGGATGCGGCCGACCAGCGGCTCGTCCCTGAGCAGCGCCGATCCGGCCAGGGCGTTGCAGACTTTCCTGGCCGGGCAGCCCATGTTGATGTCGATGATCTGGGCGCCGCGATCGACGTTGTAACGCGCCGCGCTGGCCATCATTTCCGGATCGGCGCCGGCGATCTGCACCGCGATGGGGGCGGCTTCCCCGTCGTGGCTGGCGCGCCGCCGCGTCTTGGCGCTGCCGTACAAGAGCGAGTTCGACGTCACCATTTCGGACACGGCCAGCCCGGCCCCCATTTTTTTGCAGAGCTGGCGGAACGGGCGATCCGTCACGCCGGCCATGGGCGCGACGAACAGATTGCTCCGGAGCGAAAAACCGAGATAGCGCATGGGAAATGATGGGGGTAATGGTGGATGCGACGGGCGAGGAGGGACGCGGATTTACAAGATAGACGATTCCGGATCAAAAGATACCCCGGCGGGTATCTCGCCGCGCCCGTGGACCGGCACGCTCCCGAACACGTTCTTCGGCAAAAAGGAGAGATTGTCCCGTTACGCCATGCTTCCCGTCAACAGGTAAGCGAATGATCGGACGAGCGAACGGGCCGCGGAATCCCGGCGCGGCGCGTCCGCGCGGCCGGCGTTCATGGCTCGCCGGCCGGTTCCGGCAGCACGATGTTGACCTCCAGAACTTCGTAATTGCCCTGCTTTTCGAGCGAAACCTTGATGTCTTCCGGAGCGATCGACACGTATTTGGAAATCACGGCGATCAGTTCCTTCTGCATTTCGGGCAGGAAGTCCTTTTTGCCCGGCAGGCCGCTGCGCTCATGGGCGATGATCAGTTGCAGGCGTTCCTTGGCCAGCGTGGCGGATTTCGGCTTGTTGCCGAACAGGCGTGAAAACAGGGATATGGACATTCATTTCCCCCCGAAGAGTCGCTTGAGCAGGCCGGGTTTTTCGTAATCGACGAAACGCAGCGGCAAATCCTGGCCGAGAAAGCGGTCGACCACGTCGGAATAGGCCTGCGCGACGTCGCTGTCCTTCAGATGGATCACCGGAGTGCCCTGGTTGGAGGATTGCAGCACGGTTTCCGATTCGGGGATCACGCCGATGATCGGCACACGCAGGATTTCCTGCACGTCCTTGTACGAGAGCATCTCGCCCTCATCGACGCGCTTGGCCGAATAGCGGGTGATCAGCAGGTGCTCCCTGACCGGCTCGTCGCCCGCGATGGCGCGCCGCGACTTGGCCTGGATGATGCCGAGGATGCGGTCGGAATCGCGCACCGAGGAAACTTCCGGGTTGGTGACGATCAGGGCCTCGTCGGCGAAGGTCAGCGCCATCACCGCGCCGCGCTCGATGCCCGCCGGGGAGTCGCAAACGATGTATTCGAACTCCATCCGTTCGAGATCCTTCAACACCTTCTCGATGCCTTCCTCGGTCAGCGCGTCCTTGTCGCGCGTCTGCGAAGCGGGAAGGACGAACAGCTTGTCGTTGCCGCAATGCTTGTCCTTGATGAGCGCCTGGGTCAGCGTGGCCTCGCCGTGCAGGACGTTGATGAGATCATAGACGACGCGGCGCTCGCAACCCATGATGAGGTCGAGGTTGCGCAGGCCGATGTCGAAATCGATGACGGCCGTCTTGGCGCCGCGCAGGGCCAGGCCGGAGGAAAAGCTGGCGCTGGTGGTGGTCTTGCCGACGCCACCCTTGCCGGAAGTCACGACGATGATTCTTGTCACGGCGGTCTTTCGTCAAAAAGGGAAATTTTACCCGCTGGAACGATTGTCGACGGAAAAAAAGAAGCGGCCGCGGCGGCGGGCAAAGGAAAGAATCCGACGCGCCCGGCCGCATCTATCCCCGCTCGGCCCCGCCCAGCCCATCTCTCGCCCCTTCAATCGGTTTTCAACGCCTGGATGTTCAGCTTTTCGCCGTCGCCTCCGTCGCCGGCGCGCAATCGGACTTGCGCCGGCCCGCCGGCCAGTGTCTCCGGAATACCGGCCTCGAAAGTGCGGTAGACCCCGGCGATCGACACCAGCTCGGCTTCGAAGCGCGTGGTGAAGATGCGCGCGCCGGTTTCGCCGCCGGCGCCGGCCAGCGCCCGCCCGCGCAACGGCGCGTAGATGTGGATGCTGCCGTCGGCGATCACCTCGGCGCCGGCGTTGACGGCCGCCAGCATCACCAGATCGCCGCCGCGCGCGTAAATCTGCTGGCCGGAACGCAGCGGGCGGTCGACGATCAGCGTCGGAACCGGCGGCGGCGCGGCGGGCGCGGAAGGCGGTTCGGGGTCAGGTTCGGGTTCGGATTCCGCGCGCGGCGGCGCTTCGGCGAACAGGTCCGGCGCGGGCGCGGGGTTCGGCACGGATTCCGGCACGGACTCCGGCGCGGGTTTCGGCTCGACCGCTGGCCGGGCAGGGCGCTTGAACGCCACAAGGCCGGGCAGGCCCGCCGCCGCGGCCGATTCGCGCAAGGCCTCCGCGCCGCCGCTCACGCCGATGACGCGCAGGCCGTGGCGGGCGAACACGTCGCGGAGGGCGGCCCAGGCGGCGGGCGTCGCCGTTTCCCCGGCGAGCTGGCCGAAATCCAGGACCGCCGCGTCGCCGTCGAAAAATCCGTCGCCGCCGAAAAGATTCGCCGCCGTTTCGGCGAGCCGTTCGGGATTGAGCGAGCGCAGCGTGACGTTGACGATGGGAAGCGTCGTGCCCTTGAATTCGATCAACTCGCGGTTCTTGCTTGCGCGCGGCATGATTTTTTGGGGTTCCGAAAACTCGCAAGTCTAGCCGATCGCCGATCCCGCGAAAAGGCGGAGCGAAAGGAGGCGGCTGGTCGATACTTGCGGATTCCTGCGATATATAATCGCGGCTTTACAACTTCGTCATGGGATCCGAAATGGCCACCGCCGCTAAAGCCGCAACATCCGGGAAAGTCGCTTCCACCAAGAAAACCGCTCCGGCCAAAAAGGCCCCCGCCGCCGCGAAGCCGGACGCCGCCGCCGTCAGGATCGCCAAGGTCGTCGGCCGCCAGATTCTCGATTCGCGCGGCAATCCGACGGTCGAAGTCGACGTCGTGCTCGACAACGGTTTTCTCGCGCGCGCCGCCGTTCCTTCGGGGGCGTCGACGGGTGAATTCGAAGCCTGCGAATTGCGCGACGGCGACAAGAAGGTTTTCCTCGGCAAGGGCGTCCTGAAGGCGGTCGCCGCCGTCAATGGCCCGATCGCCAAACTGCTCAAGGGCAAGGACCCGCTCAGGCAGCGCGAGATCGACGAGGCGATGATCGCGCTCGACGGCACGCAGAACAAGTCGAAGCTCGGCGCCAACGCCCTCCTCGGCGCGTCGATGGCCGTCGCCGTCGCCGCCGCCGGCGTCAGCAGGATGCCGTTGTGGAAGTACATCGGCAAGTTGCACAAGAACAAGGAATTCGTCCTGCCGACGCCGATGGCCAACATCATCAACGGCGGCAAGCACGCCGACAACCTGATCGACTTTCAGGAATTCATGATCATGCCGGTCGGCGCCAGCACCTTCTCCGAGGGGCTGCGCTGGATCACCGAGATATTCCACGCGCTGAAGAGCCTCCTCAAGAAGGGTGGCCACGTCACCGCCGTCGGCGACGAAGGCGGCTTCGCGCCAAACCTGTCGAACGACGAGGCGCTGGAAGTCATCATGCAGGCCATCGCCGCCGCCGGCTACAAGCCCGGCAAGCAGATCGCCATCGCCCTCGATTGCGCTTCGTCCGAACTGTTCGACGAAGGCGGCCGCAAGGGGTACAAGTTCTGGAAATCGAATCCCGAAAAGCTGTTCACGGCCGACGAGATGATCGCCAGGTACGAGGCGTGGTGCAAGAAATATCCGATCGTCTCGATCGAGGACGGCCTCGACCAGAACGATTGGGAAGGCTACGTCAAGTTTACGAAGGCGCTCGGCAAGAAAGTCCAGATCGTCGGCGACGACTTTTTCGTCACCAATCCGGCGCGCCTGAAGAAGGGCATCGAAATGGGCGCGGCCAATGCCATTCTCATCAAGGTCAACCAGATCGGCACCGTGACCGAGACGCTGGACGCCATCGGGATGGCGCAGCAGGCCGGCTACGGCGTGATCGCCTCGCACCGTTCCGGCGAAACCGAGGATTCGTTCATCGCCGACCTCGCCGTCGGCACGGGCGCCGGCCAGATCAAGACCGGCTCGCTGTCGCGCACCGATCGCATCTGCAAATACAACCAACTGCTGCGCATCGAGGAACAGCTCGGCGCCAAGGCCGTCTTCAAGGGCCTCAAGTCGATCAGGGGCGCGGGCTTCCGGTAGGCGTACCCGGTTAGGTGTACCCTCTTCCGCGAAATCCATCCGGGCGAACCCCTGTGTCCGCCCGGATGGCCGGATGTTTTCTCCGCGTTCCGCGTTTCCCCGCGCCCTTTCTGGCGAAGGATTCTCGCCGTGGCTCAAGGCCCGTGGCTCAAGGTTTTTCCATCGCCCGCGCCAGGGAGACGATGATTCCCGCCGTCGCGCCCCAGATGAAATGTCGCCCATAGGGCACGGCAAAGAAACGGCGCGTCCGGCCCTGGTATTCGCGCGTATGACGCCGGCGATTGGCGGGATCGAGCAGGAAGGAAAGCGGCGCTTCGAAAATCTCCGCCACTTCCGACGGATCGGAGCGCAACGCGAGCGGCGGCGTCAGGAACCCCACCACCGGAATGATCCGGTATCCCGTCGCCGTCCGGTATTCCGGCAGAAAGCCGGCGATTTCCACGCGCCGCGGGTCGAGGCCGACTTCCTCTCTCGCCTCGCGCAAGGCCGTGGCCACCGGCGATGCGTCATCGGCCTCGACGCGCCCGCCCGGAAAGCTGATCTGCCCCGGATGATCGCGCAGATGTTCCGTGCGTTGCGTCAGCAGGACGGTCGGCGCGTTCTCGCGCAGCACGATGGGAAAAAGCACCGCCGCCGCGATGGGTTCCTTCGCTTCCGTTCCGGCCTCGACGACCGGCCGCGCATCGGCCGGCCGCCGCAGAAGCGCCGAGCGCAAACGTTCGAGATCCACTTCGACGCCGCCGGGCGGCGTCCGTCCGGAAGCGTCAGCTTCCCGGAACGGCATCTTTTTTCCTGGTTTCGGCCCTGACGCAATCGAGCGCGTCGCGCAGGCTCTCCTCCGGCAAGCGATCGATCGACGCGGCCAGCCGCCTCGCCGCCTCGACCGTTTCCGCCGGCAATTGTCCGCTGTCCAGGCCGGCGATCAACGCGGCGCCCGCGCCCACGACGCGCAGCAGGCTTTGCCGCTCTCCCACCAGCAATTCGACTTGGCGGCGCAGCAGCGCCCACGGCGCTGCCATTTTCCGCGTCCGATCCGGCATGGCGGCTCCTAGTAGCGTTTGGTCAAGGTCATGGTGTCCCCGCTACGCTGCATTTCCATGCGGTTCAGGAAACTCATGCCGAGCAGCACGTAGGGAATGTCGCTCGAAGACACCGACGCGTCGACGTTGTTCAACACGATGTCGCCGACCCGCACCGAATCGAGCTTGATCCGGGACACCTCGATCAGCCCGTTGGCGGTGGAATTGACTCCCCTCGTCCCCCTGGAGGGATCGAGGCCGATCCGCCGCGCGTCCCCGGCGCCGATGCTTACCGCCGAGGCGCCCGTATCGACGATGAAACGGACGGACGACCCGTTGATGTACCCGGTCGTGATGAAATGCCCCTGCGCATCGGCGGTCAGGACGGCGCGGGCCGGCCCGCCGCCGGATTGCGCGGCGACGTTCTGCCCGACGCGCAACACGCGCCGCTTGCCGTCGATCTCGACGGTCGCGGTATTGTCCTCGATGCCGATGACGACGACGCCCTCGGCGGTCCGGACGCCGACGGCGACGGTGCGCGGCGCGCCGCCGTTGATGGTCAGCAGCGCCTTGCCGGGAAACACGCCCGCCAGCCCGACGTCCGCGCCACGGGCGGCGAAAGGCCACGAAACAGCCGCCAGACACAAAGCCGTCAGGCGCAGGCAATGCGATGCGTTTCGCTTAAAATCGGAACCCGGCCCAGTAATCGACTTCGCCATTTTCAAAGACTCCGCCATGAAACCCGTCGCCATTTTTCGCCACACCCGAACGGAAAGTCCGGGCTATTTTGCCACATTCCTCGACCGGCGCTCGATTCCCTGGCGATTGATAAAGATAGACGAGGGCGATCCCGTTCCGGATTCCGTCGCGCCGTTCTCCGGCATCTGCCTGATGGGCGGCACGATCAGCGTCAACGATCCCCTGCCGTGGATCGAACGAAGCTGCGCCCTGATCCGCGAAGCCATCGCCGGAAACGTGCCGGTCATCGGGCATTGCCTGGGCGGCCAGTTGATGAGCAAGGCGCTCGGCGGCGAGGTCACGAAGAATCCGGTCAAGGAAATCGGCTGGGGAACGGCCCGCGTCGAACCGGGCGAGGAAGCGGCGCGATGGTTCGCCTCCGCCATCGATGATCCGGAACGGGTCACGGTCTTCCAGTGGCACGGCGAGACCTTCAGTCTCCCGCCCGGCGCGGCGCGCCTGCTGGGCAACCCGTTCTGCGCCAACCAGATGTTCGCCCTGGGGCCGCACCTCGGCATGCAATGCCACGTGGAAATGACCGAGGCCATGATCAAAACGTGGAACAAGGGCTGGGAAAATGAAACGCGGGGCCTGGACCCGCTGCCGGAGAGCGTCCAGACGCCGGAAGAAATGCAGCGCCAGATTCCCGCCCGCCTGCCCGCCCTGCGCCGCCTGGCCGAACAGCTATATTCGGTATGGATACGCGGGCTTGCCCGCGATTGATTCCATTCCTGGAGCGTTTCCGGTCCATCGGCCCGGCGCGAAAAACCGGAACGATTCGTCATTCCCTCGACGGGCGGGAATCCGGCTCGTTGCCGCTTTCATCACCCCCCATTCACCGTCATTCCCGCGCAAGCGGGAATCCAGCGCATAAACTCCGGCGCGAAGCGCCGCAAGCCAAGCCTCTCTCTCGAGGGAGGTGGCCCGCCGAAGGCGGGTCGGAAGGAGTCGGGCGGCTGGATTTCTGGAAACAGATAGTTGATAAACGAACCGGATTCCCGCTTGTCAAGGCAATGACGAAGCGATTTGACGAGGCCGGTTGACTCGCCCTGCGCCGTTGCGGTCAACCCCGCTTGAATTCGCGGGCGGTTGGGATATAATACGCTAGGTTAATACATAAGCTGCGGAAACATAGAAAAATCATAGAAAAATTTCAATATTTTACATAAAATGTCTGACATTTCAGAAACGTTCGCTATAATGATTCCGCAAGCCGCGCTACCGCATACCGTGTTTAGCGGCGCGTAACGCGCCGTCAAGACAAACCTTCCTCTCGGGGGAGGTGTCGCGCCGAAGGCGCGACGGAGGGCGTTGGGCGGTCGAGTTCCCGGACGCGCCCGGAAAAAACATCCGCCGCGACGCTTTCCGTCTTCCCGGGCGCGATTGGAAAGAGCGGTCGC
>JAIRPF010000062.1 GCA_031257115.1 Accumulibacter sp.
CGCCTTCATCCTTACCTGCCATGTCATTCCCGCGAAAGCGGGAATCCAGTTCGTTCATCAAATATTTGTTTCCAGAAATTCAACCGCCGGACTCCTTCCGTCACGCGGCCTTGCCGCGCGGCACCTCCCTCAGGAGGGAGGCTTGTTTTGAGGGTGGATTTCCCTCACCCCCAAACCCCTCTCCCGGAGAGAGAGTGGGGGTTATCTGGCGTCGGGGATCGCGCCGTCGCGGGTTGAATTGCGTTGTGCCGGGGTGTTCCGCTATCCTTCACGGTTCGTTCATTTCGCTTTCCGTCCATGAGCATCGTCATCAAAACGCCCGATGAAATCGAAAAAATGCGCCTCGCCTGCCGTCTTGCCGGGGAGGTGCTCGATTACATCACGCCTTTCGTGAAACCGGGTGTCGCCACGGAGACGCTGGACAGGCTTTGCCACGACTACATGACCCAGGTGCAGGGGTGCGTTCCGGCGACGTTGCACTACGCGCCGTCGGGCAACACCCCGTATCCGAAATCGATCTGCACCTCCGTCAACCATCAGATCTGCCACGGGATTCCCGGCGAGAAACAGCTCAGGAACGGCGACATCCTCAATATCGACGTGACCACCATCAAGAACGGCTATCACGGCGACACCAGCCGGATGTTCCAGGTCGGCGACGTTTCCATCCAGGCCCGGCGGCTTTGCGACGTGACCTTCGAATGTATGTGGAAGGGCATCGAACGGGTGCGGCCGGGCGCCACGCTGGGAGACATCGGCCACGCCATCCAGCGGCACGCCGAAAGCGCCGGGTTCTCGGTGGTCAGGGAGTTTTGCGGCCACGGCGTCGGCGCCCGTTTCCACGAGGAACCGCAGGTCGTCCATTTCGGCCGGCCCGGAACGGGGGTCGCGCTGCGCCCGAACATGATTTTCACCATCGAGCCGATGATCAACGCCGGCAAGGCGGCCATCCGCATTCTGGCGGACGGGTGGACGGCCGTCACCAAGGATCATAGCCTGTCGGCGCAATGGGAGCACACGGTGCTGGTGACGGAGACCGGCTACGAGGTGCTGACGGTTTCCGGCGGTATGCGCCCGCCTCCGGAATGGGTCAGGCCATGAAGCTCGATCCCGCCGCCCGCGCGAGTCTCCTCGCCCGCTACAAGTCGAGGATACAGCGGGGGCAGCTCTCGCTGCGCGACCAGTATCTGTCGAGCTACGACCACGATCCGGGACGCCTGCTCTACGAACGCTGCCGCCTGATCGACGAGGCCCTGCGCGACCTGTGGACCGAATTGCGCCTGCCCGATTCCCTGGCGCTCTGCGCGGTCGGCGGCTACGGCCGTGGCGAGTTGTGGCCGGCGTCGGATGTCGACCTGCTGCTTCTCCTGCCGGACGATCCCGATCCGGCGCATACCGAACGGCTCGAACGGCTGGTCGGACTCTTCTGGGACATCGGCCTGCAAATCGGCCACAGCGTGCGCACCGTGGAGGATTGCCTGCGCGAGGCCGAAGGCGATTTGACCATTCAGACGGCGCTCGTCGAGGCGCGCCTGATCGTCGGCGACTACGCCCTGTTCAGCCGGATGGCCTCGGAATTCAGGAAGCGGCTCGATCCGCGGGCCTTCTATCACACCAAGCGCATCGAACAGGAAGAGCGCCACGGCCGCGAGTCGCCGTCCAACCTGGAGCCGAACTGCAAGGACGGCCCCGGCGGACTGCGCGACTTGCAGACGATCCTGTGGATCGCGCAGGTCGCCGGCTACGGCAACGGCTGGCGGGATCTGAAACGCCACGGCTTCATCACCTACCTGGAAGAGCAGGGGCTGGCGCGCCGCGAGCGTTTTCTGCAAGAGCTGCGCATCCTGCTGCATTACCACGCCGGGCGGCACGAGGATCGCCTGCTGTTCGACTACCAGACGACGCTCGCCGGGCAAATGGGTTTCAGCGACAAGCCCACGCGGCGCGCCAGCGAGCAGTTGATGCAGGAGTATTACCGCATCACGAAAACGGTCGTGCAGCTCAATACCATCCTGCTGCAAAACATGGGCGCGGCGATATTCCCGCTGCCCGAACACGAGCCGAAACCGATCAACGAACGTTTCCAGAACGCGCACCAGTTGCTGGACGTCACCCACGAAAGGGTATTCGCCGAGCATCCCGCCGCCATCATGGAAGCCTTTCTGCTCATGTGCCAACACCCGGAATTGAAAGGCATCACGGCCCGGACGATCCGCCTCCTGTGGCGCGCGCGCCAGCTGATCGACGACGATTTCCGGCAAAACCCGATCAACAAGGAACGTTTCATCGAAATTTTCAGGCAGCCGCGCGGCGTGCTGCACGGACTGCGGCGCATGAACGAGCTGGACATCCTCGGCCGCTACCTGCCGAAATTCGGCGCCATCGTCGGGCAGATGCAGCACGACCTGTTCCACGTCTACACGGTCGACCAGCACATCCTGGAAGTGCTGCGCAACCTGCGCCGCTTCTCGGACATCGATTTCACCCACGAATACCCGTTTTGCAGCCAGCTCATCAGCGAATTCGACAAACCGTGGCTGCTCTACGTCGCCGCGCTGTTCCACGACATCGGCAAGGGGCGCGGCGGCGGCCATGCGGAACTCGGCGCCTTCGACGCCCAGGAATTCTGCGACGAACACGGCCTGGCGGAGGAAGAGACCGAACTCGTCGTCTGGCTGGTGCGCAACCATCTGGTCATGTCGAACGTCGCCCAAAAGCAGGACATCGCCGACTCCGACGTCGCCGCCGCGTTTACCCGGGCGGCCAAGGACGAGCGCCATCTGACCGCGCTCTACCTGCTGACCGTGGCCGACATCCGCGGCACCGGCCCGAAAGTCTGGAATTCGTGGAAGGGCCAGTTGCTCGAAGGTTTGTACAACCAGACCCGCCGCTTCCTGATCGCCGGCGGACAGGCGCCGGCCCAGGGCATCATCATGGAACGCAAGGAAGAAGCCCTTCACTTGATGCTCTTCCACGGCATCCATGAATCGGCCCACGAACGGCTCTGGAACCAGCTCGACACGGTCTACTTCCTGCGCCATTCCGCCGAGGAAATCGCCTGGCATACGCGCGCCCTGCACTACCGCATCGACGCCGGGGAACCGGTCGTCCGCGCCCGTATCAACCCGCAGGGGGACGGCATCGAAGTCATGGTCTACACCCAGGACCAGCGCGACCTCTTCGCGCGCATCGTCGGCTTTTTCAGCCAGGCCGGCTACAACATTCTGGACGCGCGCATCCACACCACCCGGCACGGCTACGCGCTGGACAGCTTCATCATGCTCGACGTCACCGGGCGCGACAGCGACCGCAGCATGATCAGCTACGTCGAACACGAACTCAAGGAATGCCTGCTCCGGCAAGGCCCGCCGGAACGCCCGGCCCAGCGCCGCGTCTCGCGCCAGGTGAAGCACTTCCCGATCCAGCCGCAGGTGAGTATCGAAAAAGACGAAAAAGGCGCGCAATTCGTCCTCTCCGTCAGCGCCTCGGACCGCCCCGGCCTGCTCTACGCGGTGGCCAGCGTACTGGCGTCCCACGGCGTCAGCCTGCACACCGCCAAGATCATGACCCTGGGAGAACGGGTCGAGGACACTTTCCTGATCAGCGGCGGCAACCTCGCCGACGCCCAAAACCGGGTCAAGCTGGAAACGGAACTATTGAACCAGTTACAGTCCTGACAGGTCATGCCGTAATTCATTTCCGACGATCTCCAATTTGCCAACCACGAACCAAGAAAGGAACCCCCCCATGAACAAAATCCTCCCAATATCGGCCATTACCATCCTTGCCATCGGTTTGGCCGCCTGCTCGAACATGCAAATGGGGTCGGCGGACGCGAAAACGGAAGCGACTGGCTCGGCAGGCGGATCGCAAAGCCAGAACGCAAACGACAAACTGGAGCGTTGCGACAGATCGCTCGGCACAATCGCTGTCGTCGAAGATACCAACGCGCCGTGGTACGGCATCCTCACCGGGCAGTACCGGCTGGGTTCCACCGCGCCCGTGCTCAAACTGATGATCCAGCAATCGAATTGCTTCGTCGTCGTCGAGCGTGGACGTGCGATGGACAACATGATGCAGGAGCGCTCTCTGTCGCAATCGGGCGAACTGCGCTCCCGGTCCAATTTTGGCAAGGGGCAGATGGTAGCGGCTGACTATTCGCTTTCGCCATCCATCACTTTCTCCAACACCAATGCCGGTGGCGCGGGCGCCGCCATCGGCGGGCTATTCGGCTCCGTCGGCGCCATCATTGGCGGCAGTCTCAACGCCAAGGAAGCCAGTACGCTACTCACGCTGATCGACAACCGCTCCGGCGTCCAGCTCGCGGCGGCCGAAGGCAGCGCCAAAAACTGGGACTTCGGCATGGTCGGCGGCCTGCTCGGCAGCGGTCTCGGCGGCGTGGGTGGCGGTTACGCCAACACTGCGGAAGGCAAAGTAATCGTCGCGGCGTTCATGGATTCCTACAACGGCGTCGTCCGCGCCGTTCGGAACTACAAAATGCAGGAAGTCCGGGGCGGTCTCGGCACGGGCGGCAACTTGGCCGTGCAGGGTGGATCGATGCCGTTGGTCAACGCGCAGGAGAGGCTCAACGAACTGGGATTCAACGTCGGTACCCCAGACGGCAAGCTCGGTCCGCGAACCAAATCGCAATTGAGCCGCTTCCAGCAATCCCGGAAAATCCCGGTCACGGGAATCCTGGACGACGCCACCATCGCCGAACTCATGAAATAACCGCCGGGATCGTCCCCCAACGAAGTCTGCCGGGAATCGTGAACCGGGAGACAGGGGAGATTGCCAAGGCGCGCCGTGGCAATCCCCCGATGTCATTCCAAGGGTAAAAGGTCGCCCCTTAGCTGGCGGCAGTCAAGTGATCCCATATAGGTTGGGGTGAGCGAAGCGAACTCCGGCATTTGGGTATTGCCGCCTGTCCGTTTGCGTTTGGATTCGTTTCACTCGTTCGCGGGCTGTCCGCGTCAAAAGAAGTTATAAAAAACATGTGGGTAAATGTGTTGGGGTTGTTTTGCTTATTCCAACCTATGCGGGCTAGTGTCGAAATATACCTCCCCACACCCTTGAAGGAGGCGTCGCGCCGAAGGCATGGCAGGGGGAGTCGGGCGGTTTGAATCCTCAAACGCGGATGAACAGGAAACACCGTCATTCCCTCGATCGCCGGAATCCGGTTCGTTCGTCAAACATTCACGCCTGGAAATTCAAGCGCCAAACCCCATCCGCCGCCTTCGGCGCACCGCTTCGGTCAACCTTCCGGGATTTTCCGTTGTGTCCGCCGTGGGATTCCGGGCGCATTCAAACCGGAAACGCGCTATCTGGGCTTGATCCCGTAGAGTTCGATGAGGCCGTTTCGCTCGTCGCACTGGATGTCGTCGATTTCGCGCACCTCGATGTTGTCGCGCTCGATGACCAGGACGAAACTGTTGGGATGTCCCGCCAGGGCGCCGCTGCGGACCACCAGGCCCTCGTTCGGGCGAATGGACGGAGTGGCCGGCAGGACGAGCGCGGGACGGCGGGTCGACGCTTCCGACGCTCCCGGCAGGGCGATGTCCGCCGTATAGGCGCGCGGCGACAGGATTTGCAGGCCGAGTTCGATGTGTTCCTGGTTTTCCGACAGCGCCCAGCGGATGATGCAAAGCTGCCAGTCGCTCCCGCTTTCCGTGCGCAGGGCGGCGACGTCGCCGGCCGTGATCGCCTGCGTTTTTCCCGACAGGTGCATCACGGCGTATCCGTCCGGACTTTCGTTGGTAATCATCCAGTTGGAAGTCTCGGCCGGTTGTGGCGTCGTTCCGTAGAGCTGGCAGAGATTGTCGAAACCGAGGCAGAGTTTGCCACGATAATTCTGCTTGCGTCGCGGAAAGCGCCGCTTGCCGGGATTGCCCCAGAGATGGATCAGCCGGGTCAGCACGCCCAGCCCGGCGTCGGTGCTGGCAAAGGAGGGAAGATCGATCTGCCTTGCCGGCGTGCCGGTTTCGAGCGCCGCTAGCTGGCTTTCCAGCAGGGACGCCAGGCGGCCGCAGGAAAAGCTGTAGACCGGCGTTTCCGGCGCCGGCGGCCTTCTGGAATACGGCGTGGCGGGCGCGTCGCTCTCCGGATCGATCCAAAACGTGACCGGGCTTCCCGCCGGGACGTCGCCGCCCGTGTCGACCCGTTCGGAAAAGCGTTCGAGATACGTGTCGAGAAACAGGACTTCGCGGCCGGTAAACGACGTGGGCTGGGCGCAGCCGAGCAGTATCGCCGCGTAGTATTCGTCCTGGAGCGTGCCCGCCGCGTTTTCCGGATGGCTCTGCGTGACGTCCTGCCGCCCGGCCTGGGCATAGACGCGATGCAACTGTCTCCAGATGCCCGCTCCGGGCGGGGCGGCCGTCAGGCTGCTGATCAGGAGGTGGCGGGAAAGAAGGCGCAAGGCCCGCCAGAGCGCCTGGGAAGACACGCTGCGGGCGGGTGCCGGGACGCCTTCGTCATTTTCCGTCTCCGGGGGAGTCAGCAGGAGCGCGGCCAGGGCTTCCAGTACGTCCTGCATATCCCGGATGATCTGCCTGGGCTTGCTGGGAATGGGCAAGGGCATTTCCGCCAGCAGGGGCAATCGCGCCTCGATGGCCTTGATGCTGTCCATGTACAGCATTTCCAGAATCGAGGCCTTGGGCGCGGCGGGCGTCCCGACGTTTTCCAGCGCGCGCAGATAGTCGAGCGCGTTCCGCAATCCATCGGCGCCGGCTCGCGGCGCGGCCCTGGCGGCATCTTCGAACGGATTATCCGGCGAAGACTGGGGCGACGCGCCGCCGGTATCTTTGGAATCGATAGTGGACATGGAAAACGGCCCGGAAAATACGCATGGAGTATAACGTGAGCATCGACGAACCGGAGAATGTTTTTCGGTAAACGATGCCGCGACGAGCCGAAATTGAGCACTTCACCCGCCCGCGCTCCAATGGGGAAACCTCCCTCAAGAGGGAAGTGGCTCGCGGCTTTGCCGCGAGGCGGAAGGAGTCGGACGGTTGGGTTTCAGACGTGGATGTTTGATGAACAAACCGGATTTCGGTGATCGAGGGAATGACCAGAATGAGGAGTCAGGGACGTTTGGCCGGCAGGGGCGGATGGGATTGCCGACGTCCCCACTTCGAGTGGCGATCTGGATTGGAGCCCAATCCCACGGCTGGAAGACGGCTGGGATCGACATTCGATCTCCCGGAGAGGACATCATGCGCGGGCGGCGTCGATCCAGGCGTTGAGGCACTCGCGCGCGCCGTCGATCAGTTCCCCGGCGGTCAGGCCGACCGGGCCGACGCCGCGGGCCGCCAGGCGGTCGGCCGCCGCGCCGTGCAGATGCACGGCGGCCGCCAACGCTTGCGGCGCGGGCCAGCCCTGCGCCAGCAGGGCGGCGATCATGCCGGTCAGCACGTCGCCGCTGCCCGCCGTGGCCAGGCCGGGGTTGCCGGAGGCGTTGATGGACCACGCGCCGCCGGGTTCCGCGATAACGGTGCCGCAGCCCTTCAGCGCGACGTGCGCGGCGAAGTCGTCGGCCAGCGCGCGGGCGGCCGTGACGCGGTCGTTCTGCACGTCGCGAACGGAGTGATCGAGCAGCCGGGCGGCTTCCGCCGGGTGCGGCGTGAGCAGCGTCGGCGCGCGCCGCGCCTTGACGAGCCGCCGCAGCCCGTCGTTTTCGGCGATCCGGTTCAGCGCGTCGGCGTCGAGCACGAGCGGAACGTTCAGGCCGCAAGCCACCTCGATCAGGGCGTTGCTCTCGCCGCCGCCCAATCCCAATCCCGGCCCGCAGGCCAGCGCGGTCAATTCCACGGCCAGCAGCCGGTCGGGACGGCGGATCATCAATTCGGGCTGCAAGGGGTCGAGCGCCGGGGCGTTTTCGTCGATCAGGCCAAGGTAAACGCGCCCGCTGCCCAGGCGCAGCGCGGCGCGGGCGGCAAGCAGCGCGGCGCCGGCCATGCCCGATGCGCCGCCGAGAATGCCGGCGCTGCCGTAGCTGCCCTTGTGCGTGTTGCGCCGCCGTGGCCGCAGTTGCCCGGCGAACCGCTCGCGCGAGACGAGACGGCCGGGCGGCGCGCCGAATTCCCTCGGATCGAGATCGAGCGGAGCGACGGTCACTTCGCCGCAATGATCCGGGCCGTCGGCGGTAAACAATCCCGGCTTGGCGGCGATGAAAGTGATCGTGTGACTGGCGCGGATGGCCGGTCCGCGCAGCGCGCCGGTGTCGGCGTCGAGGCCGCTTGGGCAATCGAGCGCGAGCAGCGGGCAGCGGTCGCGCTCGGCCAGGGCGTTGGCCGCCTCGATCAGGGTGGCGAAAACGCCGGTGATTTCGCGCGCAAGCCCGATGCCGAACAGGCCGTCGACGATCAGCGACCAGCGCGTGCCGGCGGGAATCTCCGCGCACGTCGCGCCGCCGGCCGCGCAGAAACGACGGAAGGCGTCGGCGGCGTCGGGCGGCAACCGGGCCGCGTCGCCGGCGAAAACCACGCGCACCGGCAAAAAACGCTCGCGCAGCCGCCGGGCAAGCTCGAAAGCGTCGCCGCCGTTGTTGCCGGGACCGGCGAGAACCAGAACCGGCGCGCCGCCGTCCTTGCGGATCGCGGCGGCGAGATCGGCCCCCGCCCGCCCGGCGCGCTCCATCAGCCGTTGCCCGGCGGCGGCCGCTTCGATCCCGCGCAGCTCGGAAGAACGGAAAAGCGCCGTGGAAGGCATGGTTCGACTCATTGAGCAAAAAGACTCATTTAACCACGAAGAACACGGAAGGCACGGAAAAAGTCAAAGGCGAAAAGCATTGACCATAACGGGCACGACGAAAAACAAAGAAAACCCCGTCATTCCCGCGAACGCGGGAATCCAGTACGTACACCCGGCGCGAAGCGCCGTATCTCTTGGGTTCGTGGTCATTTTTGGCATATTGAACAAAACGGATTACTACTTGTCGATAATCCTGTTATATTCCGATCAAATTGCTATTTAATAATATTTTACAATTCATTTCTCAAGAATCGGTTATCATCGCCGTTAAGGAAGGACAGGAGGCGGCGAACTGGCGACGTGAAGCGTCGCCGGTTCGTTTTCTGACCTTGCTTT
>JAIRPF010000168.1 GCA_031257115.1 Accumulibacter sp.
CGTCGACCTGCCGACGAAGAACGAGCGCCGGGAAATCCTCAAGCTGCACCTCGAACGGCGCCTGACCGACGCCACGGTCAAGGGCGATTTCGTCATCAACGACATCATGCTCGACCACCTGTCGGGCCTGACCGAGGGTTTCGTCGGCGCCGAACTCGAATCGGTCGTGGTCGGCGGCCTGTTCGAAGCCTTCTACGAGGAACGATCGGTTCGTCCGGTCGATTTCATCCGCGCCATCGGGCAGACCGTGCCGCTATCGGTGACGCAGGCCGAACAGATTCAGGGGCTGCGCGAATGGGCCAACGTGCGCGCGGTCGCCGCGACGCCGGCCGAGGATCGCCAGGCCTATGCCGTTTCCGCCGAGACGGACGAGCGCGGAGGCGACGGCGCGAAGGGCGGCGTGAGCGAGGTCGCCGGCGCGCGCGGCGGCAGGTCGGTGGATTTTTGATCAGGAGAACATCGCAAGGAGACATACCCACATGAGCACGCAAAAAACCACCGTATCGCGGCCACGGTCCGAGCCGGCGGAAATCATCCGCCCCACCCGCGCGCAGGCCGAGCGTACTAGCCCAGGGAATTGCCAGACAGACGACATTCGCCCTACCCGCGCGCAGGCCGAGCTGGAACTGGAACTCCTGGAGATCGAAGCCGAGGACATCGAGACCGGCGATCTCTACGCCAGTCTGCGCGCCCTCGATCTGCCGCGTGAAGCGGCCATCCGCCTGGAGGCGCTGTCGCAGATCAGCCGCAAGATCGGCGGCAAAATACTCGCCGTCGGCAAGATCATCGTCCTGAAGCTACTTGAATTCATCCGGCGAAATCCGGGAATGGCCGCCGGCATGGCGCTCGGCGCGGCGATTTCGGCGCTGATCAACGCCGTGCCCGTATTGGGAACCCTGCTCGCCCCGGTCGCGCTGACCGTCGGCGTCGCCATCGGCGCCGTCGCCGGGCATCGGCTGGACAAGGGCAGGTACGACATGAGCGGCAGCCTCGTCAATATCGCGCAGGACGCGCTGGAAATCGCCAAGGATTTCTTCGCCATGCTGATCGCGCTGTTTCGCGCGGTGGGCAATGAACTGGCGGGAAGCGCGGCATGAGCGGCAAGGCGGTTGGCGCGCGGACGCGGCTGAACGCGGCAAAGGCATGGGCTGGCGAGACGCTGCAAAACACGATAGAGGGCGCGCAGCGACTGGCCGGTAGCGCGGCGGATGCCGCCGGCGTTGCCGCGAACCAGGCGCAGGAAGCGGCGGCGCGCGGCAAGGCATGGGCTGGCGAGACGTTGCAAAACACGATAGAGGGCGCGCAGCGATTGGCCAGCAGCGCGGCGGAAACGGCTGCCGCCGCCAGGCGCCGCGTACTCGATCTCTGGCAGCGGCAGAGCGGCGATCCCCAGGAAGCGGCGGCGATCGAAACCGACAAGAAAGCACAGCTATTGCGACTGATCGACGAACTGGAAAAAAATCCGCGCGACCGGCTGCGTCTCCTGGGCGATAGCGGCATCGTCGCGGTGGGCGCGCTGGCGGGAGGCGCGGCGGCGGGAACACTCGCCACGGCCGCTGGCGCGACATCCATTCCCCTATTCACAACGGCCGCCTCGACGTTCGGGATTACATTGGTCGGCGCCACTCCGGCCGGCTGGGTCATCGGCGCGGGCATTGCCGGCGCGGCGGCGGCCTACGGCGTTTCCCGCCTGATTCTCGATGGCGGCAGGAACGAGGCGCGGATGGAGCGGCTTCGCCATATCTACGCAAAACAGGTAAAAGAAATGGAAGCGCGGGAACATCAGGCCGAAATAACGGAAGACGACAAGATGCAATTCATCGTCTCGATGCGCGCCCTGATCGAGCGGAATCGCCTCCCCGCCGACACCGCGCGCCGGCTGATGGCGGCGGTCGAATCGGGAAAGATGCCCGTATCGCGGGCCTATCGGCATCTGGAAAAGCTGGCGGAGGAGAAAGTGAATTGATCCCGGACGATCCACTGCATCGCACCGCGCCGCCGCGAGCGGGCGCAACGGAGGTATCGATGCGGCAAGCGCCGTTTTTCCCTCGTCCCCGGCTCTTCACCCGGAGGGAGAAGGGAGAAAACCATTCATCCCCAGGATGGATGCCGGATGAGTCGCGGTCGAAGGCAGGCAAAACGCTTTGATGAACAATCCGGGTTCAAAACCCAAGCAGGAACCAAACAAACGAGGAAACCATGAGCAAACAGATCAAGCTGAAAATCTTCCCCGACGGTCGGGTACAAGCCGAAACCCTCGGTTTTCGCGGCAAGAAATGCACCGATTACATTGCCGTGCTCGAACAACTGCTCGATGCCGAGGCCATCGATTCGGAGCGTACACCGGAGTATTACCTCGAAGAATCTGAAATTGAACGGACGGTTGAAATGCAGACCGTCAAAGGAGGCTGACATGTCCGTTTCCATTGCATTATTGCCGGTTGCGCTCGCCTTATGGACCGTCATGAGCGCGGAGAATTTCAAGAACTGGAGCGAGGCGCAGCAAGTTCGCGTTCCTTCCTCGTTCAAGACCGAGGCGGAACTTGTCCGGGTGGTCAAGAAAGCTGGCTATGACGTCATCAGGCAGGGCGGTTTGCTCAAAACCCACCTCGACGGCGAAAAGAATTTCTTTTTCTGGGAGTGCGTCGACGGCAAGTGGATCGCCGTGTTCTCGAAGTCCCATGAGCAAACGATGCTCAACAAATTCACGACAGCCGTCGAGGCTACCGCTGGACGCAAGGTGTTCGACGCATTGCCGAATACTGCCCCAACGGCGTCCGCGCAATTTCCGACCAATTTCCGCGACGGCGAAATGCTCATCGACGCCCTGAAGGAGTTCGGCGCAAATCCTATCAAACGCTCCAACAGTTCCATCGTTTGCCGGATCGGACAATCGGAACTGCTGTTTGCCCAAGTTGGAAATGCGCCTTTCACGGTCGAAGTCAAAAACGCGCCAAATCTCGAACAGGTTTATCAGTACCTATCCGGCGTCGACGAAGACTATAAGCGTTGCGTGCAAACCGCCGTCTATGAGAAAGTCAAGGCGCGCGCCGCCGAAAAAGGTATGGTCGTCGAGGACGATGAAGTGCTGCCCGACAAAACGATCGTAATGACATTACGGCTGAAGTAAGGAGAACCAATGGGAACTTTTTTCGGGGTCTTGGTGTTTCTTGCGGTTGTAGGAGCTTTGATCAACAACCGATGGGGGCAAATTGCCTTTTTCCTTTTTGCGACCGGCTATGTATTTACGCAATCAAGGGGTTTCTTCGGAGGCTTCAAATGGGATACTGCTCTCATGAATATCGCTGTCATGATCGTGATTTATTTCTTGTCCCAGAAAATGAGCACCTGGCTTCGAGGATTGATCGATGGTGCCAGAGTCAGAATGACGAGCAATGGAACAAATCGAACAGAAGAGTCGCGGACGCCATACAGGGAGGATACTACCCGTGAATCAACCTCTCGTCACAGCACGGAAAACACTGCGGCGTCCTCGACAAGCGGTAATCTAATAGACGTCAACGTCGCGGACTACGACGAGCTTCTGACGCTGCCCGGCATCGGCGCGGCGGAGGCAAAAATGATTCTGGCCGAACGCGCCACGGGCCGAAATTTTTCCTCGCTCAGCGAATTGTCGGAATTTCTGAACCTGAAACCACACAAAACCGAGCAACTGAAAGGCCGCGTTACCTTTTCCGGCGGCAACACCCCAATTCGCCCCCAGAAAACTGCCGGTAGCCCGACCGCCAGCCCTGGAACTCGGTCACAGCATGGCGGCAGGGTGGTCGATTAGAGAAACAAGGCGCTCCATTTGGGAAATATATCATGAAAATCAAGATTGAGACATTGAAGGACTTGGTTTCCGATACTGTATCCACGGCCAGTTGTAAGCTTTCTTCCGACCAAGGTATTGTGGGCAAGGCCGGCTCATTCGTATTGTCCGCCGGGAAATCCGCTCAACAGGTAATCGACGGTGTTCTTGAGCACGAGGATACGAAAGCCGTGATAGCAAAGGCAAAAGAACTTTCATCTTCCACGGCGATTGAGGCAAAAAAGCTCATCGGCAGCGTTGCCGACGAACTCA